>NZ_RHJQ01000046.1:0-2238 GCF_004211995.1 Escherichia sp. E14S1
ATTCTTTCAGTGGAAATTTTTTCTCAAAGGCATTATTAAGCCGCCCCTGATTTCCTTTTACAGCGAATAAATAATCACCTCCCTGTTTTTGTATCTTCTCTGCAATATCTTTCTGGCACCCCATCGCATCAGTTGTGATAATTTTTCCTTTAATATCCAACATGTTAAGAAGTTCAGGGATAGCTGTGATCTCATTAGATTTCTCATCTGTCTTGATCTGTCCGATGACCAGACTGTGCATTGTTGAGAACGCACTAATGACATGAATCGCTCCCTTGCGGCGACTCTTGTCATAAGAATGCCGGAGCGTTTTTCCATCAATTGCAATGACGTCTTTATCATTTGATGAATGGCAGTCACGCATCCAGTTAATAAAGCACTCGTGAAATTTTGCAGGACTGATACAGGATACAACTCTGGCAATGGTATCGTGAACAGGAATACCATTTTCAAAATCACCATATTGCTTCAAAAAATCGAGATGTGTTTCCCCAAAATCCTCTATATCTTCCCATCCTTCTGCACCAGAAATAACGGCACAAATAGTCAACAGTAGAATATCCGATAATTTATGTTCCACTTTCCAGGTTTGTCTGTAATCGGGAATAATAGAAATATGTTCCATCAATTTTTTAAGTTCCATTTTGTTCTCCTTAATTATGCAAGGAATATTTGATCATGTATAAGCAATAAAAAACAGTTTTAGGTAATAAGGAATATCTCAATTATTAAACATAAAATGCGAATTATTTAGTACAAAAAGTGTACTTCTGATGATCTTTCCCTGCACCAGTATGTCTTACTGCATCATGAATATCAGATGGAACTAATTGCATATATCCTGAGTCCTGATGATGGTGCCAAGTATATCCTTCAGGCCGAGGGTTACCCGGACCATATCCAGCGACTCTATCAGCCCTAGCAAAATCTATATCTCTAGAAGAGCCTAATTCTATACGGGTATTTTTAATCGAATAACGTGAAAAATCAGGGAAACCAGCATGGTTAAATGGGACACCATGGGGGTATTTACCTCTTATATCAACAGGTAACTTACTTGCTGGATATATTCTTCCTGCATATGCACTATTGCTAGGATTACGTCCATTAACTTTCTTCACCATTGGGCCACATTTCAGACCTAATGGATCGATCCAACTTATTGGATTTGGTGCATACTGGTAAAGGTTTATTCCCCCCGCCAGCCCTATCGGATCGGGTTACGTAAATGTTCCACAGTCCGAGTCGTAGTACCTCAGAAGGTTGCAGTGCAATCCCGCCTTGCGACATCAAGGCATAGTTTCAGAAAAAGTAAGGAGCAATCACCATACTCCAATCCACTGGGTGCTAAATAATATCTGGTAACATCCCTTATTTCAATTCTACTCCATTACAACTTCTTTACTTTCCATATTCTTTGCGCAGCTAAAAAAGATACTCCTTTGAACCAAGACGCACATTCAATAACTTGTTCCCATGAATATATTTTATGTGAGCTAAATTTTATCGATTCATCTTGGTTCATTATCTCAATAAAATAATACCCTTTATTATAATCTCTTTTTTCTATTCGATCTTCAGCTCTTGCCGAACGTATAGAAATAACACAATCATCTAATAAACAAAATCTTTTCTTTATAATCGCATCATCTTGGTTCCATGGATTTGTACTTGCCATTTGTTCTGATTGTTTCAGCTCATTCACTACTGTATACCAAATAGCTTCGGTATCACTTGCCTTTGCATTCTCTCTATCAGACTCGGATCTGAATATAATTTTATCCATTTTAATAATCCAAATGTAAATTACTTAAAATACCCTCTGCCTCATTCCAGGCATTGACATGGGAACCAGCCCCGAATTCAGGATGTCCTAAAATGTCATCACGCCACCCCGCAGTTCCACTTGCGTTTGTAGCACCTATACGTCCTTGAGAATCTTTCCACGTATATGGACCACCTCTAAAGTCAGGCTTTCTTGTTATGATACGATCAGAACCGAGATTCCCCGCAATTTCTGATGCAGCCTGTCTTGCAGCTCGACGATTAGGCATCTGATATCGATTCTCAGCGGTCTGAATCCCGCCATGCTTTTTGATAATATCTTCAGCACGTTTCTGGCCTGTACTACTAGAGAAACATGATTTTAGCCCAAGTGGATCAATCCACCTCAGCGGATTCGGCGCGTATTGGTATAAGTTTATTCCACCAAGCAGCCCTATCGGATCCGTAACTATG
>NZ_RHJQ01000047.1:0-5329 GCF_004211995.1 Escherichia sp. E14S1
GCCAGTTTTTGTTGACCACTACAACGTTGACCTGGCCGCCAGCGGCGTTGCCTACAAAGAGCGGATGAATATACCGGTAATTGCAGAACAGGTAGCCCGTGAGCAACCGGAGAACTTGCACACCTATTTCATGGAACGGCTACGATACTGGCCGGCGTTGAATTAATCCACATGATGCGCAAGGGGCAATATCAGCATCCTCAGGGTGATGGATTGTCACCCACAGAACAATTTTATCTGCTGACTTTCCACCGTTAACGCGACACAACCTTAATATGCCACAAAGGTTTTTGTTAACGAGCTGCATCTTTTTCTTTTCTGGGTGATGATTGTTTTATAATAAACAAATAACAACATTTATTCTTGTAAAAGTAATAATATCTCTTTGGTGATCGAATTTATTGATCGCATTTCAATTAAACAAATAAGGAGTTTTTTATGCCCAAAATTACCGGTGTTCTAGTGAGCCACCATGTGTTCGATATAAAAAAAGACATGGCTAATGGTTCATTCCCGAAAACATTATTTCCAGGCGCGACATTTCAGATGGTGGTTGACAATGATGTTGTCAATAATAATACGTTGGACTGGAGTGTTGTCACCAATGCGGGAGACAATTCGCTGACTGTAAATCAGGACGGCGTGGTGTCATTTTCAAATGATATTGATGAAAGTTGCATTGGTAAAACATTTGTTATTTTTGCGAAGGATAAAGCCACAGGGAAAAATGTGTCATCTTATTTAATTAAACCTTATCGCTTCTTTAAACCTCGTACCGCAACGTCGGACAGATTTTACGATGCATTGTTTTGGATTGAGGATAAAAAAGGGACTGTCCCGGCACGACGCGATATCAATAATGTCCCTTTCGATGAACTGACGGGAGAAATGTTTCATGATGTAAAACGTGAAGTGAATTCCGGGCTTTTTCAGGAATGGGGATTTTTACTGTTTAGTGGGTGGACTAATCCTGTACGTGGTGATATTGGTAGTCTCGAATCAGAAATTTTCACTTTAGAAAATGACAGTATATTTATATCGACAGTCAACTCCCTCCCATACTCCAGAGATCTCCATGATGATATGGACTCCCAGTCTGCACAGGCTGTAGCGTTTTACGGGGAATCTGTTGTTTCCTGATGTTTTAATGAGTTTTTAATAGTCTCCGTCTTTTTAATTTAAAGAGACGGAGATTATCGGCTCTGCAACGTGAAGCTCAGGAACAAAGGTTGTGTCGCGTTAACGGTGGAAAGTCAGCAAAAGTTGTATTGCTGGCTTTTCATGCAGCCAGCAGATAAATTGTTCCGCGGGTGACAGCCATTACCGCGAAGGCATATTGCAAGGGGCGTTGCTTGTGGTCGATTCCTCACTCACTCCAGTTGATGGTTCGCTGCTTGTATGTGCTTATCGCATAAAGAGATATCGGAAGCATCCGCGCCGCTATGATTGTCTTTCTCCTGATGCAGGAAAAGCAGAATGGCTAAATCAGCAGCAGAGCGCAAAGCCGATCAGAGAGCCAAGCAAGCATCATCCGGTATGCGTAAGCTGGAGCTTGTACTTGATGCTCAGGAAATTGAAATGCTGGAGCGTAACTGTGCCACGCGTCGCTTCAGGCGTGCGCCTTACGAGTTTGGTGAGTACATCGCGTTACTGAGCCGCCAGGATGATGCACTTGTGCGCTGGCGTATAAAATCGATCAGCATAAAACGTTGCGGTAAGTGCGGCGAGAGAGTTCCTGTTAATTCATGCCCGTGTAATGGTGACTCACAATGCTGGGTGACCAAAGGCTGATTCGAATTTAAGAACTGAAAGAACACCAAGCCGCCTGATGGCGGTTTTTTATTGGAGACAAGAAATGTCAGATTTGGCTATGAAGATTTTGAAATGGCAAACGACTGGCGATGTCGGCATCAGTAGCGCAACTCTTGCCTCAATCGCATGTGGACTGAAAAAGAATATCTATGGTCATCACTTCGGTGCTCCACATGACGCAGCCGATTTCCGACGATGCGTTGCACTTGTTGAGCAGATTCCAGAAATCAGAGATTCATTCGACAAGGTTGCAAAGCGCGTTCCGGCATTCAAAGGCATCCTCAACGAATGGGATTCTCTCGTTGCTCTGTTGAAGTCTGAAATGAAGATACACGGAAACAAAGCACCAGAAACTTACAGAAGAATTAGCGAGCTACGCAAGTACTAACCACAGCCTCACACTCGATGAGGCCTGTTCATTTCTCAAGATATCCAGACCTACCATCGCCGCATCAATGCGGCTTTTTCTTGCGTGTAATTGCGGAGACTTTGCGATGTACTTGACACTTCAGGAGTGGAACGCACGCCAGCGACGCCCAAGAAGCCTTGAAACAGTTCGTCGATGGGTACGCGAGTGCAGGATATTCCCTCCTCCGGTTAAAGATGGAAGAGAGTATCTGTTCCACGAATCAGCGGTAAAGGTTGACTTAAATCGACCAGTAACAGGTAGCCTTTTGAAGAGGATCAAAAATGGGAAGAAGGCGAAGTCATGAGCGCCGGGATTTACCCCCTAATCTTTATATAAGAAACAATGGATATTACTGCTACAGGGACCCAAGGACGGGTAAAGAGTTTGGATTAGGCCGAGACAGGAGGATAGCAATCACTGAAGCTATACAGGCCAACATTGAGTTATTTTCAGGACACAAGCACAAGCCTCTGACAGCGAGAATCAACAGTGATAATTCTGTTACGTTACATTCATGGCTTGATCGCTACGAAAAAATCCTCGCCAGCAGAGGAATCAAGCAGAAGACACTCATAAATTACATGAGCAAAATTAAAGCAATAAGGAGGGGTCTGCCTGATGCTCCACTTGAAGACATCACCACAAAAGAAATTGCGGCAATGCTCAATGGATACATAGACGAGGGCAAGGCGGCGTCAGCCAAGTTAATCAGATCAACACTGAGCGATGCATTCCGAGAGGCAATAGCTGAAGGCCATATAACAACAAACCCGGTCGCTGCCACTCGCGCAGCAAAATCAGAGGTAAGGAGATCAAGACTTACGGCTGACGAATACCTGAAAATTTATCAAGCAGCAGAATCATCACCATGTTGGCTCAGACTTGCAATGGAACTGGCTGTTGTTACCGGGCAGCGAGTTGGTGATTTATGCGAAATGAAGTGGTCTGATATCGTAGATGGATATCTTTATGTCGAGCAAAGCAAAACAGGCGTAAAAATTGCCATCCCTACAACATTGCATGTTGATGCTCTCGGGATATCAATGAAGGAAACACTTGATAAATGCAAAGAGATTCTTGGCGGAGAAACCATAATTGCATCTACTCGTCGTGAACCGCTTTCATCCGGCACAGTATCAAGGTATTTTATGCGCGCACGAAAAGCATCAGGTCTTTCCTTCGAAGGGGATCCGCCAACCTTTCACGAGTTGCGCAGTTTGTCTGCAAGACTCTATGAGAAGCAGATAAGCGATAAATTTGCTCAACATCTTCTCGGGCATAAGTCGGACACCATGGCATCACAGTATCGTGATGACAGAGGCAGGGAGTGGGACAAAATTGAAATCAAATAATGATTTTATTTTGACTGATAGTGACCTGTTCGTTGCAACAAATTGATAAGCAATGCTTTTTTATAATGCCAACTTAGTATAAAAAAGCAGGCTTCAACGGATTCATTTTTTCCATTTTAAAGCCCGGAGCAACCTGTGAACACATTTTCAGTTTCCCGTCTGGCGCTGGCACTGGCTTTTGGCGTGACGCTGACCGCCTGTAGCTCAACACCGCCCGATCAACGTCCTTCTGATCAAACCGCGCCTGGTACCTCTTCTCGCCCGATTCTGTCGGCAAAAGAAGCGCAGAATTTCGATGCTCAACACTATTTTGCATCCCTGACACCAGGTGCTGCAGCGTGGAATCCTTCCCCGATTACCCTGCCTGCGCAACCTGACTTTGTTGTCGGCCCGGCGGGTACCCAAGGTGTAACGCATACCACGATTCAGGCAGCGGTGGATGCGGCAATTATCAAGCGTACCAACAAGCGCCAGTATATTGCCGTGATGCCTGGTGAGTATGAAGGCACGGTCTATGTCCCTGCCGCTCCGGGTGGAATTACTCTGTACGGTACAGGTGAAAAACCGATTGATGTGAAGATTGGGCTTTCCCTTGATGGGAGCATGAGCCCTGCCGACTGGCGTCACGACGTCAACCCGCGCGGCAAATATATGCCAGGTAAACCAGCGTGGTACATGTACGATAGCTGCCAGAGCAAACGCAGCGACAGTATTGGCGTGCTCTGTTCTGCGGTTTTCTGGTCACAAAACAATGGCCTGCAACTGCAAAACCTGACCATCGAAAACACGCTGGGCGATAGCGTAGATGCGGGTAACCATCCGGCGGTGGCACTGCGTACTGATGGCGACAAAGTGCAGATCAATAACGTCAACATTCTCGGTCGTCAGAACACCTTCTTTGTCACCAACAGTGGTGTGCAAAACCGTCTGGAAACCAATCGTCAACCGCGTACTCTGGTGACGAATAGCTATATTGAAGGGGATGTGGATATCGTTTCTGGTCGCGGCGCGGTGGTGTTCGATAATACCGAATTCCGCGTGGTGAACTCCCGTACTCAGCAAGAAGCGTATGTGTTTGCACCGGCTACGCTGTCTAACATCTATTACGGTTTCCTCGCCGTAAACAGCCGTTTCAATGCTTCCGGTGATGGCGTGGCGCAACTGGGCCGCTCGCTGGATGTTGATGCCAATACCAACGGTCAGGTGGTGATCCGTGATAGCGCCATCAACGAAGGTTTTAACACGGCTAAACCGTGGGCCGATGCGGTGATTTCCAATCGTCCATTTGCGGGTAATACCGGCAGCGTTGACGATAGCGACGAAGTACAGCGCAATCTGAATGACACTAACTACAACCGCATGTGGGAATACAATAACCGCGGCGTGGGTAGCAAAGTGGTTGCAGAAGCGAAGAAGTAAGAGCTATTAACTATTTGCCGGATGCGGTGTAAACGCCTTATCCGGCCTACGGTTCGATGCGATTTGTAGGTCGGATAAGATGCGCAAGCATCGCATCCGACAATAAGTGCCGAAATGCGGCGTAAACGCCTTATCCGGACTACGGTTCGATGCGATTTGTAGGTCGGATAAGATGCGCAAGCATCGCATCCGACAATAAATGCCGGATGCGGCGTGACCGCCTTATCCGGCCTACGGTTCGATGCGATTTGTAGGTCGGATAAGATGCGCAAGCATCGCATCCGACAATAAGTGCCGGATGTGTAGTGGCATAGTAAATTTGGCCACCTGAATAGAG
>NZ_RHJQ01000048.1:0-4562 GCF_004211995.1 Escherichia sp. E14S1
AAAGATCCCCCTGTTGAGCACAACTAACACCTGGAGCGCACGCCAGACTTTCAACGGTGGGATCACCGGGACGCTGACGGGGAACGCCGACACCGCGACGAAATTAAAAACAGCACGGAAGATTAATAACGTGCTGTTTGACGGTTCTAAAGATATTTCGCTGACGCCTGCGAACCTTGACGTCACCAGCCTGACGTTTATGAAAAACAACGGCGAAATGCCGCTTGATGCCGACCTGAACACATTTGGTCCCGTTAAGGATTATGTGGGTGTCTGGTATAAATCCACATCCTCCAACGCAACACTGGAGAAACATTTCCCGGAAGACGGTGCCGTAGGTGTTCTTGAGGTATTCAATGGCGGTAATTTTGCAGGAATGCAGCGTTACACCACCAGGACTGGCAATGTTTATATGCGCAACCTTTCTGGTTCCTGGAATGGCTCTGACGGCCCGTGGAGTTACTGGCGACAGATTCAGTCAGCAACACGCTCTCTGAGTACAACCATTGACCTGAATACGCTCGGAGGCGCAGAGCATCTTGGTTTATGGCGAAACAGTAGCGGCTCTATCGCTTCATTTGACCGCAACTATCCGGAAGAAGGGAGTTATGGTCAGGGACTCCTTGAAGTTCTTGAAGGTGGTGGGTACTCACGCACGCAACGCTACACGACCCGCCGAGGGAATGTATATGTTCGATGTCTTTCTGCTACATGGAATGCAGAGAATCCACAGTGGGAACCGTGGTCAAGAGTGGGCCATCAGTCAGAGTGTCGTTATTACGAAGGGGATTTGAATGTTCTAACCGACCCCGGCATTTACAGCGTTACAGGGAAGGCAACAAACGGTCCAATGCAGGATACCGCTGGAGCAACACTGCTTGGGATACTGGAAGTAATCAGACGTTTTGATGGTGTGTCTGTTTGGCAGCGTTACACAACCACAGGGAAAGCAGAAACCACACAGGGGCGTACTTTTGAGCGCGTCTACGCCGGGAGCAAATGGACCGAATGGCGAGAAGTATATAACTCCTTTTCGTTGCCCCTGAATCTGGGTATTGGCGGCGCAGTGGCAAAACTCACCAGTCTGGACTGGCAGACCTACGATTTTGTGCCGGGCAGTCTGATAACCGTTCGGCTTGATAACATGACCAACATTCCCGACGGTATGGACTGGGGCGTCATTGATGGCAACCTGATAAACATCGCAGTTGGTCCGAGTGATGATTCCGGTACGGGGCGCTCAATGAAGGTATGGCGCAGCACTGTAAGTAAAGCGAACTACCGTTTCTTCATGGTGCGCATCTCAGGAAATCCGGGAAGCCGAACGATCACGACAAGACGAGTGCCGATAATTGACGAAGCCCAGACATGGGCAGCGAAGCAAACCTTCAGTGCTGGCCTTTCTGGTGAGCTGTCCGGCAATGCTGCTACAGCTACAAAGCTGAAAACCGCGCGAAACATTAATGGTGTCAAATTTGATGGTTCCAGCGATATAAATATTAATACGCTGGTATCCCGGAATCGCGTCACTGCATTAAGCGGGAATGCAAAGGGGACGCCTGGTATCCAGATGTATGAGGCATATAACAATGGCTACCCTTACGCCTATGGCAATGTGCTTCATCTTACGGGTGTGTCCGCAGTTGGAGAAGGTGAGTTACTTATCGGCTGGAGCGGCACCAGTGGGGGATACGCGCCAGCATATATCCGTTCAAGGCGAGATACAGATGATGCTCAGTGGTCTGGATGGGCGCAAATTTATACAACAGCTCATAAACCCTCGGCAGGTGATATTGGCGCTTATACCGCCGCAGAATGTAATTCGCGTTTTATTACAGGTATTCGCTTAGGTGGTTTGTCATCCCTTCCAACGTGGAATGGTACTGGCTGGCATGACAGGTCAGGGCATGTTCTTACTGGTGTTGTCAATAGTAATACTGATGAATTAATTGATATCGCGCAGGCAAGACCTGTTCAGTATTGTATTAATGGCACATGGTATAACGCGGGAAGTATTTAATTATGATGCATTTAAAAAACATTAAAGAAGGCAATCCCAAGACCATTGAACAATATGAGTTAACCAAACGATTTAATATTGTCTGGTTATGGTCAGATGATGACAAAAACTGGTATGAGGAACAGAAAAACTTTCAGGATGATACTTTAAAAATGGCCTACGACGAGAACGGTATTATTCGTTGTATTGAGAAAGATGTGTCAATGATCAATCCTGATGGCTTGAGTGTTGTTGAGTTACCGAATATAACCGCCAACCGTCGCGCGGATATTTCTGGTAACTGGCTGTTCAAAGATGGCACTGTAATCAAACGGATTTATACCCAAGATGAACTACAACAACAGGCGGAGTTACAAAAAAACACCTTGCTTTCAGAAGCTGAATTAGTCATTCAGCCGCTGGAACGCGCTATTAAGCTAAATATGGCTACTGATGATGAACGCGCCCGGCTGGAAGCATGGGAACGCTACAGTGTTCTGGTGAGTCGAGTAGATACCGAAAACCCTGAATGGCCTGATAAACCAGAATAATAATTATGGCCCGATGTTGGGCCTTCGAATGGTGGTTCTGGGACCAATATCGCTTGTGGATTAATACCTTGATGCACCGGAGGTAGCAGATATATCCAGTGCACCATATATTGAATGGTCTACGCCTCTGGCAGTTCAGGCCAGAGGACATCCGGCGCGGTGCTGGTATCTGTTACCGTCACCGCGTCAATGTAATCCAACACGATGTTTAGTCGGGTGGATTCCGTTTGCGTCAGCTTCCGCCCTGCCTGTAATTTCAATTGAATTAGACTGATAGAAGCCATTGCAGCATCAATCAATGACTGGCGCTGTGCTTCTGCCGCTTCTACTGCGGCATTGTGTTGTGCCTCGGTGTCTGTCACCCATTTCTCACCATCCCATTTATCATATGGCGTTAACGGGGCGATGGTGGTTGTATTTTCAGGATAATCCCCCGGTGCTGTGATTTCTTTTGATTCTCCTGTTTCGGTGCTATAAACGATTTCACCGCGATGGTCTGGCACATACTCCCATGAATTTAAATCTGCCGAACGGCAGATAGCATAACCCGCCTTATGTGTGCTAGGAGCATCTAAACAGGAATTGGCCGGAATGCCAACACCAACAGCAAGATATTCAGTTGATGCAGATATATATTCTAATGTTTCGCTATCATAGTTATGAACGATAATATTTCCTGCCTGTACGGCAATAAGTTCATTATTCAATATCGCGTTATCCATTATGCAGCTCTCACAATATAATTAAATGATGTATTACGTGGTCGCATAGATATCCATACGCTATTAAAATTATCTTCTGCTGTTCTTTGTGTGCCTGTAACTGAGTTATCAGCCGAAGCTGGAACATAGTCACTGTTATCCCCGGCTTTAGCACCAGAAGGCATTCCGATTATTTGCGCTTTATCAGCGGAAGCAAATGCTATACCAACCTTGACAGAAGTAGCCACGTCAACCCCGTAATAATCCTGTAACGCTGTGCGAATAAGTGTTGCATCCTGATTACTGAGTAGTGATCGTCCACTGTCTACACCACGTCCATCATCCCAACCACGGATAAACTCACCGCGTAAATCAGGTAATTTACCGGTAGTGTATACCTTGGCAAGCTGAGGGTATTTTTCCATATCAAAGGCAGCGCCATTGCATTTCAGCCAGCCTGTCGGAGGCGTGGCGGAAGGCCACGGCAAGGGGACGCCTACGGGAATGATTTCGATATTTGCGCTACCGTTAAATGATACGCCGCTGATTGCGCGAGCGGTTTGCAACTTTGTAGCCGTTGCTGCATTACCTGTCGTATTTTGATTTCCCGTAGTGTTAACGCCAGGCAAGTTAATATTTGCAGTCCCATTGAATGACACGCCTCCTATAGTTCTTGCGGTTTGCAATTTTGTTGCAGACGCCGCATTTCCTGTAGTGTTCTGGTTTCCTGTTGTATTTACACCAGGAATCGAATCTTTAGATGTATAAATTTGCGCCCATTCTGACCACTCGGCAGTCGTTACATCTCGTCGAGAACGGATATAACTTGGAGCATGTGCACCACTTGTGCCACTCCAGCCAATCAGGAGTTCCCCCTCTCCGACAGAGGTTGCACCTTTAAGATGAACAACGTTTCCGTATGTAGTGGGATAACCATTATTGCTAACTTCATACATCTGGATACCCGCTGATGCTCCCTGTGTGGCACCAGTTAAGGCGGTAACACGCCCGCGACCAACGAGAGTATTGATACTAATATTTTTGGTTCCATCAAATGACACACCATTAATACTGCGCGCTGTTGCCAGTTTTGTCGCGGTTGCCGCATTACCAGTGGTGTTCTGGTTTCCTGCGGTGTTTACACCAGGGAGGTTGATGTTTGTAGAGCCATCAAATGCCACACCACCGATCGTGCGGGCTGTTTTTAATTTCGTCGCGGTATCGGCGTTCCCCGTCAGCGTCCCGGTGATCCCGCCGTTGAAAGTCTGGCGTGCACTCCAGGTGTTAGCCGTGCTCAACAGGGGGATCTTT
>NZ_RHJQ01000049.1:0-8690 GCF_004211995.1 Escherichia sp. E14S1
ACATAAGTCCCGGTTTTGTCTGCTTCGTTAGCGTACCAGGTGCCATACACGCCCACACTGTAGCCGTCGATTTGCCCACGTGAGCTGTACCCGGTCAGGTTGGAATGCGTGTGACTCTTGCTGTTGGCATAGCCAGCCATTAAGCCGAGATGCCAGCGATCAAGGTCATTACTGCTCCATTGTGCGAGATCACCACCCAGTTGCAGAACATAACGGTTGCTCTGAGTGCTCAATTCATCCGAACGATCTTTAAAGCGATTATGTCCGCCAATATTACGCATCCACAAACTGGTTACTTTCTGTTCGCCAGTGAGCAGGTCGGTGTATTGTGTTTCCCCCAGACGGTCATGCAACCGGGTATTAAACAGCGTATTTGCCGCCTGAATATTGGCCAGATAGCTACCAATTTCCGGGCGATACAGATGTTTTCGTTCTGGTTGTGGAACAGATGGCGTAACAGGCGGCTCCGGTGTCACAGGCGGTTCTGGTGTTACAGGGGGCTCAGGTGTTACAGGTGGCTCAGGATCGGGGTCCGGGATGACGGGTAGTACCGGAGTATACGGTCCTGCGGGAATTTCACTGGTTAAAAACCAGTTCTGGTTGTCGCTTTTTACCACGTTGTAGTCATAGGGACCGGCAACAATACGACCTTCTTTACTGAAAACGCCCTCTGACAGGCCGTCAACCTCGACAATTTTTATCCCTTCCAGAGTATCCGCGCCCAGACCGCCCGCATTGTTGACCATGACGCGGGTACTACCGGAAGTATCACCTTTTACGATGAGCTTATCAGTCGCGGAATTATCATCGCCGAGTTCGGTACGCATAACTAACAAACCATTATTAGCAGTGTAATTGCCATTAATGGTGAGTGTGGCAGGCGTGAATTTGTCGCCATTTTTTGAGGAAGACAGTGTTGCTGTACCCGCCAAATCCAGTGTATTTAAGGTTTGTGAAAAACCGTCTAAATCGATATTCCCTTCACTGTCGACAACATAATCGGAGTTTGGGCTGAAGGTATCGTTGATACCGGCGCGCAAGGTGCCTTTATTAATATTTGTTTGGCCAGAGTAGGTATTTGCGCCAGTCAACGTCGTGACGCCGGAACCTTCCTGGTTAACTTCGCCTTTGCCAACTATATCTGCAGCCAGGATAAAATCTTCGCTGGAGTGGTTAAAATTAATTTGGGCAGTACTATTCCCGACATTGCTTCCCATATGGATAATCGGCGTCTTGATGATCCCCGCTTTCTGTTCTGCTTCTCCCTGCGCTCCACCAATGTTTAGAATACCGGTGCTGGTTTCTGCTATCCCAAGCCAGATAAATTGATTAGCACTGACCGTGGCATTATTACTAACGGTAAGTACCCCCTTGGCCTCGTTCTGCAATGAACTCAATCCCCCGAGGTTGATATATTCATTCACTGTTAATGAAGAATTGTCGCCATCAACCAGCGTTTCACCGTATCCAGTCCCGTGGAAATCACCTGAACTTCCAGTAAAACCAATGAGCACATCCTTTGATGCTGTAAGACGACCGCCATGCGTGATTTCGAGTTTACCTGTTCCCTGATCGCCGACCATCACATACGTTGCAGAAACGGAAGAACCCGCACCGTCAATAATGACTTGCCCTTGTGCTTGGTAATCATATTCACCGATTCTGAATTCATTTAAATCGGTGATAGTACTGCCGCTAAGCACCATTAAGGTTCCTGAACCACCATTCTTACCTAAATAAACATCGCGTTCATTAGGCGATGCATGACTAAGCGTTAGATGAGTATTATTTTCTAATTTCATTACCCCGGAGGTAGCATTGCCGATTACGATTTTAGCCGTAGACAGATCCCGCCCATCTATATTCAATGTTCCTTCACTTTTTGAACCAACATTAAGATAATGAAATTGATCCCAGGCTGATGAATTATTTTCGGATGAGGATAGCGTTACAACATCATTATTGTCGATGGTAACATCACTGTTGATGGTCGTGGGTGGTGTCCATGCCAGTGAAACGGGTATTGATAACACGGTTGAAATAGCTATTGCCAGCGTTGACAAGGGATGCTTTTTGATATTCATAAAGTTCCTTCTCATCCTTATGATTTATTTTTAGATAAATAATGAGCTCACAGTAACTACGTAAGAAAATTAGGTTTTAACGTCTTTGGAACAGGTTACTGTTTTATCAAATGAAGAGTAGTGCGTGAAACCAATGTTTATAAATCAGTTTAATTTATGGTTAATTTAATATTAATTTGTTTTGATGATTTAGGAGTTGAACTAAAAAATAAGCTGCATAGTTTTCTGTAGCAAAAATCTTTAAATATCTTAAATGGTAAAAAATGATAAAAAGAAAAGCGAGGAAAATCATTAAGATGTGTGATGTCGATATTTTTTAATTTAATATAAATGACGAATTAATTGCATGTTTATTGTTTGCACATCTTCTTAGAAGAGGGGAAATACCAGGATTTTTATCAAAAAAATAATATAAATGTGATTTCTGTGTATCGATGAAATGAATAAAAATATGAGATAAAACACACGATTCTTAAGAAGAATATAAATACATTGTCTATTTTTTTCTGATTGCAGAACTGTTTATTATGCAACCCTCAATAATGGCATAATTTGGCGTTGATTAAACAACCGTTTACAGAATGAGCATATAAAAAAGGGAGCCACAGCTCCCTTTGACAACCTTAGTGCGCACCGCCTCCGCCGCCGCCTGCGCCAAATGGCGGTTTAGCAAACCACACCAGCCCCAGCAGGATGAGGAATATCCCGGCTGACATCCAGAAGATCTCATTGGCGGAAATAATCAGCCCCTGATTGGTGATCTGCTGAGCAATCCAGCCCGATGCCTGCTGTTGCGTCATCCCCAGACCTTCCAGTTGACTGTACATCGCCTGGGCGTTCGGGTTATACGGGTTCACTGATTCGGTCAACTGAGCATGGTGCATCGACTCGCGGTTAGTCCACATCGTCGTCGTTATGGACGTACCTATAGACCCCGCCAGCGTTCGCGTAAAGTTGGAGAGGCTCGACGCCGCCGCCAGTCGTTCCGGTGGCAGACCAGACAGCGTAATGGTGGTCAGCGGCATAAAGAAGCAGGCCACTGCGAAGCCCTGGATAAACTGCGGCCAGGCCGACGCGCCAAAATCCATACCCGGTTCAAAGGTATAGGCACGCCAGTAGAAGCAGACGGCATACATAATAAAGCTGAACGTCACCAGCCGCCGCATATCCAGTTTATGCGCAAATCGACCGATAATCGGCGACAGGATCACCGGAATAATCCCTACCGGCGCAGAGGCCAGCCCTGCCCATGTTGCCGTGTAGCCGTAGACTTCCTGCAACAGCTGCGGCAGCAGAACAATAGCGCCGAAGTAGAGCATATACGCGAGGCTGATACATAAGCAGCCGATGGTGAAGTTGCGCGACTTAAACAACGACAGATCGACTATCGGGTTATCATCCGTTAGCTCCCAGACAATCAGGAAGCAGATAGCCACCACCGCCACCACGGTGAGGATGATAATTTCCTGTGATGAGAACCAGTCCAGCTCTTTACCCCGGTCGAGCATAATCTGTAGGCTGCCGATACCAATCACCAGCAGCGCCAGCCCCACGGCATCAATCCGCCGCCGTTCGGTGCGGGTTTCGCGTCCGCGCAGGGTTTGTAGTGTCATCAACACCACCGCCACGCCAATCGGCACGTTGATGAAGAATATCCAGCCCCAGTGGTAATTATCACTGATATAACCGCCGAGGATCGGGCCGCAAATTGGCGCGACAATCACCGTCATCGACCACAACGCCAGCGCGATAGAACGTTTGGCCGGTGGGTAGTTATTCAGTAACAGACTTTGCGAAAGCGGGATCAATGGCCCGGCGACAATCCCCTGAATCACGCGGAAGAAGATCAGCATATTCAGACTGCTGGAGACACCACATGCCCACGAAGCAATGGCGAAGGCGATGGTCGACCAGAGGAACAGTTTCACTTCCCCGAAGCGCTTTGCCAGCCAGCCGGTAAGAGGGATCGAGATGGCATTCGCCACCCCGAAGGAGGTGATTACCCACGTTCCCTGACTGAGTGATGAACCCAGGTTCCCGGCGATAGTGGGGATCGCCACGTTAGCAATGGTGGAGTCCAGCACCTGCATGAATGTCGCCAGCGACAGCGCAATCGTCATAATGACCAGTTGCGCGCCTTCCAGCGGTTTTTGCTGTTGCATCACACGCACCTCTGGATTAGCCAGCGTTAGCTTTTACGATGTCGTCGATCAGTTTATTGACAGGTGCCAGGCTGATTTCACGCGCGGTGCTTACCGCGACCGGTGTGGAGCGTACTTTGTTTGCCAGTACCTGGCCGTCACGGTTAGTGGTATTGACGCTCACCAGCGTGGATAAACCGATACGCAGCGGGTATTGTTCCAACTGTTTCTGGTCCAGTTCGATACGAACAGGCAGACGCTGAACGACTTTGATCCAGTTACCGGTGGCGTTTTGCGCCGGAAGCAGCGAGAACGCGCTACCCGTACCCATATCCAGACCAACCACTTTACCGGTGTATTTCACATCATCGCCGTAAATATCGGTGGTGATGGTAACCGGCTGACCGATGCGCATATTGGCAATCTGCGTCTCTTTAAAGTTAGCATCCACCCACATATTCGTGGCTGGAACGACCGCCATCAGCGGCGTGGTTGGGCTAATTTGTGCACCAGGCTGTACTGCGCGACGGGAGACATAACCAGTCATCGGGCTGACAATACGGGTACGCTCCAGCGCCAGCCAGGCATTACGCACTTCAGTGGCAGCCTGTTGCACGGCAGGTTGATCTTCCAGTTTAGTCCCCAGAATCATCGCCTGATTGGCATTGTATTGTTGAATGGCGACATCCAGCTGCGCCTGGGCGCTGGTGACGGCGTCGCGGGCGTGTTGCAGCTCTTCGCGGCCAATCAGGTTGGCATTGCCCAGCGGCACGCGGCGGTTGTAGTCACTCTGAGCTTTGGCGAGGGCGATTTTCTGCACCTCAATATTTGCCTGCAACTGTTTGCTGTTAATCATCAGTTGGTGGGTTTGACGTACGCTGGAAGCCAGCGCAGTTTTGGCTTTTTCAAACGCCTGGCGAGCATCCGTCGGGTCGAGAGTGACCAGCACATCGCCTTCTTTTACAAAATCGGTGTTATCGGCCCAGACTTTCGTCACACTGCCTGACACCTGAGACATAATTTGAATCTGATTTCCTGCCACGTATGCGTCATCCGTTTCTTCGAAATGACGCAGTACCAAAAACCAATAAATCCCTATCGCTACGGCAATAATAATAAAGAGCAAGGTGAGAAGGAGGAGCAGACGCTTACGTTTGCCGCTCTTCTTTACCGGTTGCTGCGGGGTTTGTGTCTCCGCATTTGCGCTCATAGTATTCTCCACGATCTTCTTAACTCATCGGCTGAGCCGACCTGCTTGCCAAAAAGGCCAGCACGTTGCGATGCTGGCCGGTCAGTTTTTCTTTTATAAGTCTGGATTTTTGAGCGAGATGACGCGTTAGCTCATCGCTTCGAGAACAGCACCGTCTTGTTCCATCTGATCGAGACGGGAGAGCAATTTGCGGGTGATTTGCTCGAGCTGATCTTTTTCTGTTGTGCTGAGCGCGGACCAGAGTTGATGCAGGCAGTTATGCTGCGGCGGTAAAACCTCGCGCAAAAACTCGTGACCTTTTTCCGTTAATTGCAGATGCAGGCAGCGGCGATCGTTATCGCTTTCACGACGTTCGATCCAGCCACGTTTTTCCAGCTCATCGGCAATACGCGTCGCATTGGTACGGGATGATCCAAGAGCACAGCTCAATTCAGAAGGCTGAATACTGTGGTTTTCCTGAGACTCCAGCGTAATCAACGCCATAAACAACGTCTCGTTAATCCCCTGAGCCTTCAGCATTTTATTGCGGTTCTCCAGCAGCTTGCTTTGCATATGCATACAAAGACGGGTCAGAAGGATCTCCTGATAAGGAAAATCTTCGTGGCGGCTGGCGCGAAATTTTAGCATTTGTTCAATGGGCGTAAACGAACTATCCATTTGGGTATGACCTCATTAATTTCAGCCGATATAGTAACGACAGTGACAAATAAAGTAAATGTATTGTTTTAGAAAAATGATTCTTGTGGTCTATAGAAACGTCATCACTTTCCACGTCAGCCCGTAGGCCAGCGCACTCAATAAAGTGGGAATAATGATGCTGCGTGTTTTATAGAAACTGGCTCCCAGTACCGCAAAACCGACCAGCGTGGGTACGAAACGGCGTGAATCGTGTATCACTTCTGGTGCGGTAGAGACAACCAGCAGAGCGCAAATCGAGGCGATGCCAATGGTGTCGAGCAAAATACCCACTGCGCCACGCTTGGTTGGGCGGGCATTGCCCACTCGCAGGCGTAGGGGTAAATAGCGGAAGCAGTAATTCGCCGCGCCAACCAGTAATCCAAGCAGCAGAACCTCATAGCTCATCAGGTGCTCCTTGCCAGAATGACTGGATTAACGCAGTGAGGCAGCCAAAGACAATGCCTGCCAGAATGGCGACGGGAATAGAAAATAGCGTTACGCCAGCAAGGGCACCAACTAACGCTGCGGTAACGCAAAGGGATTGTTTGCGCTGGAAAGAGGCGAGCAGAAAACTCATAAAGAGTGCCGGCAGCATAAAGCCTAATGCTGCTTCGACGGCTGGATAACCTTGCAGCAAACCGCTGCCCGAAAATGCCCCTATTACCGTACCAAATACCCACGATGACCATGAACTGAAGGCAATGCCGATCATCCAGTTTTCGCTCCAGCGGCGATTATTACGTACCAGTTTTGCCGTTGCTGCGGCAAAAACTTCGTCCGTCAGGCCAAATGCCCACAGTGCGGTTTTCGATTTTTGCAGGCGTTGAACAATGCGGCTACGCAACGATGGACCATACAGTACATGGCGAACATCCATTGCCATAACGGTCAATGCGGCTACCCACAAGCTACTACCAGCTGCCAGCATTGCGGTGATGACAAACTGGCTCGCTCCTGCATAAATAATGCAGGAGAAAAAAACGCTTTCCAGGGGAGAGAATCCCAGACGGGTCGCATTCAGACCAAATGCAAAGGCCACCGGAATATAACTAATAACAATCGGTAAACTGTCTTTGCAGCCTTCCATGAAGGTCGCCGAACCAGAAGCAGGCAGTGGAGTAGGGCTTACCATAGAGTGTACGCTTAACGATTGTTAATATTATTAATAGTCTGGATGAATATCCTAACCTTATCAGACTGATGGGATTCTTAACACCCTTATAAGTGTAAAGCCACGAAAACGGTTGCTGATTGCTTAATTTGCGACTTCCTGACGATGAAAACCTCGCCACCAGACCAGTAAGTTAACCAGGGCAATCGTCGCGCCAGCCAGACAAACGCCAGCCCAACCGCCATGTTGCCAGGCGGATGCCGAGATCAGCGAACCAGCAGCACCGCCAATAAAGTAGCTGGTCATGTAACCTGCGGTCAGGCGATTACGCGCATCAGGATGAATACGATAAATCACAGTTTGATTGGTGATATGCACGCCCTGCACGGTGAGATCCAGTATCAGAATGCCGATAATTAGCGCCAGTACGGAAGCGTGGCCAAACCAGATCGCCAACCATGAAAGTAACAACAGCAGCAGACCAAACGTTGTTGTGAGATGCGATTTGCCCTTATCGGCAAAACCGCCCGCCGGGCGAGCGCCCAACGCCCCGGCAGCTCCTGCAAGTCCAAACAGACCAATTACGCCATCGCTGTAATTAAAAGGCGGCGCGGCGAGCAAAAAAGCCATTGATGTCCAGAGAATGCTGAAGTTAGCAAAGGTCAGGCAGCCCAGCAACGCGCGGGTGCGCAGGATCTTATCGCTGATAAACATGCTGAAAACGGAACCAAGCAACTGTGGGTAGTTGAGGTGGGTTTCAGATTTCATTTGTGGCAGGCCGCGCCATAACGTCAGTGCCATCAGTGCCATTAACACCGATGCGACCCAAAAGACGGTGCGCCAGCCGCCGAGATTCGCCAGCAGCCCGGCAACGGTACGCGCCAGCAAAATCCCCAGCAGCAGGCCACTCATAATGGTGCCAACCACCTTGCCGCGTTTGTCCGGTGAAGCCAGCGTCGCCGCCAGTGGAACCAGAATTTGTGCCACGACCGAGAATAAACCGGTTAATGCCGTACCGAGGATCATCATCGCCAGCGACTGACTGCTGGCAGTGATTAACATGCCACCGGCTGCCAGTAAGGTCATGGTGACAATCAGGCGGCGGCGTTCAAACATATCACCCAATGGAACAAGAAACAGCAGACCTGCGGCATAGCCCAACTGCGCGGCTGTAACAATAAAGCCTGCCGAACTGGCGGAAAGGGAAAAGTTACGCGCGATGGTGTCGAGCAATGGCTGTGCGTAATAATTGCTGGCGACCGCCAGACCGGTGGCGATCGACATTAGCACGATCAGCGCCGGGCTAAGCTCATGATTGGGTTTAGTCATTATTTTTGTTCATCAGGTGATGATTAAGCTGGAAATCAATAATAGCGGATGTTGATGAATATGGGATGAAAGATAGATTGTTGAAATGTGCGGGTAATGGGGAGAGGGTATTTGAAGGGAGCCTGTACATCATTCTG
>NZ_RHJQ01000004.1:0-184382 GCF_004211995.1 Escherichia sp. E14S1
CAGGATGGCCTTTTTGCGTTGGTGCAAAAAAAATGCCGGATGCGACGCTGGCGCGTCTTATCCAGCCTACGCAGGCACGGTAGGGGGGCAGCTTATTCCCCCACATACGCCAGATTCAGCAACGGATACGGTTTCCCCAAATCGTCCACCTCAGAACGTCCCGTAACCTTAAAGCCCATCTTCTTATAGAACCCAACCGCCTGCTCATTTTGCTCATTAACGTTGGTTGTCAGTTCCGGTGCCATCGAGAGCGCATGCTCCACCAGCATCCGACCCACGCCGCAGCCGCGCACATCAGGATCGATAAACAGCGCATCCATATGCTGCCCACTTAACAACATAAACCCAACCGGCTGATCCCGCTCATTAACCGCGACCCACAACGGTGCTTCCGGCAGAAAGGAACGCACCAGCTCTTCCAGTTCGGCCCTATACTCTGCTGATAAAAAATCGTGGGTGGCATCGACAGAACGACACCAAATCGCAACGAGTTCCTCCCCTTCCTCATGCCGTGAGCGGCGAATACTAATAACCATTTTCTCTCCTTTTAGTCATTCTTATATTCTAACGTAGCCTTTTCCTTGAAACTTTCTCACCTTCAACATGCAGGCTCGACATTGGTAAATTTTCTGGTTATCTTCAGCTATCTGGATGTCTAAACGTATAAGCGTATGTAGTGAGGTAATCAGGTTATGCCGATTCGTGTGCCGGACGAGCTACCCGCCGTCAATTTCTTGCGTGAAGAAAACGTCTTTGTGATGACAACTTCTCGCGCGTCTGGTCAGGAAATTCGTCCGCTAAAGGTGCTTATCCTTAACCTGATGCCGAAGAAGATCGAAACTGAAAATCAGTTTCTGCGCCTGCTTTCAAACTCACCTTTGCAGGTCGATATTCAGCTGTTGCGCATTGATTCCCGTGAATCGCGCAACACGCCCGCAGAGCATCTAAACAACTTCTATTGCAACTTTGAAGATATTCAGGAACAGAACTTTGACGGTCTGATAGTCACCGGTGCGCCGCTGGGTCTGGTGGAGTTTAATGATGTCGCTTACTGGCCGCAGATCAAACAGGTGCTGGAGTGGTCGAAAGATCACGTCACCTCGACGCTGTTTGTCTGCTGGGCGGTACAGGCCGCGCTCAATATCCTCTACGGCATTCCTAAGCAAACCCGCACCGACAAACTCTCTGGTGTTTACGAGCATCATATTCTCCATCCTCATGCGCTTCTGACGCGTGGCTTTGATGATTCATTTCTGGCACCACATTCGCGCTATGCTGACTTTCCGGCAGCGTTGATTCGTGATTATACCGATCTGGAAATTCTGGCGGAGACAGAAGAAGGGGATGCATATCTGTTTGCCAGCAAAGATAAGCGTATTGCCTTTGTGACGGGCCATCCCGAATATGATGCGCAAACGCTGGCGCAGGAATATTTCCGCGATGTGGAAGCCGGACTAAACCCGGATGTACCGTATAATTATTTCCCGCACAACGATCCGCAAAACAAACCGCGAGCGAGCTGGCGCAGTCATGGCAATTTGCTGTTTACCAACTGGCTCAACTATTACGTCTACCAGATCACGCCATACGATCTACGCCGTATGAATCCTACACTGGATTAATCTTCTGTGGCGGTCGATCGTTAAGCGATTCAGCACTTTACCTCAGGCACCTTCGGGTGCCTTTTTTATTTCCGAAACACACCTCAGCAAGTGAATAAATTTTATTCATATTGTTATCAATAAGTTATCATATATTTTTATTTAAAATGGAAATTGTTTTTGATTTTGCATTTTAAATGAGTAGTCTTAGTTGTGCTGAACGAAAAGCACACAACGATCCTTCGTTCACAGTGGGGAAGTTTTCGGATCCATGACGAGGAGCTGCACGATGACTGAACAGGCAACAACAACCGATGAACTGGCTTTCACAAGGCCGTATGGCGAGCAGGAGAAGCAAGTTCTCACTGCCGAGGCGGTAGAATTTCTGACTGAGCTGGTGACGCATTTTACGCCACAACGCAATAAACTTCTGGCAGCGCGTATTCAGCAGCAGCAAGATATCGATAACGGAACGTTGCCTGATTTTATTTCGGAAACAGCTTCCATTCGCGATACAGGCTGGAAAATTCGTGGTATTCCTGCGGACTTACAAGATCGTCGAGTCGAGATAACTGGCCCGGTTGAGCGCAAGATGGTGATCAACGCACTCAACGCGAATGTGAAAGTGTTTATGGCCGATTTCGAAGATTCACTGGCACCAGACTGGAACAAAGTGATCGATGGGCAAATTAACCTGCGCGATGCGGTTAACGGCACCATCAGTTACACCAACGAAGCAGGCAAAATCTATCAGCTCAAGCCAAATCCCGCGGTGTTGATTTGCCGGGTACGCGGTCTGCACTTGCCGGAAAAACATGTCACCTGGCGCGGCGAAGCGATTCCTGGCAGCCTGTTTGATTTTGCGCTCTATTTCTTTCACAACTACCAGGCACTGTTGGCAAAAGGCAGCGGCCCCTATTTCTATCTGCCGAAAACCCAGTCCTGGCAGGAAGCGGCCTGGTGGAGCGAAGTCTTCAGCTATGCAGAAGATCGCTTTAATCTGCCGCGCGGCACTATCAAGGCGACGTTGCTGATTGAAACGCTGCCTGCCGTGTTCCAGATGGACGAAATCCTTCACGCGCTGCGTGACCATATTGTTGGTCTGAACTGCGGTCGCTGGGATTACATCTTCAGCTATATCAAAACGTTGAAAAACTATCCCGATCGCGTCCTGCCAGACAGACAGGCAGTGACGATGGATAAACCCTTCCTGAATGCTTACTCACGCCTGTTGATTAAAACCTGTCATAAACGCGGTGCTTTTGCGATGGGCGGCATGGCGGCGTTTATTCCGAGCAAAGATGAAGAGCGCAATAACCAGGTGCTCAACAAAGTAAAAGCGGATAAATCGCTGGAGGCCAATAACGGTCACGATGGCACATGGATCGCTCACCCAGGCCTTGCGGATACGGCAATGGCGGTATTCAACGACATTCTCGGCTCCCGCAAAAACCAGCTTGAGGTGATGCGCGAACAAGACGCGCCGATTACTGCCGATCAGCTGCTGGCACCTTGTGATGGTGAACGCACCGAAGACGGTATGCGCGCCAACATTCGCGTGGCTGTGCAGTACATCGAAGCGTGGATCTCTGGCAACGGCTGTGTGCCGATTTATGGCCTGATGGAAGATGCGGCGACGGCTGAAATTTCCCGTACCTCGATCTGGCAGTGGATCCATCATCAAAAAACGTTGAGCAATGGCAAACCGGTGACCAAAGCCTTGTTCCGCCAGATGCTGGGCGAAGAGATGAAAGTCATTGCCAGCGAACTGGGCGAAGAACGTTTCTCCCAGGGGCGTTTCGACGATGCCGCACGCCTGATGGAACAGATCACCACTTCCGATGAGTTAATTGATTTCCTGACCCTGCCAGGCTACCGCCTGTTAGCGTAAACCACCACATAACTATGGAGCATCTGCACATGAAAACCCGTACACAACAAATTGAAGAATTACAGAAAGAGTGGACTCAACCGCGTTGGGAAGGCATTACTCGCCCATACAGCGCGGAAGATGTGGTGAAATTACGCGGTTCAGTCAATCCTGAATGCACGCTGGCGCAACTGGGCGCGGCGAAAATGTGGCGTCTGCTGCATGGCGAGTCGAAAAAAGGCTACATCAACAGCCTCGGTGCACTGACTGGCGGTCAGGCGCTGCAGCAGGCGAAAGCGGGCATTGAAGCGGTCTACCTGTCTGGCTGGCAGGTAGCGGCGGATGCTAACCTGGCAGCAAGCATGTACCCGGACCAGTCGCTTTATCCGGCGAACTCGGTTCCTGCCGTAGTGGAGCGGATCAACAATACTTTCCGCCGTGCGGATCAGATCCAGTGGTCCGCGGGCATTGAGCCGGGCGATCCGCGCTATGTCGATTACTTCCTGCCGATCGTTGCTGATGCGGAAGCCGGTTTTGGCGGTGTCCTGAATGCCTTTGAACTGATGAAAGCGATGATTGAAGCCGGTGCAGCGGCAGTTCACTTCGAAGATCAGCTGGCGTCAGTGAAGAAATGCGGTCACATGGGCGGCAAAGTTTTGGTGCCAACTCAGGAAGCTATTCAGAAACTGGTCGCGGCGCGTCTGGCAGCTGACGTGACGGGCGTTCCAACCCTGCTGGTTGCACGTACCGATGCCGATGCGGCGGATCTGATCACCTCCGATTGTGACCCGTATGATAGCGAATTTATTACCGGCGAGCGCACCAACGAAGGTTTCTTCCGTACTCATGCAGGTATTGAACAAGCGATCAGCCGCGGCCTGGCGTATGCGCCGTATGCTGACCTGGTATGGTGTGAAACCTCCACGCCGGATCTGGAACTGGCGCGTCGCTTTGCGGAAGCCATCCACGCGAAATATCCGGGCAAACTGCTGGCTTATAACTGCTCGCCGTCGTTCAACTGGCAGAAAAACCTCGACGACAAAACTATTGCCAGCTTCCAGCAGCAGCTGTCGGATATGGGTTACAAGTTCCAGTTCATCACCCTGGCAGGCATCCACAGCATGTGGTTCAACATGTTCGACCTGGCAAACGCCTATGCCCAGGGCGAGGGTATGAAGCACTATGTTGAAAAAGTGCAGCAACCGGAATTCGCCGCCGCGAAAGATGGCTACACCTTCGTTTCTCACCAGCAGGAAGTGGGTACAGGTTATTTCGATAAAGTGACGACCATTATTCAGGGCGGCACGTCGTCAGTTACCGCGCTGACCGGCTCCACCGAAGAATCGCAGTTCTAACAACCGATAAACGTTGCTAACTGTAGGCCGGATAAGGCGTTCACGCCGCATCCGGCAATGAGCGCCTGATGCGACGCTTGCGCGTCTTATCATGCCTACAAATGTTGCTGACGCGTAGGCCGGATAAGGCGTTTACGCCACATCCGGCAATGAGCGCCTGATGCGACGCTTGCGCGTCTTATCATGCCTACAAATGTTGCTGACCGTAGGCCGGATAAGGCGTTCACGCCGCATCCAGCAATCAACGCCTGATGCGACGCTTGCGCGTCTTATCATGCCTACAAATGTTGCTGACCGTAGGCCGGATAAGGCGTTCACGCCGCATCCGGCAATGAGCATCTGATGCGACGCTTGCGCGTCTTATCATGCCTACAAAGGTTGCTAACTGTAGGCCGGATAAGCCGTTCACGCCGCATCCGGCAATCAACGCCTGGTGCGACGCTTACGCGTCTTATCCGGCAATTCTCTGCTCCCGACGAGGACAACAAATGCCGCGTGGCCTGGAATTACTGATTGCACAAACCATTTTGCAAGGTTTCGACGCTCAGTATGGTCGATTTCTCGAAGTGACCTCCGGGGCGCAGCAGCGTTTCGAGCAAGCCGACTGGCACGCTGTCCAGCAGGCGATGAAAAACCGTATCCATCTTTATGATCATCATGTTGGTCTGGTGGTGGAACAGCTGCGCTGTATCACTAACGGCCAAAGCACGGACGCGGAATTTTTACTGCGCGTCAAAGAGCATTACACCCGGCTGTTGCCGGATTATCCGCGCTTCGAGATTGCGGAGAGCTTTTTTAACTCCGTGTACTGTCGGTTATTTGACCACCGCTCGCTGACTCCCGAGCGGCTTTTTATCTTTAGCTCCCAGCCAGAGCGTCGCTTTCGTACCATTCCCCGCCCGCTGGCAAAAGACTTTTATCCCGATCACGGCTGGGAGTCGCTACTAATGCGTGTTATCAGCGATCTGCCGCTGCGCTTGCGCTGGCAGAATAAAAGCCGTGATATCAACTACATCATTCGCCATCTGACGGAAACGATGGGGACTGATAACCTCGCCGAAAGCCATTTACAGGTGGCGAACGAACTGTTTTACCGCAATAAAGCCGCCTGGCTGGTGGGCAAACTGATCACGCCTTCCGGCACGTTGCCCTTTTTGCTGCCTATCCACCAGGCGGACGACGGCGAGCTGTTTATTGATACCTGCCTGACGACCACCGCCGAAGCGAGCATTGTCTTTGGCTTCGCGCGTTCCTATTTTATGGTTTACGCGTCGCTACCTGCCGCACTGGTCGAGTGGTTACGGGAAATTCTACCGGGCAAAACGACCGCAGAGCTGTACATGGCCATCGGCTGCCAGAAGCACGCCAAAACTGAAAGTTACCGTGAATATCTGATTTATCTGCAAGGCTGTAATGAGCAATTTATTGAAGCGCCGGGCATTCGTGGAATGGTGATGCTGGTGTTCACGCTGCCGGGCTTTGATCGGGTATTCAAAGTGATTAAAGACAAGTTCGCGCCGCAGAAAGAGATGTCTGCGGCTCACGTTCGCGCCTGCTATCAGTTGGTTAAAGAGCACGATCGCGTAGGTCGAATGGCGGATACCCAGGAGTTTGAAAACTTTGTGCTGGAGAAGCGGCAAATCGCACCGGCATTAATGGAATTACTGCTCCAGGAAGCGCCGGAAAAAATCACCGATCTCGGCGAACAGATTGTGATTCGCCATCTCTACATCGAACGGCGGATGGTGCCGCTCAATATCTGGCTGGAACAGGTTGAGGGCCAACAGCTGCGCGACGCTATTGAAGAGTACGGCAACGCTATTCGCCAGCTTGCCGCCGCCAACATCTTCCCCGGCGACATGCTATTTAAAAACTTTGGTGTCACCCGTCACGGGCGCGTGGTGTTTTATGATTACGATGAAATTTGCTACATGACGGAAGTGAATTTCCGCGACATCCCACCGCCGCGCTACCCGGAAGACGAACTTGCCAGTGAGCCGTGGTACAGCGTTTCGCCGGGCGATGTTTTCCCGGAAGAATTCCGCCACTGGCTATGTGCCGACCCGCGCATTGGGCCACTGTTTGAAGAGATGCACGCCGACCTGTTCCGCGCTGATTACTGGCGAGCGCTACAAAACCGTATCCGTGAAGGGCACGTGGAAGATGTTTATGCGTATCGGCGCAGGCAGCGGTTTAGCGTGCGATTCGTATAAATCAGAGACGAAAAGTCATCGCATTCCGCCATACGCCAGCGTCACTTCCTTCGCCGCTTTAATCACCATCGCGCCAAACTCGGTTACGCGGTCGTCGGTAATACGTGAAATCGGCCCGGAAATCGAAATTGCGGCAAATGGTTCGCGGTGCTCATCGAAAATACACGCCGCGAGGCAACGAAGCCCCAACGCATGTTCTTCATCGTCAAATGAATAGCCACGTTTACGCGTCTGGGCGAGGTCCTCTTTTAGATGCACAGGAGACACCAGCGTCGCGTGGGTATAGGCATGTAATCCTTTGCGATGCAGCAGTTTCGTCACCTGTTCTTCGCTCAGTTGGGCTAAGAAAGCTTTACCGGCACCAGAGGCATGCATCGGTAACTTACCGCCGATAGGGGCTGACATACGCATCAGATGCGTACACTGCACCTGGTCGATAATAATCGCTTCGTGATCGCTTTGATCCAGCACCGCCATATTGACCGTTTCGCCAGACTCTTCCATCAGATTGCGCAGGATAGGGTGAACAATGGCTAACAAATTACGGCTCTGGAGAAAGCTGCTGCCGACCATAAAGGCATGTGCGCCTATCGCCCAGTGTCCAAGTTCGCCAACCTGACGGACGAAACCCTGCTGTTGCATCGTGGTTAGCAGGCGGTGAGTCGTGGAATTGGGTAATCCGGCTTGCTGTGCCAGTTCCGTAAGTGCCACACTGCCATTGGATTCGGCAATCCACTCCAGTAATTTCAGCCCACGCGTTAAAGACTGAACCTGTCCAGTCGCGGGTGCGGTGGCAACGGCGGGTTTTCTGCCGCGTTTTGCGGGAATGGGTGCGACCATGACAGTCTCCTTTTTCTGTATCGTGGAAATCATTTTCATTTTTATTACGGTGTAATGCAATAGTTGCCACACTGATCCGATGAGTTAATGTTGAACAAATCTCATGTTGCGTGGTGGTCGCTTTTACCACTGATGCGTTTATGCCAGTATGGTCTGTTGAATTTTTTTACAGTCTGGGTTGAGCGTGTCGGGAGCGAGTGTGAGCAGCAAAGTTGAACAACTGCGTGCGCAGTTAAATGAACGTATTCTGGTGCTGGACGGCGGTATGGGCACCATGATCCAGAGTTATCGACTGAACGAGGCAGATTTTCGCGGTGAACGTTTTGCCGACTGGCCTTGCGATCTTAAAGGTAACAACGACCTGCTGGTTCTCAGCAAACCGGAAGTGATCTCCGCCATCCACAACGCTTACTTTGAAGCGGGCGCAGATATCATCGAAACCAACACCTTCAACTCCACGACTATTGCGATGGCGGATTACCAGATGGAATCCCTGTCGGCGGAAATCAACTTTGCGGCGGCGAAACTGGCGCGTGCTTGTGCTGATGAGTGGACCGCGCGCACGCCGGAGAAACCGCGCTACGTTGCTGGTGTTCTCGGCCCAACCAACCGCACGGCGTCTATATCGCCGGACGTAAACGATCCGGCATTCCGCAACATCACTTTTGACCAGCTGGTGGCGGCTTATCGCGAATCCACCAAAGCGCTGGTGGAAGGTGGCGCGGATCTGATCCTGATTGAAACCGTTTTCGACACCCTTAACGCCAAAGCGGCGATTTTTGCGGTGAAAACGGAGTTCGAAGCGCTGGGCGTTGAACTGCCGATTATGATCTCCGGCACTATCACCGACGCCTCCGGGCGCACACTCTCCGGGCAGACCACCGAAGCATTTTACAACTCATTGCGTCACGCCGAAGCGCTGACCTTTGGCCTGAACTGTGCGCTGGGGCCAGATGAACTGCGCCAGTACGTGCAGGAGCTGTCACGTATTGCGGAATGCTACGTCACCGCCCACCCGAACGCCGGGCTGCCCAACGCTTTTGGTGAATACGATCTCGATGCCGACACGATGGCAAAGCACATCCGCGAATGGGCGGAAGCGGGATTCCTCAATATCGTCGGCGGTTGCTGCGGCACCACGCCACGACATATTGCGGCAATGAGTCGCGCAGTAGAAGGATTAGCGCCGCGCAAACTGCCGGAGATCCCCGTCGCCTGTCGTTTGTCCGGCCTGGAGCCGCTGAACATTGGCGAAGACAGCCTGTTTGTTAACGTCGGGGAGCGGACTAACGTCACCGGTTCTGCCAAATTCAAACGCCTGATTAAAGAAGAGAAATACAGCGAGGCGCTGGATGTGGCGCGTCAGCAGGTGGAAAGCGGCGCGCAGATTATTGATATCAACATGGATGAAGGGATGCTCGACGCCGAAGCGGCGATGGTGCGTTTCCTTAGCCTGATTGCCGGTGAACCGGATATCGCCCGCGTGCCGATTATGATCGACTCCTCAAAATGGGACGTCATTGAAAAAGGTCTGAAGTGTATTCAGGGCAAAGGCATTGTTAACTCTATCTCAATGAAAGAGGGCGTCGACGCCTTTATCCATCATGCGAAACTGTTGCGTCGTTACGGTGCAGCGGTGGTGGTAATGGCCTTTGACGAACAGGGCCAGGCCGATACCCGTGCACGGAAAATCGAAATTTGCCGTCGGGCGTACAAAATACTCACCGAGGAAGTCGGCTTCCCGGCGGAAGATATCATCTTTGATCCGAACATCTTCGCGGTCGCAACTGGCATTGAAGAGCACAACAACTACGCGCAGGACTTTATCGGCGCGTGTGAAGACATCAAACGCGAGCTGCCCCATGCGCTGATCTCCGGCGGCGTCTCTAACGTCTCGTTCTCGTTCCGTGGTAACGATCCGGTGCGCGAAGCTATTCACGCGGTGTTCCTCTACTACGCCATTCGTAACGGTATGGATATGGGGATCGTCAACGCCGGGCAACTGGCGATTTACGACGACCTGCCCGCCGAACTGCGCGACGCGGTGGAAGATGTGATCCTTAACCGTCGCGACGATGGCACCGAGCGTTTACTGGAACTTGCCGAGAAATATCGCGGCAGCAAAACCGACGATACCGCTAACGCCCAGCAGGCGGAGTGGCGCTCGTGGGAAGTGAATAAACGTCTGGAATACTCGCTGGTCAAAGGCATTACCGAGTTTATCGAGCAGGACACCGAAGAAGCCCGCCAGCAGGCCGAGCGCCCCATTCAGGTGATTGAAGGCCCGCTGATGGACGGCATGAACGTGGTCGGCGACCTGTTTGGCGAAGGGAAAATGTTCCTGCCGCAGGTGGTGAAATCGGCGCGCGTCATGAAACAGGCGGTGGCGTATCTCGAACCGTTTATCGAAGCCAGCAAAGAGCAGGGCAAAACCAACGGCAAGATGGTGATCGCCACCGTGAAGGGCGATGTGCACGATATCGGTAAAAATATCGTTGGCGTGGTGCTGCAATGCAACAACTATGAAATCGTCGATCTCGGCGTGATGGTGCCTGCGGAAAAAATCCTCCGTACCGCCAGAGAAGTGAATGCCGATTTGATTGGCCTTTCGGGATTGATCACTCCATCGCTGGACGAAATGGTCAACGTGGCGAAAGAGATGGAGCGTCAGGGCTTCACCATTCCGCTACTGATTGGCGGTGCGACCACCTCAAAAGCGCACACAGCGGTGAAAATCGAGCAAAACTACAGCGGCCCGACGGTGTATGTTCAGAACGCCTCGCGCACCGTTGGCGTCGTGGCGGCGCTGCTTTCCGACACTCAGCGTGATGACTTTGTCACTCGTACCCGCAAGGAGTACGAAACCGTGCGTATTCAGCACGGACGCAAGAAACCGCGCACCCCGCCAGTTACGCTGGAAGCTGCGCGCGATAACGACTTCGCTTTTGACTGGCAGGCTTACACGCCGCCCGTGGCACACCGTCTCGGCGTGCAGGAAGTCGAAGCCAGCATTGAAACGCTGCGTAATTACATCGACTGGACACCGTTCTTTATGACCTGGTCGCTGGCCGGGAAGTATCCGCGCATTCTGGAAGATGAAGTGGTAGGCGTTGAGGCGCAGCGGCTGTTTAAAGACGCCAACGACATGTTGGATAAATTAAGCGCCGAGAAAACGCTGAATCCGCGTGGTGTGGTGGGGCTGTTCCCGGCAAACCGTGTGGGCGATGACATTGAAATCTACCGTGACGAAACGCGTACCCATGTGATTAATGTCAGCCACCATCTACGCCAACAGACCGAAAAAACCGGCTTCGCTAACTACTGTCTCGCTGACTTCGTTGCGCCGAAGCTTTCTGGTAAAGCAGATTACATCGGCGCATTTGCCGTGACTGGCGGGCTGGAAGAGGACGCACTGGCTGATGCCTTTGAAGCACAGCATGATGATTACAACAAAATCATGGTGAAAGCGCTTGCCGATCGTCTGGCGGAAGCCTTTGCAGAATATCTCCATGAGCGCGTGCGTAAAGTTTACTGGGGCTATGCGCCGAACGAGAACCTCAGCAACGAAGAGCTGATCCGCGAAAACTACCAGGGCATCCGCCCGGCACCAGGTTATCCGGCTTGCCCGGAACACACGGAAAAAGCCACCATCTGGGAGCTGCTGGAAGTGGAAAAACACACTGGCATGAAACTCACGGAATCTTTCGCGATGTGGCCCGGTGCATCGGTTTCGGGTTGGTACTTCAGCCATCCGGATAGCAAGTACTATGCCGTGGCGCAGATTCAACGCGATCAGGTCGAAGACTATGCCCGTCGTAAAGGTATGAGCGTTACCGAAGTTGAGCGCTGGCTGGCACCGAATCTGGGGTATGACGCGGACTGATTCACAAATATGTCACTTTTCCTTACAACAAACAGGGCACTCAATGGGTGCCCTGTCTCTTTATTAATATGAAACACTTATACTGGAATCAGGCTGGAATAATCTTAGCCGGAAAAACGAATGTCAAAAGGCACAGTAAAGATGCCAGCCAGCGTGTTTCCGGTCCTTTGGTCATTCAATTGCTTCAGGAACATATAACGATAAGGAGAACCTGAACTCGTGTTAACGCTGCTTCACCTGCTTTCTGCCGTCGCCCTGTTGGTCTGGGGGACGCATATTGTTCGAACAGGCGTAATGCGCGTCTTCGGCGCACGCCTGCGTACAGTCCTTAGCCGGAGCGTCGAAAAGAAGCCGCTCGCCTTTTGCGCGGGGATCGGCGTTACCGCACTGGTACAGAGCAGTAATGCCACCACCATGCTGGTGACCTCGTTTGTCGCCCAGGATCTGGTTGCTCTCGCGCCCGCGCTGGTGATTGTGCTGGGGGCTGATGTCGGGACGGCGCTAATGGCGCGGGTCCTCACCTTCGATTTATCCTGGTTGTCACCGCTGCTCATTTTTATCGGCGTTATTTTTTTCCTCGGACGCAAACAGTCACGCGCCGGGCAACTGGGCCGCGTCGGTATTGGTCTTGGGCTGATTTTGCTGGCGCTGGAGTTGATTGTGCAGGCCGTAACGCCGATCACCCAGGCAAACGGCGTTCAGGTGATCTTTGCTTCGTTGACTGGCGATATTCTGCTGGATGCGCTGATTGGCGCGATGTTCGCCGTTATCAGCTACTCCAGCCTTGCAGCTGTATTGCTGACCGCTACTTTGACCGCCGCAGGCATTATCTCCTTCCCGGTGGCGCTCTGTCTGGTAATCGGAGCCAACCTCGGTTCCGGCCTGCTGGCGATGCTCAACAATAGTGCCGCCAATGCCGCCGCTCGACGTGTTGCGATGGGTAGCTTGTTGTTTAAGCTGGTGGGGAGCTTGATTATCCTGCCATTTGTCCATGTTCTGGCTGAATCAATGGATAAACTGCCTTTGCCAAAAGCGGAACTGGTTATCTATTTCCACGTCTTCTACAACCTCGTTCGTTGCCTGGTCATGCTGCCGTTTGTCGATCCAATGGCGCGATTTTGCAAAACGATTATTCGCGATGAACCTGAGTTGGATGCCCATCTGAAACCAAAACATCTGGACGTTAGTGCGCTGGATACTCCGACTCTTGCTCTGGCGAATGCCGCCCGTGAAACACTGCGCATCGGTGACGCGATGGAACAGATGATGGAAGGGCTGAATAAAGTGATGCACGGTGAACCGCGTGAAGAGAAGGAGTTGCGCAAGCTGGCGGATGATATCAACGTCCTCTACACCGCGATTAAACTTTATTTGGCGAGGATGCCAAAAGAAGAGCTGGCGGAAGAAGAGTCGCGCCGCTGGGCAGAGATTATCGAAATGGCTCTCAACCTGGAGCAGGCTTCCGATATCGTCGAGCGCATGGGCAGCGAAATTGCTGACAAATCACTGGCAGCACGGCGGGCATTTTCGCTTGATGGGTTGAAGGAACTGGATGCGCTCTATGAGCAATTGCTCAGTAATTTAAAGCTGGCAATGTCAGTGTTCTTCTCTGGCGATGTCACCAGCGCTCGTCGTTTGCGCCGTAGTAAACATCGTTTTCGCATTCTTAATCGCCGCTATTCCCACGCCCACGTCGATCGCCTGCATCAGCAAAACGTGCAAAGCATTGAAACCAGTTCGCTGCATTTAGGCTTACTGGGCGATATGCAGCGTCTGAACTCGCTGTTTTGTTCGGTGGCTTACAGTGTGCTGGAACAGCCGGATGAAGATGAGGGACGGGACGAGTATTAATATGCCTGATAAGACGCGTCAAGCGTCGCATCAGGCACTATGTACAAGATGCCGGATCATGCATCCGGCAATTCACTTAAAAACGGTGACCCGCTTCCAGCGGCACCGCTTCCTCACCAGCTTTAAATACATAAGTGGTATTCGGGCCGCCCAGCGTAGCGTGACCTTTACTCACCGTGATCCAGTTACCTTCCGGCAGGCCAATAATGGTCAGTTCTGGCGCGACGACCAGCAGTTCGCGAATACGCTGCTCGCGCGTTTCCCCTTTATGGCCTTCCGGCAGCGCGTTGGTGAAGTGCGGGTTGATTTGCAGCGGGAACAGATTCAGCGCATCGAAACCTTGCGGATCGACAATCGGCATATCGTTGGTGGTACGAATGGTTGGGCAAGCCAGGTTAGCGCCTGCGCTCCAGCCAATATACAGCGCGCCACGTTTTACTACGTCGGCAATGGGTGCCAAAAGCCCGCGTACGCGGCATTCTTTCAGCAACTGGAAAGTGTTGCCACCGCCGACAATCACGATCTCAGCATTTTCAATCGCGGCAACAGGATCGGCCACGCTATGAATACCGGTGACAGAAACGCCAAGTGGGGCAAGGACCGCAGCCGTTTTGGCCGTATAATCATCCCAGGTTTGCGTTACGCCAGCGAAAGGAATAAACACCGCGGAACGGCGACCTTGCAACTGTTCAGCAATCAACGGCAGCGCATGTTCCAGCCAGGCTTTACCCGGCAGCGTCGAGTTACTCAATAAAAGCAGTTCCATTACTTCTCCGGTTAGTAAGAAAACACGGAAGGAATGCTACCACTGCAAATTTAACCACTTACTGACGTGGCTCACGATGTCACACATTGTACCAGGCGTTCTGAAGACGGTTAGCAAACAAGGCGCTGAGGCTGATGATAAACGTAAGATTGCCTGATGCGCTACGCTTATCAGGCCTACAAGCTAATCGCAATATCTTGAATTTTCGCGATTTTGTAGGCCGAATAAGGTGTTTGCGCCGCATCCGGCATGAACAACGTGCACTTTGCCACCAATCAGAGCGCCCCTTAATGCGCTGATGTTTCTTATCCTTCTCGTGCAAATTGTGCCGCTTCAGTAATCAGCCGCGCATCAGGTCGCACACCGGTATACATCGCGAACTGCTCGACGGCCTGTAAAGCAATCACCTCTGCGCCGCTGATCGTCTGCTTATCAAGCTGCTGCGCCAGACGAATGAGCGGCGTTTCCGGTGGCAATGCCACGACGTCAAAAACGACGCTTGCCGTAGAGATCATTGCCTCGCTGAAGGCCAGCTCATGGCTCTCTTTACCGCCAGCCATGCCAACGGGGGTAACGTTAACCAGAATGTCGCAGTCGATTCCTTCTGGCTGCGGTTGCCACTGGAAGCCATACTGCTTCGCCAGCGCCGGGCCGCTCTCGTGGTTGCGGGCGGCGATGATGACATCGGCAAACCCCGCGTCGCGAAAGGCTGCAATCACCGCTTTGCCCATGCCGCCGCTGCCGCGAATCATCACGCGTGCGGCGCTATTGAGCTGGTGGTGAATAATCAGGTTTTTCACCGCGATGTAGTCGGTGTTAAACCCGGTCAGCCTGCCGTCGTCATTCACGATGGTATTCACTGAATCAATGACTTTCGCTGACGGATCGATCGCATCGAGAAAGGGCATACAGCTTTCTTTAAACGGCATCGACACGGCACAGCCGCGAATACCTAATGCGCGAACACCTTTCACCGCCGCCTCAATATCCTGGGTGGTGAACGCTTTGTAGATGAAATTCAGCCCCAGCTTTTCATACAGATAATTGTGAAAACGCGTGCCGAAGTTGCCGGGGCGACCGGCCAGCGACATGCACAGTTGAGTATCGCGATTAATCATGGCTGATTGCCTTTGCATGAGTGAGCAGATATTGCTCCGCCTCACCGGACCATACTCCCTGATGACGCGTCAGAATTGCCGCCAGTGCTTGATCCTGAATCTGCGTGAGTGACGTCAGCGGCAGGTCTTTCCCGGTATACACCAGTTTTTTGCCGCCGCCGACGGCAGGCAATTCAAGCGTGGTTTCGCCCGCAGCATTCAGCCCAAGAATATGTGTTACCACTTTTGCGGCCTGCACTTTTTTCTCTTCGATCAGTTTGACCGCCGCACGCATGTCATCGGTATTGCCGCCCGATGTGCCAACGTAATGAGTAAAGGCATAATGCACATCGTAGAAATTAATTGGTGCGCTGAAGTGTTTATCCTGCGGTCCGGCGAAGAAATTCAGACAACCATCTGTCGCCAGCAAGGAAGAGGCGAGAGTCACCAGTCCTTCATTTGGCACAAAGACGAAAATATCATCGAAGCCGTGACCGCCACTCAGTGCCATTAACGTATCAAATGCTGCATCGGCGGCATTGAGATAATGAATCAGTGTTTGCGGTTCTGATGGATAGTGCTGTCGCGCATAACTCAATTTGTTATTGTCGGTATCGGTAATAACGAGTAGCGACGGGTTAACTGGCCCATGCAGCGCATAATCAATCGCTAACAGTCCCATTGGTCCGGTGCCGCCGAGGATCAGTGTGCGCCCTTGCGGGCGAATCCCCATCGTGTGGTTATAACTACCTTCCTGAAGATGATAGTTGGCGTTGAACGCGCCAATCACGCAGGAAAGCGGTTCAACCAGCGAGCCTTCAAAGTAGGTTTCGCCGTCGTATGCCAGCAGGCAATCCTGTTCCATAACCTCATTTGGGATAACCACATGTGTGGCTTCACCACCCACCCACGGGAAAGAGTAACCGGGGCAGTCCGGGCTTTCCGGCAATTGCAGGTTGGCCTGAATCACATAGCGCTGGCCCGGCTGAAATTTGTGCTGCCACTTTTTACCCACGGCCAGAATATCGCCGCAAAATTCATGGCCGATGATGATGGGATTGGTCGCCACATCGTTGGGTACTTTTTTATGGTTTTCACCCAGATTGGCCTCTTTCCAGGAAGAGAGGCACAGGCTGTCGGTGACCACCGTCGCGAGGATTTCATCCTCCTGCATTTCAGGAAGATCAAAGGTTTCCAGGCGTAAATCACGTTTACCATAAAGACGCAGAGCTGTTGTTTTCATAAACCACCTCGTGTTGAACGATGGCCCCGACGGTTGCGCCGGGGCGAAGAATCAGGACAGGAAGCCCAGCGCATTGCCGATAATCCCTAAACCAAACAGGGCGAAAATCAGCCATACCGGGTTAATTTTTTTGTTGAGCAGACGCACCATCAGCAGCGTCAGACCGAGCGCCAGCAAACCAGGGCAAAGTTGGTCGAGAATGTTCTGCACGGTCATGGTGACGGTGGAGCCATCGGCGGCAGGCGTTTGCGAGACGACCAGCGGCACGTTGATCGACGTCCATTTGGTGACCAGCACGCCCATCACAAACAGTCCGAGAATCGATGCGCCCTCAGTCAGTTTTTGCAGCAAATTACCGCCCATATCGCTGACGATATTCACGCCTTTACGAAAGCCCAGTTGCAGCCCATACCATTTCATTGCCAGACGTACTGCATTGAAAATAAAGAAGAACAGCAGTGGGCCGAGAATGTTGCCAGAAAGAGCCAGAGATGCGCCGAGCGCGGCGGTAATCGGGCGTAGGGTTCCCCAGACCAGTGGATCGCCAACCCCTGCCAATGGTCCCATCAGGCCAACTTTGATGCCGTTAATGGTGCCGTCATCAATTTCTGCACCGTTGGCCCGCGCTTCTTCCATGGCGGCGGTCACGCCGATGACCGGACCACATACGGCTGGCGTGGTATTGAAGAACACCAGGTGTCGCCTGAGCGCCGCAACCTGATCCTCTTTTAATGGGTAGAGTCGCTTGATGGCGGGGATCATGTCGTAACAAAAGCCCAGCCCATGAATGCGTTCAAAGTTGAAGGACGCCTGTTGCAGGTTGGAGCGCAGAAACATGCTCACCAGATCGCTGCGTGTAATTTTTCTCTGTTCCATGATGGCTCCGTTAATCATCAAGTTGGTCAAGGGCGGTGATAGTGGTGGTCTGGGGATGTGGTTCAGCTTTACGCCACTGTGGATTTAGCTGGATGTAGAGCAGGGCCATGATCACGCCGACGCCACCGAACGCCAGCAGACTGAGATCGAGGTAGCCACCTGCGAGGAAACCGAGGAAAAAGAAAGGCATCAAATATTTCACGCCCATCATGCGAAGCACCATGGCGTAACCGACCACCACGATAAAACCGCCAGCAATCTGCAATCCACGGGTCACAAATTCGGGAATGGCGCTCAGCATATTGCTCACCATATCGGCGCTGACGAACAGCGAGACAATCAGTGCCGGAATCGCAACGCGCAGTGCCTGCACGCCAAGCGCGGAGACATGCAGAATATCGAGAGTGCGAAACCGCGCTTCTTCCGCTGCTTTATCCGCCGCGTGCTGGAACACAACGGTGATGGTGCGGGCAAACACCGTCAGCACCTGGCCTGCCGCAGCCACAGGCAACGCGATGGCGATACCGGTGGCGATGCTTTGCTGGCCAACGATAACCAGAATGGCGGAGATTATGCTGGCGAGTGCAGAATCCGGAGATTGCGCCGCGCCGACGTTCATCCAGCCGAGAGCTATCAATTCCAGCGTACCACCGAGCATAATTCCGGTTTTTAAATCACCGAGAATTAAACCAATCACCGTACAGGCAATTAACGGGCGATGAGTCTGAAATTCATCCAGCACGCTGCCCATTCCGGCAATACAGGAAAAAAGAAATATGGCAATGATTTGTAGGGTACTTATTTCCATGATTTGTCACCTTTTAAGTGTCGTCATCCCTGCCTGTTAAAGCATATGTACACAGGCGCTATTATTTAATTTGCGACTAACTGTTCTTTTATTTTGTCGATAATATTGATTGAAGGATCTGACGCTACAACGCGTAAATCCAGCGTGACGCCAAGATTATTTAACTCATGAAATGCGTTAATATCATCGTCATCTAATGAAACTGCTTTGGTTAACTGTTTTTTACCGGGTCGCCAGGCCATGCCGCCAATATTCAGGGTGCCGATTTTTACTCCCTGGCGAACCATCGCTAAGGCATCCTGAGGTCGGGTAAAAAGATAAAATACGGTTTCGTCCTGATATTGTGGGTTGTGATACACCGCGACGGCTTTTTCAATATTGACCACGTTAACTTTCATTCCTGGCGGGGCGGCCTGACGCAATAATGTCCGGCGAACTTCATCGTTATACACTTCGTCATTGCAGATAATAATGCGCTGGGCGTTAGCCACTTTCGACCAGACGGTAGTGACCTGGCCGTGGATTAGGCGGTCATCAATGCGGGCGAGCGTAATGTTCATCAGAAATCCTCCTCTGCCGTTGCCAGTTGTTTCCAGACAACGCAGGTTTGCTTTGCGATTTGCGTCAGGTGTTCACACAGTTCATCAACGTTCATGCTGTCCTGGTTATCGACCAGTTCGAGCGCCAGCGGCAGGGAAAGGCCGCTGATTACCCGCAGGCGCGGATTACGCATCGCAAGCGTTGCCGCCGCGTTCCACGGGCTGCCGCACTGTAAGTCCACGGCGATTAACCACTTGTCATGATTGTGAATACTCACTAACTTTTCCAGCTTTGCCACGATGTCTCCGGCGTTCTCGCCGGGCACAAATTCAACTGCCTCAACATTGGCGTCGCCGTACACCATCTGAACCGATTCCAGCATGGCGCAAGCTAATTTGCCGTGGGCGCAAAAAATGGCATTGACCATAAAGCCTCCTTAGCCGCGCGTTTTTCCGCCAGCAATGTTAGTGGTTACTCCGGTAATATAACTGGCGCGTTCAGATAGCAGATAACTAACAAAATCAGCCACTTCTGCTAATTTTCCGGCGCGCCCAATAGGAATGGCGTTTTTGGTATAGCCTTCACGCAGCTGTTCGACGGTGATATTGCGCGTCCACGCCAGCGCCTCTTCATATTCCGGCGTGCGCAGCCCGGTTTTTTCCAGAATCCCCGGCGCGATGCCCACCACGCGGATACCATGTTTACCCAACTCTTTCGACCAGGAGCGCGTGAAGCTATTGAGCGCGGCTTTAGTGGCGGCGTAACAGCTTTGGCCTTCTGAGCCTTCCAGCCCACTTTCCGAGGAGACATTCACAATCACCCCATCATGTTGTTTGACCATCTGTCTCGCCACTGCCTGCGACATCAGAAAAACGCCTTTCTGGTTGATATTGACCATTTTTTCGAATGCGGCTTCGTTGAGTTCATACTGTCCGGCAGGCGCTTTCTCATCGACCAGCAGACGCGGGAAGTTGACCCCGGCGTTATTGACCAGACCGTCGATGCGACCAAAACGCTGAATAATTTCCGCTACCGTATGATTTACCTCTTTGGCGCTGGAAATATCGGTCGGCCAGAACTGATAACCTTTATGACTTTCATATTGACCATCGCCACCGTGAATATCGACCATCTGTACATTCGCGCCTTGTGCTAATAATTCATCCACAATCGCCAGACCAATACCGGATGCGCCACCGGTGACAATAATGATTTTATCCTGCAAATTTAACCACGTTTGCATAACAGACTCCTGATTTTAGGTAATAGAGGCCCGCCGTAATTTTTTATTACGGTAAACATCGGGAAGATTTTTATTTCAGTAATAGTTCAGCTGTGTTGCTATTCGTTACCAGACAATTAATATATTTTCCACGCAGTGCGCCAATAATTCCGCTATATTTCTCTTCACCTATAGCAATACCAATGGAATACCGCGCCTGCTTTAATTTATTCATTTCGATAGAGAGCGTTTTTTCGCTCATATTCGTTTCAACCATTGCGCCGTGAATATCAAAAAAGCGCGAGCAAATATCACCGGCAACCTGACGGGCATTCAGGTCGTCACTCTCTTCGCCGCCATAAAATGCATGCCAGTTGGCGCCATCGCGAATAGCCGGTGAGCCAATCCCCACGAGGGCGACATCCAGATTATCCCAGTAGGCTGAGATGGTTTTAAAGTGCTGAGACTGCATGATCCCATTACGAATTAAGGGGTTATCTAGCAGAGCTGGAAAATCCGCGAGCTGCGATTCCCCTTTCAGCTTTGCCGCCGCGCTGTAGGTTAATGTGTTTACGTGATAGCGGCTTTCGAGTTTACCGGACGGGCCGCCAATAATCGGCACGCAAATTAACTGCCGCGATTGCCCCGCCTGCGGCAAGTTTTCAACCAGTGCGCTCACCGCGCGGCCCCAGGAAAAACCAACAATATCACCAGGTTCCAGCAAACGATCTAACAATTGCGCGCCGTGTAACCCCATTACCGCCAACTGAGCGTCTTCCTCTTCATCGCGCCCTGATACCACCACAGCTTCTTTCAGACCAAACTTTTGCTTCAGTTGCTGCTCCAGCCAGAGATTTTCGTTGTAGTCATAGTTGATGGCGATGGTGACAATTCCCTGTTCGCGGCCCCGTTTAAGTAAGCGGCTGATGGTGGTCCGATAAATACCCAGTTCGCGGGCGATTTGCGCCTGCGTCATGTCCTGTTCGTAATAGAGTTGGGCAATCTTCACAATCAAACGGATATCGTCACTGTTTTCCATCGCCGCCTCCTGATTTTGCACATTTGTGCAAATATGCTTTTTAACCGCTTGATCTGATATAACTCCATCATGGTGACCTTTAAAAGCGATTTTTCACTCTTTGTTTGGACTGAAATGGCGCTTTATCTTGCACATTTGTTTCTCTGCGTAGCAGTCATCAGCACAAGTGTGCAGAGATTCGTAATAGGTTGATTATCCTGGTTTTCGCCAGGCAAATTTGCATCGGGCTTCTGGTGACACTTTTGTGATAAAAGGCGCGGCAGATCACATTTAATTTCGACGTTGCCGCATAACCCTGTTTTTCCCCGCTAAGAGGTACGGTATATTCCGCGTTTTACAGGAGAATTTATGCTGCCCGACTCATCAGTCCGTTTAAATAAATACATCAGCGAAAGCGGAATTTGCTCACGCCGCGAAGCGGATCGCTATATCGAGCAAGGCAATGTGTTCCTTAATGGCAAGCGTGCCACCATTGGCGATCAGGTGAAACCCGGCGACGTTGTGAAAGTAAACGGTCAGTTGATTGAGCCTCGGGAAGCCGAAGATTTGGTTCTTATCGCCCTGAACAAGCCCGTCGGTATTGTCAGCACCACCGAAGATGGCGAGCGCGATAACATTGTCGATTTCGTTAACCACAGCAAACGCGTGTTCCCGATTGGTCGCCTGGATAAAGATTCCCAGGGGCTGATTTTCCTCACCAACCACGGCGATCTGGTGAATAAGATCCTCCGCGCGGGTAACGATCATGAGAAAGAATATCTGGTGACGGTCGATAAACCGATTACCGAGGAGTTTATTCGCGGCATGAGTGCGGGAGTGCCAATCCTCGGGACGGTGACTAAAAAATGCAAAGTCAAAAAAGAAGCGCCGTTTGTCTTCCGCATTACCCTGGTGCAGGGGCTGAACCGTCAGATCCGTCGCATGTGCGAGCACTTTGGCTACGAAGTGAAAAAGCTGGAACGTACGCGCATTATGAACGTCAGCTTAAGCGGCATTCCGCTGGGAGAATGGCGCGATTTAACCGACGACGAGCTTATCGATCTCTTTAAGCTCATTGAAAATTCCTCTTCCGAGGCGAAGCCCAAAGCGAAGGCCAAACCGAAAACGGCAGGCATCAAACGCCTGGTGGTGAAGGTAGAAAAAACGGCGGAGAAAGGTGGCCGCCCGGCATCAAACGGCAAGCGTTTCGCCTCGCCGGGGCGGAAGAAAAAAGGTCGTTAATCAGCGTTTACCGCGCGTCGACGTATTTGCCGACCAACTGAATGACGCTTCAGGATCCGGTTTATAAGCCTGCTTTTTCTTCAACTGGCGGGCTTTTTTCGCTTCAGCCTCACGCTCAACCATTAATTTATCGATGTACTCTTTCTTAATGCTGTTGGTTTCGGCGTTGGTCAGCACGCGACCATGTGCAATACGCGCGCGATCCAGCAGCGTCTTCAGTTCGCGCTGTTCACGCTCAGTCATCTCTTTTTGAGTAATACGGGGGAGTGCCATGATGGTGCCCTCAGTTAATCGGATAGTTCAGTGTACGGGAATTTATTTGCAAGCAGAACTGATAAGATTCATTTGCCTTCTCTTTATTTTTATCTGCTTAGATAATTGGCGATAAATACAGATAAAAATTTAACGAAAATAAATGACCGCTAACTTATAAAATTTAATTAATTCTTTGTTATTCAATACGTTAAAGTTGTAATTTTACTTCTGGCCTGTTTCTCGCAATAACGCTATCTCATTGATAACATCTCTGTTTTCAGTGGTCTTGTTCGGGGTAGTTAATATCAAAGGATGAGTCAAATGCCATTAAATGGAGTCAGTGCTGCGATGCGCGAACGGGTATCGCAGCAGTTAAAGGAAATTGAACGTCGCTATGGCGTGAAAGTGCTGTACGCCTGCGAATCGGGGAGTCGCGGCTGGGGATTTGCTTCGCCCGACAGCGATTACGATGTGCGTTTTTTGTATGTTCATCCGCTGGAATGGTATCTGCGGGTAGAGTCACCACGCGATGTTATCGAACTGCCTATCGACGACGAACTTGATGTTTCCGGTTGGGAATGGCGCAAAGCGCTGGGATTGCTGAAAGGTGCGAACCCGACGCTAATTGAATGGCTGGATTCACCGGTGGTCTATCAACAAGATGAAGAAACGATAACGGCGCTTAAGGCAATGGTCCCAACGTGGTTTTCTCCGTTGCGTGCGCGCTGGCATTACTATTCGATGGCGCGGAAAAATTTTCGCGGTTATTTACAAGGCGACGAAGTGCGGCTGAAAAAATACTTTTATGTGCTGCGTCCGCTGCTGGCCGTGCGCTGGGTCGAAGCGGGAAAAGGCGTACCGCCAATGCGTTTTTCCGAATTGCTGGCGGGAAGTGAGTTGGATGCGGCCTTACGCGCAGAAATAGATGAGTTGCTGGAACGTAAACAGCGTGCAGGTGAAGCGGAATATGGCCCACGCCGTCCATTGCTACATGCGTTTATCCATGCGGAACTGGCGCGTGGGGAAATTCCGCCTGTGTTACCGGATAGTAGGGATGGTGATGCCAGGGAGCTGGATAGGTTGTTGATGACGACAGTGATGGGAGAATAAATTCGGCCCGGCAAGTATCATCCGGGCCGCACTGTTTTTACTCAAACAAATTACTATGCAGTTTCTGCACCACCTGTTCTGCATCTTCGCCTGGCACCAGGAAGCACAGGTTATGGCTGGAAGCGCCGTAGCAAATCATGCGAATGTTGAACGGTTCAAGTACGCCAAACACCTCTTTGCCAACACCACAGGCTTTTGACAGATCGTTACCAATCAGAGCCACCAGCGCCAGGCCTTCTTCCACTTCTACCCGGCACAGGGCTGAAAGCTCCATCAGCAGCGATTGTGTCAGCAACGTATCGCCAGTTGACGTTGAACCGGTAGTGTCGAGGGTTAACGCCACGCTCACTTCTGACGTAGTAATTAAATCCACCGAAATATTATGCCGTGCGAGAATGCCGAAAACCTCCGCGAGGAAGCCGCGAGAATGCAGCATATTCAGGCTATGCAGGGTTAATAGCGTTTGTTTGCGACGCAGAGCCAGCGCACGAAACAACGGCGGATTCTCGGTTTTATTACACACCAAAGTACCGCCAGCACGCGGATCTTTGCTTGAACCGACAAACACCGGGATATCGCTGCGAACTGCAGGCAGTAAGGTTGCCGGATGAAGTACTTTGGCACCAAAGGTTGCCATTTCAGCTGCTTCTTCAAAGGCGATTTCATCAATTCGTTTGGCATCAGGCACGATGCGTGGGTCGGTAGTATAAATCCCCGGCACATCTGTCCAGATATCGACGCGAGCAGCGTTTAACGCTTCTGCCAATAGTGCCGCCGTGTAGTCACTACCGCCGCGACCAAGCGTTGTGGTGCGCCCTTTACTTTCACTGCCAATAAAGCCCTGGGTGATGACTAAACCTTCGCTGAGACGTGGGGTTAGTTGCAGCGCAGACAGTTCTGCCAGCGCAGCAATATCTGGCTCCGCGCGGCCAAAGCGATCGTTTGTGCGCATCACTTTACGCACATCAAACCACTGGGCCTGAACATTGCGTTCACGCAGAATCTCCACAAACAGCAGGGTAGACATCAGTTCGCCGTGGCTGACCAGTTCATCAGTTAGTGCTGGAGAGGTTGCCAGTGCAGCAGCTTCGGCCAGGACGGTAATGTTCTCCAGCAAACGTTCAATCTCTTCACGGATGACGTTCGGGTAACGCAGGCGCTCCAGAATGGCGAACTGAATATTGCGAATGGCATCGAGTTTTTCGAAACGCTCAACCGGTTCCAGACCTTCAGCCAGTGCAACCAACAGATTGGTAATGCCCGCAGAAGCAGAAAGCACAACTAAACGCACATTCACATCAGAAAGCACAATGTCGGCGCTGCGGTTCATGGCGTCGAAATCAGCCACGCTAGTACCACCAAATTTGGAGACAACAATATCGGGCATAACAACCTCGTGTCAGGGAATGAAAGAAGCGACCTTGGCACAAAGGCAAAACAGAAACCGGTGCAGGCGCAGACCGTATTTATAAATAAAAGGTGTAGGGGAGTGTGTCAACGCTGGGATTATGCGGATTATTCATGCAGCGGGCGTGGTCAGAAATTGTGCTTATAACGTCTACACTTTTTATCCTCTTCAGTGGTTAGCTGAGCTAACGGCACTAAAACCATCACATTTTTCTGTGACTGGCGCTACAATCTTCCACAGTCACAATTCTCAATATCAGAAGAGTATTGCTAATGAAAAACATCAATCCAACGCAGACCGCGGCCTGGCAGGCACTACAGAAACACTTCGATGAAATGAAAGACGTTACGATCGCCGATCTTTTTGCTAAAGACGGCGATCGTTTTTCTAAGTTCTCCGCAACCTTCGACGATCAGATGCTGGTGGATTACTCCAAAAACCGCATCACTGAAGAGACGCTGGCGAAATTACAGGATCTGGCGAAAGAGTGCGATCTGGCGGGCGCGATTAAGTCGATGTTCTCTGGCGAGAAGATCAACCGCACCGAAAACCGTGCCGTACTGCACGTGGCGCTGCGTAACCGTAGCAATACCCCGATTCTGGTTGATGGCAAAGATGTTATGCCGGAAGTCAACGCGGTGCTGGAGAAGATGAAAACCTTCTCAGAAGCGATTATTTCTGGTGAGTGGAAAGGCTATACCGGCAAAGCCATCACCGACGTGGTGAACATTGGGATCGGCGGTTCTGACCTCGGCCCGTACATGGTGACCGAAGCACTGCGCCCTTACAAAAACCACCTGAACATGCACTTTGTTTCTAACGTTGATGGTACTCACATCGCGGAAGTGCTGAAAAAAGTAAACCCGGAAACCACGCTGTTCCTGGTAGCATCTAAAACCTTCACCACTCAGGAAACTATGACCAACGCCCATAGCGCGCGTGACTGGTTCCTGAAAGCGGCAGGTGATGAAAAACACGTTGCGAAACACTTTGCGGCGCTCTCCACCAATGCCAAAGCCGTTGGCGAGTTTGGTATTGATACCGCCAACATGTTCGAGTTCTGGGACTGGGTCGGCGGCCGTTACTCTTTGTGGTCAGCGATTGGCCTGTCGATTGTTCTCTCCATCGGCTTTGATAACTTCGTTGAACTGCTTTCTGGCGCACACGCGATGGACAAGCATTTCTCCACTACGCCTGCCGAGAAAAACCTGCCTGTACTGCTGGCGCTGATTGGCATCTGGTACAACAATTTCTTTGGCGCGGAAACTGAAGCGATTCTGCCGTACGACCAGTATATGCACCGTTTCGCGGCGTACTTCCAGCAGGGCAATATGGAATCCAACGGTAAGTATGTTGACCGTAACGGTAACGTGGTGGATTACCAGACTGGCCCGATTATCTGGGGTGAACCAGGCACTAACGGTCAGCATGCGTTCTACCAGCTGATCCACCAGGGAACCAAAATGGTACCGTGCGATTTCATCGCTCCGGCTATCACCCATAACCCACTCTCTGATCATCACCAGAAACTGCTGTCTAACTTCTTCGCTCAGACCGAGGCTCTGGCGTTTGGTAAATCCCGTGAAGTGGTTGAGCAGGAATATCGCGATCAGGGTAAAGATCCGGCAACGCTTGACTACGTGGTGCCGTTCAAAGTGTTCGAAGGTAACCGCCCGACCAACTCCATCCTGCTGCGTGAAATCACTCCGTTCAGCCTGGGTGCGTTGATTGCGCTGTATGAGCACAAAATCTTTACTCAGGGCGTGATCCTGAACATCTTCACCTTCGACCAGTGGGGCGTTGAACTGGGTAAACAGCTGGCGAACCGTATTCTGCCAGAGCTGAAAGATGATAAAGAAATCAGCAGCCACGATAGCTCGACCAATGGTCTGATTAACCGCTATAAAGCGTGGCGCGGTTAATCATCGTCGATATGTAGGCCGGATAAGGCGTTCACGCCGCATCCGGCAACCAGTGCCTGATGCGACGCGGTCGCGTCTTATCAGGCCTACAGGTCGATGCCGATATGTACATCGTATTCGGCAATTAATACATAGCACGATTGATTAAATAACCTTAATAACAATGCCGACTATAAGTCGGCATTGTTTTATCAGATAAATCCCCTTGTCGGAGATTTAACGAAAATCATACCGTGAGGTTAATCCTAAAATAGATTTTTAGTCTGTAATGATTTCGGAAAATACGCAGATCAATCACTTTTTGTTTTATTTTAACTTAATGATTTTAATCTTATTTATATATAAGTTAAAGCTTATATTTGATATTCATTCCAATTGTCCTAAAACACCTTCACTAATTCCCCGCGCCGTAATTCGCATGCTTTAGTTGTGTATACTCGATCCCGCCCGAAATGTTTTTGGGTAAATCTCCATTCATTCAATGAAGGGAAATTGTTATGAAAAAAGTTCTGTATGGCATTTTTGCCATATCTGCGCTTGCGGCGACTTCTGCGTGGGCTGCACCTGTACAGGTGGGCGAAGCGGCAGGGTCGGCAGCAACGTCGGTTTCAGCGGGTAGTTCCTCCGCGACCAGCGTCAGCACCGTAAGCTCGGCGGTGGGTGTCGCGCTCGCGGCAACCGGTGGGGGTGATGGTTCTAATACCGGGACCACCACAACCACGACCACCAGTACCCAGTAATAACGTATGTATCCCCAAAATAATTCAGTATGACGGGGATTAACCATAACCACACTCCGGTGTGGTTATTCTGCCCCTCTGGAGAAGAGTCGTGAAGCGACCTGCACTCATTCTTATCTGCCTGTTATTACAGGCCTGTTCAGCCACGACTAAAGAGCTGGGCAATTCACTGTGGGACAGTCTGTTCGGTACGCCAGGCGTACAGCTGACGGACGATGATATTCAAAATATGCCCTACGCCAGCCAGTACATGCGGCTAAATGGCGGTCCACAATTATTTGTCGTTTTGGCCTTCGCTGAAGACGGACAACAAAAATGGGTTACTCAGGATCAGGCCACTCTCGTTACACAACATGGGCGTCTGGTGAAAACTTTGCTTGGCGGCGACAACCTGATTGAAGTGAATAACCTTGCCACTGACCCGCTGATCAAACCCGCACAAATCGTTGATGGCGCAACCTGGACGCGCACGATGGGCTGGACCGAGTACCAGCAGGTACGCTACGCCACCGCACGCTCAGTCTTCAAATGGGATGGCACCGATACCGTGAAAGTCGGCAGCGATGAAACTCCGGTTCGCGTGCTGGACGAAGAAGTCTCCACCGACCAGGCGCGCTGGCATAACCGCTACTGGATCGACAGCGAAGGGCAAATTCGCCAGTCGGAACAGTATCTCGGCGCGGATTATTTCCCGGTGAAAACCACTCTCATCAAGGCGGCAAAACAATGATTAAAAAAACTATTGTCGCGTTGCTTTTGAGTGTGGGGGCGTCATCGGTCTTCGCGGCGGGAACCGTCAAGGTATTCAGCAATGGCAGCAGTGAGGCCAAAACGCTGACGGGTGCAGAGCATTTAATCGATCTGGTAGGCCAATCTCGACTGGCAAACAGCTGGTGGCCCGGTGCGGTGATTAGCGAAGAGCTGGCAACGGCGGCAGCATTGCGTCAGCAGCAGGCGTTGCTGACACGGCTGGCAGAACTGGCTGCAGATTCCAGCGCCGACGATGCCGCCGCGATTAACGCCTTACGCCAGCAAATTCAGGCGTTGAAGGTGACGGGCAGGCAAAAAATCAATCTTGATCCCGACATCGTCCGCGTTGCCGAACGCGGTAACCCGCCGTTGCAGGGCAACTACACGCTGTGGGTCGGAACGCCGCCGTCCACGGTCACGTTGTTCGGGCTTATCAGCTGTCCTGGCAATCAGCCATTCACTCCCGGTCGCGACGTGGCGAGCTATCTCTCCGGGCAAAGTCTGCTTAGCGGTGCGGATCGCAGCTACGCGTGGGTGGTTTACCCGGACGGACGCACGCAAAAAGCGCCGGTGGCTTACTGGAACAAGCGTCACGTAGAGCCGATGCCCGGCAGCATTATTTATGTTGGCCTCGCGGACTCCGTCTGGAGTGAGACACCTGATGCCCTTAACGCCGACATTCTTCAGACCCTGACGCAGCGGATACCCCAATAATGAAAAAAAGACATCTGCTTAGCTTACTGGCGCTGGGCATTAGCACGGCTTGCTACGGCGAAACGTATCCTGCGCCCATTGGCCCGTCGCAATCGGATTTCGGTGGCGTAGGACTGTTACAAACGCCCACCGCCCGCATGGCGCGGGAAGGGGAGTTGAGCCTGAACTATCGCGATAACGATCAGTACCGTTATTACTCAGCGTCAGTGCAACTCTTCCCGTGGCTGGAAACAACGCTGCGTTATACCGATGTGCGCACCCGGCAGTACAGCAGCGTCGAAGCGTTCTCTGGTGATCAAACGTATAAAGATAAAGCCTTCGATCTCAAACTGCGTTTGTGGGAAGAGAGTTACTGGATGCCGCAAGTGGCGGTTGGCGCGCGGGATATCGGCGGTACGGGGCTGTTCGATGCAGAATATCTTGTCGCCAGCAAAGCCTGGGGGCCGTTCGATTTTACGCTCGGTCTGGGCTGGGGATATCTGGGTACCAGCGGTAACGTGAAAAATCCGCTCTGTTCAGCCAGTGATAAATATTGCTATCGCGATAACAGCTACAAACAGGCGGGATCTATCGACGGCAGCCAGATGTTCCACGGCCCGGCCTCACTGTTTGGCGGCGTGGAATACCAGACGCCCTGGCAACCGCTGCGTCTGAAACTGGAGTATGAAGGCAATAATTATCAGCAGGATTTTGCCGGAAAGCTGGAGCAAAAAAGTAAGTTTAACGTCGGGGCGATTTATCGCGTTACCGATTGGGCCGACGTTAACCTTAGCTATGAACGTGGCAACACCTTCATGTTTGGCGTCACGCTGCGCACCAACTTTAATGATTTACGTCCTTCGTACAACGATAACGCCCGCCCGCAATATCAACCGCAGCCACAGGATGCCATTTTGCAGCATTCGGTGGTGGCGAATCAGTTAACGCTGTTGAAATACAACGCCGGACTGGCCGATCCGCAGATCCAGGCGAAAGGCGATACACTGTATGTTACTGGCGAGCAGGTGAAGTATCGTGATTCGCGCGAAGGGATCATTCGTGCTAATCGGATCGTGATGAACGATCTGCCGGAGGGGATCAAGACGATCCGCGTTACGGAAAATCGCCTTAACATGCCGCAGGTGACGACGGAAACCGATGTCGCCAGCTTGAAAAATCATCTCGCCGGAGAGCCGCTGGGCCACGAAACGAAGCTGGCGCAAAAACGCGTCGAGCCAGTGGTTCCGCAGTCCACCGAGCAGGGCTGGTATATCGACAAATCGCGCTTTGATTTCCATATCGATCCGGTGCTGAACCAGTCGGTCGGTGGCCCGGAAAACTTTTACATGTATCAGCTGGGCGTGATGGGAACGGCGGATTTGTGGCTGACGGACCATCTGCTCACCACCGGTAGCCTGTTTGCTAACCTTGCCAACAATTACGACAAGTTTAACTACACCAATCCACCGCAGGACTCACACTTACCGCGTGTTCGTACCCATGTGCGCGAGTATGTGCAGAACGATGTCTATGTGAATAACCTGCAAGCCAACTACTTCCAGCATCTGGGCAACGGCTTCTACGGTCAGGTCTACGGCGGCTATCTCGAAACCATGTTTGGCGGTGCGGGGGCAGAGGTGTTGTATCGCCCCCTGGACAGGAACTGGGCGTTTGGTCTGGATGCCAACTACGTTAAACAGCGCGACTGGCGTAGCGCAAAAGATATGATGAAATTCACCGATTACAGTGTGAAAACCGGACATCTGACCGCGTACTGGACGCCATCTTTCGCCCAGGACGTGTTGGTGAAAGCGAGTGTCGGGCAGTATCTGGCAGGGGATAAAGGTGGCACGCTGGAGATCGCCAAACGCTTTGATAGCGGCGTGGTGGTGGGTGGCTATGCCACGATCACTAATGTTTCGAAAGAGGAGTACGGCGAAGGGGACTTCACCAAAGGTGTGTATGTCTCTGTACCGCTGGATCTCTTCTCGTCTGGCCCGACACGTAGCCGTGCGGCAATTGGCTGGACGCCGCTGACGCGTGACGGGGGTCAGCAACTTGGGCGTAAGTTCCAGTTGTATGATATGACCAGCGACCGTAGCGTGAATTTCCGCTAAGTCATGGGAAAGGTGCCAGTTTTCGCAATCACTGGCACCCTCATTCTTAATGGCCTGTTGAGCCATCAGGAACGCAGTTCACCCCCGGTTTGCGATCTGGTGTGTAAAGGCGAAAACATTCTGTCTTCCTGTCCGTCGATATGGGTTGCAGGTCTGGTTGCCTGAGCGACTGGGCCATCATTGGGCTTGAGACATTGCTTTGCGGTAGGTCGGCTTTATCAGCAGTACCGAGCGGACCAGCATAAGCAGGAAGAACAGAGACTGATAACAACAAAGCAGCAAAATAAGGCTTCATTTTTACCACCTTTATCAGGTTACGTTTCATTTGTTCCAGAGGAACATTGTCGATTTTTCGCGCATTACTGGTGGCTGAGAATCACCTGAATGGGTGATTTTTGCATTACCGGCTTTGGTGCGGTTTGCCTTGCCGGATGTGCGCGCCAAATCCAGGTTGAACAAAACATACACAAAAAATATAGATCTCCGTCACATTTTTACGTTATACAGGAAGCTCGCCACTGTGAAGGAGGTACAGCTATGACGTCACTCTCTCGTCCGCGCGTGGAGTTTATCTCCACCATTTTGCAGACCGTACTCAATCTGGGTCTGTTGTGTCTCGGCCTGATTTTGGTTGTCTTCCTCGGCAAAGAAACGGTGCATCTGGCTGATGTGCTGTTCGCGCCAGAACAAACCAGCAAATATGAGCTGGTGGAAGGACTGGTGGTTTACTTTCTCTATTTCGAATTTATCGCGCTGATTGTGAAGTACTTTCAGTCCGGTTTTCACTTCCCGCTACGTTACTTTGTCTATATCGGGATCACCGCCATTGTGCGCTTGATCATCGTCGATCATAAATCGCCACTGGATGTGTTGATCTACTCAGCAGCGATCCTGTTGCTGGTGATCACCCTGTGGTTATGTAATTCGAAACGGCTGAAGCGGGAGTAAAAAAGAGGCGCTCCGAAGAGCGCCGAATAACAGTCACAAGTTAGGATAACGTAAGTTGAGGGTCTAGCGGCATAACATTGGCAGAACATTGGCAGAACAACATCTTTAACCTTTCACACCACCTGCCGTCAGGCCGTTAACCAGCCAGCGTTGAGCCAGCAAGAAGACGATGGTGATGGGTAATGCAGACATCACGGCAGCGGCAGCAAAGTCGCCCCACAGGTAGTTTTGCGGGTTGAGGTATTGCTGCATACCCACGGCCAGGGTGTAACTGTTCACGTCACGCAGTAACAACGACGCGACCGGAACTTCGGTAATGGCAGCGATAAACGACAGGATGAACACCACCGCCAGAATCGGTACAGATAATGGCAACAGGACGAGGCGGAAAGCTTGCCACGGTGTCGCACCATCCAGCGCCGCCGCTTCTTCCAGCGAGCTGTCGATGGTTTCGAAATAGCCTTTAATCGTCCAGACGTGCAGCGCAATCCCCCCCAGGTACGCGAAGATCACGCCGCCGTGAGTATTCAGGCCGATGAACGGAATGTACTCACCCAGACGATCAAACAACGCATACAACGCCACCAGTGAGAGTACTGCCGGGAACATCTGGAAAATCAGCATCCCTTTCAGCAGCGTCGCTTTGCCAGGGAAGCGCATACGGGCGAAGGCGTAGGCGCAGGTGGTGGAGAGCGCCACAATACCAATCGCGGAAATACCGGCGACCTTTACCGAGTTCCACAGCCACAGCAGTACCGGGAATGGCGGTGGCGTAATGCGGCCATCCGCCTGTTCAACGCTAAAACCTAACGCCAGTTTCCAGTGATCCCACGAGATTTGCTCCGGGATCAGGCTACCGGTCGCGAAGTTCCCCTGGCGCAGCGAGATGGCGACGACCATCAGCAGCGGGAACATAATTGCCGCGATAAAAAGTAGTAGTAGCAGGTGAGTAATAAACAAACGTGCTTTTTGCGATTTCGGTTGGACCATTGCCATTTTGTTATCTCCCTTAATCAAACTTCATTCGCGTGGCTTTCAGGTTCACTATCGCCAGCGCACCGACCAGCAGGAAGATCAGCGTGGCAATCGCCGCCGCCAGACCGAAGTCCTGACCCCCGCCGCCTTCAAAGGCGATACGGTAGGTGTAGTTAACGAGCAGGTCGGTATAACCGGCTGGCGTGGTCGTGCCAAGACGATCCGGGCCGCCGTTGGTCAACAGTTGAATCAGCACGAAGTTATTAAAGTTAAAGGCAAAGCTGGCGATCATTAGCGGCGTCAGCGGCTTAATCAGCAGCGGTAGCGTAATTTTGAAGAAGTTCTGCAACGGACCTGCGCCATCCATCGCTGAGGCCTCATACAGATCGTCCGGAATCGCTTTCAGCAAGCCCATGCAGAGGATCATCATGTACGGATAACCCAGCCAGGTGTTGACGATAATCAGCATCGTTCTGGCGGTGGTTGGATCGCTGAACCAGGCGGGCTTCACACCAAACAGCGCGCTCAACATCATGTTGATTTCACCAAAGCTCTGGTTGAACAATCCTTTGAAAATCAAAATTGAAATAAACGATGGCACCGCGTAGGGCAGAATCAGCAGGACGCGATAGACAGCTTTGCCGCGTAACGCTTCCCACTGCACCAGACACGCCAGCACCATGCCGACCGCCACCGTTAAAAAGACGGTGATAAGTGAGAACACTACGGTCCAGACGAAAATTGCAAGGAACGGTTTTTGGATCCCTTCGTCGGTGAAGACGCGGGTAAAGTTTTTCCAGCCAGTAGTCACGGTATAACCCGGGCTGAGTTTTTCGTCACCCCAGTTGCCGTCAGCAGTGATGGACTGGTAAAAACCAATCTGGTCGTTTGGACGATATTTTACGCCACTCTGGTTATTGGTCAGCGTACCGTCATCGCCTAATGTGTACAGCGGCTGAGTGCCGGAGAACTGGCGCAGGGAGCTCATCATCACTTTGTTGCCATCCGGCAGAATGGCGGTAATGTTGCTCAGGGCTTGACGATTCTGGGTAATCACGCGCAGATTCGCACGCTCGCCTTCAGGCTGCGTGGCGCTTTCTTTCAGTTGCAGTTTTTGCTCGCCGCCAAATTTAAAGGCGTCGGAGAGATAATTTTTGCCGGTTTCGCCGTCGGTGAGCGCTAGTTGCCACTCATCACCAGCGGGATAAAGACCAAAGTTATAGGTTTTCCCTGCCTGCCAGGCGCGGTCCAACAGAACTTCCTGAGCGCGTTCAAAGGTAAGCTGGTTGGTGCTGCTGTAGTTGGTGAAGGCGATGGCGATGGTGCAGACCAGAGGGAAGAGAACGAATAGCCCCATCCCGGCCATTCCCGGGTAGACATAGCGCCAGGCGTAGGCTTTACGATTGGCGAAAATATAGAGCCCCGCTGAGCTCAAAATTAGCGTGGTAATGGCGAACAGGTATTCCCCTTGTGCGTACATTAAAACAACAAGGTAACCCACCAGCAGGCCGAGCAGACCTAACACTGACCATTTCAGCGCGTCGCTTTGCCACCAATGTTTCTTTTTAATGACATCCATGGGGTTCTTCCTCATTCCAGGACAGATAAGGCGTTTACGCCGCATCCGACAACAACTGCCTGATGCGACGCTAGTGCGTCTTATCAGGCCTACATACGTTTCGTTTTCGTAGGCCGGATAAGGCGTTTACGCCGCATCCGGCAACAACTGCCTGATGCGTCGCTGACGCGTCTTATCAGGCCTACATACGTTTCGGCTTCGTAGGCCGGATAAGGCGTTTACGCCGCATCCGGCATTTCAGGCATTACTTAGTGATACGACCCTGTGCATCTTTCAGCGCGGCATCAACGGTCTGACGACCACTGGCTGCGTTGATTACTGCGGTACGCACGGCATACCAGAAGGCGGACATCTGCGGGATGTTCGGCATGATTTCACCGTTCTTGGCGTTATCCATAGTGGCAGCGATGCGTTGATCTTTCGCCAGCTGATCCTGGTAAGACTTCAGCGCCACGGCACCCAGCGGTTTGTCTTTATTCACCGCTTCCAGACCTTCGTCGGTCAGCAGGTAGTTTTCGAGGAACTCTTTCGCCAGCTCTTTGTTCGGACTGGCCGCGTTAATGCCTGCGCTCAGCACGCCAACGAACGGTTTGGACGGTTGTCCCTTGAAGGTTGGCAGCATCGTCACACCGTAGTTCACTTTGCTGGTGTCGATGTTAGACCATGCCCACGGACCATTAATGGTCATCGCAGTTTCACCTTTGTTAAAGGCTGCCTCTGCAATGGAGTAGTCAGTATCCGCATTCATGTGTTTGTTTTTAATCAGATCAACCAGGAAGGTCAGACCCGCTTTCGCGCCAGCGTTATCCACGCCAACGTCTTTCACGTTGTATTTGTCGTTTTCATACTTGAACGCATAACCACCGTCGGCAGCAATCAGCGGCCAGGTAAAGTACGGTTCTTGCAGGTTGAACATCAGCGCGCTCTTACCTTTCGCTTTCAGTTCTTTATCCAGCGCCGGGATCTCTTCCCAGGTTTTTGGCGGGTTCGGCAGCAGATCTTTGTTATAAATCAGCGATAACGCTTCAACTGCAACCGGGTAAGCAATGAGTTTGCCGTTAAAACGCACGGCATCCCAGGTGAATGGATAAATCTTGTCCTGGAGCGCTTTGTCCGGAGAGATTTCAGCTAACAGACCAGACTGGGCATAGCCGCCAAAGCGGTCGTGCGCCCAGAAGATGATGTCCGGACCATCGCCAGTTGCCGCAACCTGGGGGAATTTCTCTTCCAGCTTATCCGGATGCTCAACGGTGACTTTAATTCCGGTATCTTTCTCGAATTTCTTACCGACTTCAGCAAGGCCGTTGTAGCCTTTATCGCCGTTGATCCAGATTACCAGCTTACCTTCTTCGATTTTGGCGAGAGCCGAGGCGGAAAACATCATCGTCGTTAAAACAGATAATGCGAGGATGCGTGCACCTGTTTTTATTTTCATAATCTCTGGTCCTTGTTGGTGAAGTGCTTGTGAAAACGCCTAAACGGACTCTAGTTTCTTTATACGGCAACCTCTTTCCATCCTCCTTGCCCCTACGCCCCACCTTCGTTTTGTGTGATCTATGTCGCAGAAACGGCAGTATTGCGGGAGGGCGCACACAAAATCGCCATGTTTTTTGCAAGCAACATCACGAATTTCCTTACTTTCCTTCGGATTAGTACGCAGACACCACCTTCTCATCCTCCCGCCTCCTCCCCCATAAAAAAGCCTGGGGGTGGAGGATTTAAGCTATCTGTCGATCAAGCATAGTCACCGCATCATGAATGTTGCTGTCGATGACAGGTTGTAACGAAGGGAGAAGGGCATGGCGAGCGTACAGCTGCAAAATGTAACGAAGGCCTGGGGGGATGTGGTGGTATCGAAAGATATCAACCTCGAGATCCACGAAGGTGAGTTCGTGGTGTTTGTCGGGCCATCTGGCTGCGGTAAATCAACGTTACTGCGCATGATTGCCGGTCTTGAGACGATCACCAGCGGCGACCTGTTCATCGGTGAGAAACGAATGAACGATACCCCGCCAGCAGAACGCGGCGTCGGCATGGTGTTCCAGTCCTATGCGCTCTATCCCCATCTGTCAGTGGCAGAAAACATGTCCTTTGGCCTGAAACTGGCGGGCGCGAAGAAAGAGGTGATCAACCAGCGCGTTAACCAGGTGGCGGAAGTACTGCAACTGGCGCACTTGCTTGATCGCAAACCGAAGGCACTCTCCGGCGGGCAGCGTCAGCGAGTGGCGATTGGTCGAACGCTGGTGGCAGAGCCAAGCGTGTTTTTACTTGATGAACCGCTATCCAACCTTGACGCTGCGCTGCGTGTGCAGATGCGTATCGAAATCTCCCGCCTGCATAAACGTCTGGGCCGCACGATGATTTACGTCACCCACGATCAGGTCGAAGCGATGACGCTGGCCGATAAAATCGTGGTGCTGGATGCCGGGCGCGTGGCGCAGGTCGGGAAACCTCTCGAACTGTATCACTATCCGGCAGACCGCTTTGTCGCAGGTTTTATTGGTTCGCCGAAAATGAACTTCCTGCCGGTAAAAGTGACCGCCGTTGCAATCGATCAAGTCCAGGTTGAGCTGCCGATGCCAAACCTCCAGCAAGTCTGGCTTCCGGTTGAAAGCCACAACGTTCAGGTCGGAGCCAACATGTCACTGGGCATTCGCCCGGAACATCTACTGCCAAGTGATATCGCCGACGTCATCCTTGAAGGTGAAGTTCAGGTCGTCGAGCAACTCGGCAACGAAACCCAAATTCATATCCAGATCCCTTCCATTCGTCAAAACCTGGTGTACCGCCAGTCTGACGTGGTGTTGGTAGAAGAAGGTGCCACATTCGCTATCGGCCTGCCGCCAGAGCGTTGCCATCTGTTCCGTGAGGATGGCACTGCATGTCGTCGACTGCATCAGGAGCCGGGCGTTTAAGCACCCTACAAAAGACACAAAACCTGTGACAGGTGATGTGAAAAAAGAAAAGCAATGACTCAGGAGATAGAATGATGATTACTCTGCGCAAACTTCCTCTGGCGGTTGCCGTCGCAGCGGGCGTAATGTCTGCTCAGGCAATGGCTGTGGATTTCCACGGTTACGCTCGTTCCGGTATCGGCTGGACAGGGAGTGGCGGTGAACAACAGTGTTTCCAGACCACTGGTGCTCAAAGTAAATACCGTCTTGGCAACGAATGTGAAACTTATGCTGAATTAAAATTGGGTCAGGAAGTGTGGAAAGAGGGCGATAAGAGCTTCTATTTCGACACTAACGTGGCCTATTCCGTCGCGCAACAGAATGACTGGGAAGCCACTGATCCGGCCTTCCGTGAAGCGAACGTGCAGGGTAAAAACCTGATTGAATGGCTGCCTGGTTCCACCATCTGGGCGGGTAAGCGTTTCTATCAACGTCATGACGTTCATATGATCGACTTCTACTACTGGGATATTTCTGGTCCTGGTGCCGGTCTGGAAAACATCGATGTTGGCTTCGGTAAGCTCTCTTTGGCTGCAACCCGCTCTTCTGAAGCAGGTGGTTCTTCCTCGTTCGCCAGCAACAATATCTATGACTACACCAACGAAACTGCGAACGATGTCTTCGACGTGCGTTTAGCGCAGATGGAAATCAACCCAGGCGGTACGTTAGAACTGGGTGTCGACTACGGTCGCGCTAACCTGCGTGATAACTATCGTCTGGTTGATGGCGCATCGAAAGACGGTTGGTTATTCACTGCTGAACATACTCAGAGCATCCTGAAGGGCTTCAACAAGTTTGTTGTTCAGTACGCAACTGACTCGATGACCTCGCAGGGTAAAGGTCTGTCGCAGGGCTCTGGCGTCGCGTTTGATAACGAACACTTTGCCTACAACATCAACAACAACGGTCACATGCTGCGTATTCTTGATCACGGTGCGATCTCGATGGGTGACAACTGGGACATGATGTACGTGGGTATGTATCAGGATATCAACTGGGATAACGATAACGGCACCAAGTGGTGGACCGTCGGTATTCGCCCGATGTACAAGTGGACGCCAATCATGAGTACCTTGATGGAGATCGGCTACGACAACGTCGAATCCCAGCGCACTGGCGACAAAAACAATCAGTACAAAATTACCCTCGCACAACAATGGCAGGCTGGCGACAGCATCTGGTCACGCCCGGCTATTCGTGTCTTCGCAACCTACGCCAAGTGGGATGAGAAATGGGGCTATGACTACAACGGTAGTTCCTCTTCCAACCCGAACTACGGTAAAGCCGTTCCGGCGAGCTTCGAAGGTGGTAGCTTCGGTCGCGGTGATAGCGACGAGTGGACCTTCGGCGCCCAGATGGAAATCTGGTGGTAATAGCAATGTGCATGCCGGATAAGGTGCTTGCGCCGCATCCGGCAACCAACGCCTGATGCGACGCTGTCGCGTCTTATCAGGCCTACAACAGCGGCCGAATGTAGGCCGGATAAGGCGTTTACGCCGCATCCGGCATAAAAACACGTTGCCATTATCTATAAGGGGCGCAAGCCCCTCTGATTATCGGTTTAGCGCGCTATTGCCTGGCTACCGCTGAACTCCAGATTTTGAGGTGAAAACAATGAAAATGAATAAAAGTCTCATCGCCCTCTGTTTATCAGCAGGGTTGCTGGCGAGCGCGCCTGGAATTAGCCTCGCCGACGTCAACTACGTACCGCAAAACACCAGTGACGCGCCTGCCATTCCATCTGCTGCGCTGCAACAATTAACCTGGACACCCGTCGATCAATCCAAAACTCAGACTACCCAGTTAGCGACTGGCGGCCAACGGTTGAACGTTCCTGGTATCAGTGGCCCGGTTGCGGCATACAGCGTTCCGGCAAACATTGGCGAACTGACCCTTACGCTGACCAGCGAAGTGAACAAACAAACCAGTGTATTTGCGCCGAACGTGCTGATTCTTGATCAAAACATGACGCCATCTGCCTTCTTCCCCAGCAGTTATTTCACTTACCAGGAACCTGGCGTCATGAGCGCCGATCGTCTGGAAGGGGTGATGCGCCTGACACCAGCGTTGGGGCAGCAAAAACTGTATGTTCTGGTCTTTACCACGGAAAAAGATCTCCAGCAGACGACGCAACTGCTCGACCCGGCAAAAGCCTATGCCAAAGGTGTTGGTAACTCGGTGCCAGATATTCCAGATCCGGTTGCCCGTCATACCACTGATGGCCTGCTGAAACTGAAAGTGAAAACCAACTCCAGCTCCAGCGTGTTGGTGGGGCCGTTATTTGGTTCTTCCGCTCCAGCTCCGGTTACGGTAGGTAACACGACGGCACCCGCCGTGGCTGCACCCGCTCCGGCACCGGTGAAGAAAAGCGAACCGATGCTCAACGACACGGAAAGTTATTTTAATACCGCGATCAAAAACGCTGTCGCGAAAGGTGATGTTGATAAGGCGTTAAAACTGCTTGATGAAGCTGAACGCCTGGGATCGACATCTGCCCGTTCCACCTTTATCAGCAGTGTAAAAGGCAAGGGGTAAGTACGCCCCACAGTGCTGATTTTGCAACAACTGGTGCGTCTTCGGGCGCACCTTTTTTTCTCCCTCCCAGTGATTGTTGCGTTTTTGTTGCGTATTAGATCACTTAATATGCTTTACATCTCCCGTTATCGCTTTTCTGCGATACAATGCCTTTACGTTATGTAACGGAGAGTTCGGCATGTCACACCCCGCGTTAACGCAACTGCGTGCGCTGCGCTATTTTGCAGAGATTCCTGCGCTGGAACCGCAACTGCTCGACTGGTTGTTGCTGGAAGATTCCATGACTAAACGTTTTGAACAGCAGGGAAAAACGGTGAGCGTAACGATGATCCGCGAAGGGTTTGTCGAGCAGAATGAAATCCCCGAAGAATTACCGCTGCTGCCGAAAGAGCCCCGTTACTGGTTACGAGAAATATTGTTATGTGCTGATGGTGAACCCTGGCTCGCCGGACGTACCGTCGTTCCTGTGTCAACGTTAAGTGGCCCCGAGCTGGCGTTACAAAAATTAGGTAAAACGCCGTTAGGCCGCTATCTGTTCACATCATCGACATTAACCCGGGACTTTATTGAGATAGGCCGTGATGCCGGATTGTGGGGGCGACGTTCCCGCCTGCGATTAAGCGGTAAGCCACTGCTGCTGACTGAGCTGTTTTTACCGGCGTCACCGTTGTACTAAGAGGAAAAAAATATGGAGTGGAGTCTGACGCAAAATAAGCTGCTGGCGTTTCACCGCTTAATGCGAACGGATAAGCCAATTGGCGCGTTACTGCTGCTCTGGCCAACGTTGTGGGCGCTGTGGGTGGCGACCCCAGGTGTTCCCCAACTCTGGATCCTGGCGGTGTTTGTCGCAGGCGTCTGGCTGATGCGCGCCGCCGGTTGCGTGGTGAATGACTATGCTGACCGTAAGTTTGACGGCCATGTTAAGCGCACGGCAAACCGACCACTTCCCAGCGGTGCGGTTACGGAGAAAGAGGCGCGAACGCTATTTGTGGTGCTGGTGCTGCTTTCGTTCTTACTGGTATTGACACTGAACACGATGACCATTCTGTTGTCGATTGCCGGACTGGCGCTGGCGTGGGTTTACCCGTTTATGAAGCGGTATACCCATTTACCGCAAGTGGTGCTGGGTGCGGCGTTTGGTTGGTCGATTCCAATGGCTTTTGCCGCTGTGAGTGAATCGGTGCCGTTAAGCTGCTGGCTGATGTTCCTTGCCAATATTCTGTGGGCGGTGGCTTACGACACGCAATATGCGATGGTCGACCGTGACGATGACGTGAAGATTGGCATTAAATCCACCGCAATTCTGTTCGGCCAATACGATAAGTTGATTATCGGTATTTTGCAGATTGGCGTACTGGCGCTGATGGCAATCATCGGTGAGTTAAATGGCTTAGGCTGGGGATATTACTGGTCAATTCTGGTGGCTGGCGCGCTGTTTGTTTATCAACAAAAACTGATTGCCAACCGCGAGCGTGAAGCCTGCTTTAAAGCATTTATGAATAATAACTATGTTGGCCTGGTGCTGTTTTTAGGGCTGGCAATGAGTTACTGGCATTTCTGATGATGTAAAAAAGCCGGATGATCATCCGGCTTTCTTCTGGGCTGCCTGATGCGCTGTGCTTATCAGACCTACACAATAAATCGCAATTTATTGAATTTGCAGATTATGGTCGGCCGGATAAGGCGTTTGCGCCGCATCCGGCAACTCTCACCGATTACCCTTCGCTTTGCGTCGCACTCTCAATCGTCAAACGTACATCTGACGTAATCAACTCCGCCAGCAACTGATAGACCTTCATCGTCTCTGCCGGTTCGGCGTCGCCGCTGTCGCTGATATACCCTTCATCACGCAGCGTCAGTACCAGAGAACTGAATACTGCTTTGTCGAAGAACTCTGGCGCGTTGATGCCGTGCAGCACGGAGAGACGTTGCGCCACGGTGCGGCTCTCTTTCTCCAGCGTACCGCGGTTGATCGACGGGTTGGCGCTCAGCAGCCAGAAAGTGATGGCATAACGTTGCAGCGTTTCGCGCGCGCCTGCGGCCAGCAACTGAAGCGTGCGGGAATGCGCTGGGTTGATATGCAATTCATCATCTTGCAGCGTAATCAGCCCCTGACGTTGCATTTCATTCGCCAGCGCATCAATAACGCCCGGCAACTCGTCGCGCTCCCAGCGCAGGAACAGCTCCGCTTTCAGCATCGGATACAGCACATTGACGTGCTCCATCAAAACGTCGCGAGAGATGTGGCGATGCTGGGTGACAATTGCCGCCATCAGCGAAGGCAGCACCAACATATGCGCGATGTTGTTGCGATAGTAGGTCATCAGCACTGCTTGCTCGCGCGGCAGAATGATGATGTCGCCGATCGTATCCTTCTCAACTTCAAACTTGTTCATCTGCAGCGCGTGATCGATAAGCTCGCTGGCACTGGCTGAAGGAACGGTAGAGTCCGTGGAGTAAGGCACGTTGCGCATCAAATCCAGATAGCAGTTGAGTTGCTCGGTTAACTGCTCGCGGGTGAGTGAGCGCTGACGTGACGCCAGAAGTGCAGTACAGCACAGGTTCATGGCGTTAGCCGCGCCCGCGTTGTTAATGCGTACCATCAGATCGGCAGCAATGTTATTGACCGTCGGCGTTAACCAGGCCGGACGCACCGCTTCGATGGGATCGATAGATTCACGCCAGTCTGGCACGTGCTGGTTAAGGTAGGTCATCAACGGCATTGGTTCACCGAAGTTGACATAGCCCTGACCGAGATTACGCAGCTTGCTTAAACCGCGCAGCATCTGCAGCAGGCTCTCTTTCTCTTTCGTTGCCCCGCGCAGTTCTTTGGCGTAAGTACCCACTTCCATGACGTGCTCATAACCGATGTAGATCGGAATCAGCGTAATCGGACGTGTGCCGCCACGCAGCATCGCCTGAATGGTCATCGACAGCGTACCGGTTTTCGGGTCCAGCAAACGGCCTGTACGCGAACGACCGCCTTCCACAAAGTACTCGACGGAATAACCACGGCTGAACAGTTCGCCGAGATACTCACGGAAAACCGTAGAATAGAGCTTATTGCCTTTAAACGTGCGGCGAATAAAGAACGCACCCAGACGGCGGAAAATCGGCCCGGCAGGCCAGAAATTCAGGTTGATCCCGGCGGCGATATGCGGCGGCACCAGCCCCTGGTGATACAGAACGTAAGAAAGCAGCAGGTAGTCCATGTGGCTGCGGTGGCAAGGCACATACACCAGCTCATGACCGTCGTGGGCCAGCTGGCGAACGCGCTCGGCATTATGGACGTTGATGCCCTGGTAAAGTCGGTTCCAGGTGAAGCCCAGAATGCGGTCAGTCAGGCGGATCATCTCGTAAGAGAAGTTCGCCGCAATCTCTTCCATCAGTGCAATAGCATTCTGCTGCGCTTTTTCATGGGAGATTTTTTTGCTCCGCGCTTCGTCTTCTACCGCTTTGGCAATGGCGCGGGAGGCGAGCAGTTTGTTAAACAGATCCTGACGAGCTGGCAGGCGCGGCCCCACGGCAGCCAGACGCTGGCGGGCAAAGTGCATACGCGCCACGCGCGCCAGTTTTTGGGCGATGGTTTTATCCGTGCCGTGTTCATCCGCCATACGGCGCAGCGAAACTGACGGAGAAAAACGCACAAAGCTGTCGCGACCGAGCCATAGCACGGCGAAAAATTTCTGTACGCCGTTGAGCATGCGCAGTGGCGGGTTAACTTCACCTTTTTCGCGCCCCGGCGCACGACCAAACATCACCGATACCGGCACCATCTGCACATCCAGATTTGGGTTGCTGCGGTGCAGATCGAGATAGTCGTGGAACAGCTTAATAGACTCTTCTTTCGGTGTGTAATAGGTGAAAACACGCGGCCCGCCATGAATAAACACATAGCGCGGTAGTAACGTGCCGTCTATTTCCAGCGGCTCTAATGGGTCAGGCAGGTCGTGCGCCAGGCACTGGGCGCGCAACGTCAGCAAATCCGCTTTTGAGTTGTACGGTAAAACGTACATAATTGGACGAGAGGTATCCAGTCCCAATTCCGGGGCAGGATCTGCCGGAATAGACTTGCTTTTTACCAGGATGCTTAATGGTAAATTCAGTAATTTGTAGTAAATTCGTGGCCAGCCGGACATAAACGATGTAAAGCCTCTGGTTAATAATGCAAATGCGCGGGAAGGATAGCAGAAAGTCATGGGAAATTCTGTGGTATCCGCTCATGTTTCGCGCGACGTTACGCTAACCGTAATCTTCGGATTCAACGGTACACTGATATTGACGCTCATAATGTAAAAAGGTTCTTTCGATGGCCAATAATACCACTGGATTCACCCGAATTATCAAAGCTGCTGGCTATTCCTGGAAAGGTTTACGTGCCGCATGGATCAACGAAGCGGCATTCCGTCAGGAAGGTGTCGCGGTATTGTTGGCAGTTGTTATTGCCTGTTGGCTGGATGTGGATGCAATAACCCGAGTATTGCTTATTAGTTCTGTCATGCTGGTGATGATTGTGGAAATTCTCAATAGTGCCATCGAAGCGGTGGTTGACCGTATTGGCTCTGAATACCATGAGCTTTCCGGGCGGGCGAAAGATATGGGCTCTGCCGCGGTGCTGATCGCCATTATCGTCGCCGTGATTACCTGGTGCATTCTGTTATGGTCGCATTTTGGATAACCCTTCCAGAATTCGATAAATCTCTGGTTTATTGTGTAGTTTATGGTTCCAAAATCACCTTTTGCTGTATATACTCACAGCATAACTGTATATACACCCAGGGGGCGGAATGAAAGCGTTAACGGCCAGGCAACAAGAGGTGTTTGATCTCATCCGTGATCACATCAGCCAGACAGGTATGCCGCCGACGCGTGCGGAAATCGCGCAGCGTTTGGGGTTCCGTTCCCCAAATGCGGCAGAAGAACATCTGAAGGCGCTGGCACGCAAAGGCGTTATTGAAATTGTTTCCGGCGCATCGCGCGGGATTCGTCTGTTGCAGGAAGAGGAAGAAGGGGTGCCGCTGGTGGGCCGTGTGGCTGCCGGTGAACCGCTTCTGGCGCAGCAGCATATTGAAGGTCATTATCAGGTCGATCCTTCCCTGTTCAAACCGAATGCCGATTTCCTGCTGCGCGTCAGTGGGATGTCGATGAAAGATATCGGCATTATGGACGGCGACTTGCTGGCAGTGCATAAAACCCAGGATGTGCGTAATGGTCAGGTCGTTGTCGCGCGTATAGATGACGAAGTTACCGTTAAGCGTCTGAAAAAACAGGGTAATAAAGTCGAACTTCTGCCAGAAAATAGCGAGTTTAAACCCATTGTCGTTGACCTTCGTCAGCAGAGCTTCAGCATTGAAGGGCTGGCGGTTGGTGTTATTCGCAACGGCGACTGGCTGTAATCTATCTCTGATACCGCGATGCCGCCTGGCATCGCGGTTTGTTTTTAATCTCTCTTCATCAGGCTTGTCTGCATGGCATTCCTCACTTCATCTGATAAGGCACTCTGGCATCTGGCTTTACCCATGATTTTCTCCAATATCACCGTTCCCTTGCTGGGACTGGTTGATACGGCGGTCATTGGTCATCTTGATAGTCCGGTTTATCTGGGCGGCGTGGCGGTTGGCGCAACGGCGACCAGTTTTCTCTTTATGCTGTTGCTGTTTTTGCGTATGAGCACTACCGGGCTTACTGCACAGGCTTATGGTGCCAAAAATCCTCAGGCATTGGCGCGTGCACTGGTGCAGCCGTTGCTGCTGGCACTGGGGGCCGGAGCGTTGATTGCCTTACTGCGTACGCCGATTATCGAGCTGGCGCTGCATATTGTTGGTGGTAGCGAAGCGGTTCTGGAACAGGCGCGGCGCTTTCTTGCAATCCGCTGGTTAAGCGCACCGGCGTCGCTGGCGAATCTGGTGCTGCTCGGCTGGTTGCTCGGCGTGCAATATGCCCGCGCGCCAGTGATTTTGTTAGTGGTTGGCAATATCCTCAACATTGTGCTGGATGTCTGGCTGGTGATGGGGCTGCATATGAACGTGCAGGGCGCGGCGCTGGCGACGGTTATTGCGGAATATGCAACATTGCTGATTGGTCTGCTAATGGTGCGTAAAATCCTCAAACTACGTGGCATCTCCGGCGAAATGCTGAAAACTGCCTGGCGAGGAAACTTCCGTCGCTTGCTGGCGCTTAACCGCGATATCATGCTGCGCTCGCTGTTGTTGCAACTCTGTTTCGGCGCGATCACCGTACTTGGCGCGCGACTGGGGAGCGATATTATCGCCGTCAACGCAGTCCTGATGACGTTACTCACCTTTACAGCCTATGCGCTGGATGGTTTTGCCTACGCGGTTGAAGCCCACTCCGGTCAGGCGTATGGTGCGCGCGACGGTAGCCAGTTACTGGATGTCTGGCGCGCAGCGTGCCGCCAGTCGGGGATCGTGGCATTGTTGTTTTCGGTGGTTTATTTGCTGGCGGGTGAACATATCATCGCGTTGCTAACGTCGTTAACGCAGATCCAGAATCTGGCCGATCGCTACCTAATCTGGCAGGTTATTTTACCGCTGGTAGGAGTCTGGTGTTATCTGCTGGATGGTATGTTTATTGGCGCAACGCGCGCTGCCGAAATGCGCAATAGTATGGCAGTCGCAGCAGCAGGGTTCGCTTTGACGCTACTGACGTTGCCGTGGTTGGGTAACCATGGTTTATGGCTGGCGTTAACCGTCTTTCTGGCGTTGCGCGGGCTTTCTCTGGCAGCTATCTGGCGGCGTCACTGGCGCAACGGTACCTGGTTTGCCGCAACATGACGGTTAAAAGTTCTGAATAAATAATCCTAAGCCAAATTCCTGACTACACTTAATCCCACGTTCAGAAGAAAAGTGAGCGTACACTCATTCACCACCTAACGATGAGGATTTGAATATGAATAAAGACGAAGTCGGCGGTAACTGGAAACAGTTCAAAGGTAAAGTGAAAGAGCAATGGGGCAAACTGACCGATGATGACATGACGGTCATTGAAGGTAAGCGTGACCAGTTAGTGGGTAAAATCCAGGAACGTTACGGTTACCAGAAAGATCAGGCAGAAAAAGAGGTTGATAGCTGGGAAAAACGCCATGATTACCGTTGGTAATTAATCCCTCCTGCCCGACGTGTACAAGGATGTACGCCCTCTTAACGCGGTTTCTTTTTAACCTGCACAGAGTGATCATGCTGGCACTGTTCAGGATGACGACACGCTTCAACTTCCACACATGCCGCACAGAGACCATGTGCTTCAATCACATTATGCCGCAGGGCAAAACCCATTTTTGCCGCCAGCGTATGCATAATGTCTTCCACGCCTTCTGCACACTCTTCTTTCACTGCGCCGCAGCGATCGCAAATAAACATGGCTGAAGTATGCGTAGGCTGATCGAACAGATGACAGAGCACATAACTGTTGGTGGATTCCACCTTATGCACAAAACCTTGTTCAAGCAGAAAATCGAGCGCGCGATAAACCGTCGGCGGCTTGGCTTGCGGCTCGGCTTCGCGCAGCAAATCAAGTAGATCGTAGGCGCTGATAGCCCCTTCTTGCAGGCTCATCAGGCGCAGCACTTCGAGACGTTGCGGTGTCAGGCGCACATTACGCTGCGCGCAGAGTTTTTCAGCCTGCGCCAATAACTCCTGCGTTGTGGTCTTTTCCATTGTGCACCTCGAAAGTGGGGTTAAGAATGTCCTTACTTTACCATAATTCTCACTTAAACGCCGACAACCGGGCATCGAAGCTGCCACATTGCCTGATCGCATATTCGTTATGCTATAGTAGCGCCCCCAATTCACCAGATGCTTAAAAAATCGCCATGTCAGCAGAATCACAAACCGCTTATCCCGCATACCGTTTCTCTATTGCTCCTATGCTCGACTGGACGGACAGACACTGCCGTTATTTCCTGCGTCTGCTCTCCCGTAATACGCTGCTCTATACCGAAATGGTGACCACAGGGGCGATTATTCACGGTAAAGGTGATTACCTGGCATACAGTGAAGAAGAGCATCCGGTGGCGTTGCAGTTGGGCGGTAGCGATCCGGCGGCGCTGGCGCAGTGTGCAAAGCTGGCAGAAGCGCGCGGATATGATGAGATCAACCTGAATGTCGGCTGCCCGTCAGACCGGGTACAGAACGGCATGTTTGGCGCGTGCCTGATGGGGAATGCGCAACTGGTGGCTGACTGCGTAAAAGCGATGCGCGATGTTGTGTCGATTCCAGTGACGGTGAAAACGCGTATTGGCATTGACGACCAGGACAGCTATGAATTTCTCTGTGATTTTATCGACACTGTTTCCGGCAAAGGCGAATGCGAGATGTTTATTATCCATGCGCGCAAAGCCTGGCTTTCTGGTTTAAGTCCGAAAGAAAACCGTGAGATCCCGCCGCTCGATTACCCGCGTGTCTATCAACTGAAGCGTGATTTCCCGCATCTGACTATGTCGATTAACGGCGGCATCAAGTCACTGGAAGAGGCTAAAGCACACCTGCAACATATGGATGGCGTGATGGTCGGGCGTGAAGCGTATCAAAACCCAGGTATTCTGGCGGCGGTGGATCGAGAGATATTTGGTTCCTCGGATACCGATGCCGATCCGGTGGCGGTGGTACGAGCTATGTATCCGTACATTGAGCGTGAACTCAGCCAGGGGACGTATCTCGGTCATATCACCCGGCATATGCTGGGGCTGTTCCAGGGGATTCCTGGTGCGCGGCAGTGGCGGCGGTATTTAAGTGAAAATGCCCATAAAGCGGGCGCTGACATTAACGTGCTGGAACATGCGCTCAAACTGGTAGCGGATAAGCGTTAATTTTTCACCACAAAGTAGTCAAATTCACCACGCCCTGCGCTTCGACGCGGGGCGTTTTGTTGATAAATCAATATGTTATTTCTGGCATGATTCTTGTAAAGCCAGCAAGAGATTTCATTTTTGGGAGAACATCATGCTGGAACTACTTTTTGTGATTGGCTTTTTTGTCATGTTGATGGTCACCGGCGTTTCATTGCTGGGCATTATCGCTGCGCTGGTTGTGGCGACGGCCATTATGTTCCTCGGTGGGATGCTGGCATTGATGATTAAGTTGCTGCCGTGGCTGCTGTTGGCGATTGCGGTAGTGTGGGTGATCAAGGCGATTAAAGCACCAAAAGTGCCGAAATATCAGCGTTATGACCGCTGGCGTTACTAAGGGATTGTGCGGATGATCACAACCTCAGGTTTTATCCTTAGAACAAAATAGGAATTGATAATCAAATCTGTCACTATTGCGCGTCAAACAAATTCATCGAGCTGTACCCTACATACAGCCGAACTATAAAAGAAAGGGCTTCCCAGGTGGAAGCCCAATTTCTTTATGGAATCAGTAAGCTGGAACCCTGCGTCGCCCGGCTTTCCAGAATCTCATGCGCACGCCGCGCATCCTTCAGCGGGTACTTCTGATGTTCTGCGACATCCACTTTAATTACGCCGCTGGCAATCAAAGAAAACAGTTCATTACTGGCTTCAGTTAACTCTTCCCGCGTGGTGATATAGCCTTGCAGGGAAGGGCGTGTCACATACAGCGAGCCTTTCTGATTGAGAATGCCTAAGTTCACACCCGTCACCGCGCCTGATGAGTTGCCAAAACTGACCATTAAACCGCGACGTTGCAGGCAATCCAGCGAGCGTTCCCAGGTGTCTCTACCCACGGAATCGTACACTACGCGCACTTTCTTGCCGTCGGTAATCTCTTTTAACCGCTCGACCAGATTCTCTTCGCGATAGTTAATGACCTGCCATGCCCCGGCTTTTAAGGCGCTTTGCGCTTTTTGCGCCGTTCCCACGGTGCCGATAAGTTTTGCCCCTAAGGCTTTTGCCCACTGACAGGCAATTAAGCCCACGCCGCCAGCAGCCGCATGGAACAGGAACTGTTCGTCAGGTTTGATTTCATACGTTTTGCGTAGCAGATAATAAACCGTTAAGCCTTTCAGGAATGATGCGGCGGCTTGCTCAAAAGAGATCGCCGCGGGCAGAATTGCGGCTTTATCGGCATTGACGTTATGCACAGAGCTGTAAGCCCCTAACGTTGACTGTGCATAAACCACGCGATCGCCTGCTTTAATATGCTTCACGCCGCTACCGACTTTGCTCACGATGCCAGCCGCTTCTGTGCCTAATCCACTGGGCAGCGATGGCGGCGGATAAAGGCCGCTGCGGATATACGTGTCGATAAAATTAATGCCAATGGCTTTATTTTCGACCTGGATTTCATTCTCCGCCGGATCGGCAGGCGTGAACTCCACGGCTTGCAGAACTTCCGGGCCACCGTGCTTGTGAAATTCGATGCGTGTTGCCATTTAAACTCCTTTACTGAGCGACATATCTGTTTTAAGCCTAACAGTAGTCGCCGGGCCGCGCGGGGATTTTTTCCGGGCTGTGGTCACAACCCGGAATATCTCTGGTCAGTATTGAAACAGCGTCGCCGCAATCCAGTTTTGCCACTGGCGCTCAAAGTTGGTTAGCGTTAATACGCCCCGCTCACGGCACAAGCGAATCCAGGCATGGCAATCATTAGCCTCCAGACAAACACAAATCATGTATTGCCGGGCATCCTGATTTTCTGGTCGAAAACGCCAGGTCAGGAGTGGCCCACCTGGCGTTTGCGGTGCGATACCGGCTTCGCCATCATAGACAGCCCTGGCGCCACGGCTCCCGCCACCATTTTCGATATAGCATTGTAAAGAGCGCAGTACAGCCAGCGCCAGTTGCGCACTTTGCCGCCACTGGAAAGATTGGGCGAGGCTGTTTTCATCGCTTTGAATGCCTTCCCGGCGAATATCTTCACAAAGTGTTGCTATGGTTTGCGCGGCAGTGTTGATCCCCTGCGTATGACACAAAATTGCAGCATGGTGGCTCATGGTATTTTGTATCGTTTCTCGCACGTCGTCGCGCAGCAGCCCCTGATTCAGGAACTGTTGCGCCTCATTAATCGTGCTGAGAATTTGTTGCCTCTCGAGAGGGAGGTCCAGACTTTTCTGATGAGCAATATGCAATGCACAGCGGCGGGCGAAAACTTGCCCGGCATTGAGCGCCGACCCACCAGGACGCGTCACACCATGTGTTCCGGCATTTTCTCCGGCAGCATAACAACCAGTTAGCGATGTACGCCCCCAAATATCAACATCAATTCCGCCATTAAGATGTTGATTGTTTAGCGTAAATTTTAGCGGTGAGGCTGTGAGATCATGACCATGCATCTGATACAAACGAATAGCCAGAGGATTCATCTGTGTTAATCGCGCCAGCGGTTGCGCCAGCAGGGCGTGATTTTGTTGCAGATAGTCGATGACATCATCATCCAGTTCCCGCAGGTTGAATGGCGTTCCGTCCGCTGCGGGTTCGGGTTCCCGCAGAAAATCGAGGAAAACATCGCGCCCTTTTTGTGTCTCCTCATACACCGCGACATCCAGCAGGCTGGAGCCATATTCCAGCATTCGTTCCGCGTGAAACGGCCACTGGTAACCTTTGCGAAATATCGCGGAGGCCAGCATACGAGTCGTGGGGTAATAAGCTGCCAGAAAATTATACTGACGTCCGGAGTGGTCCTGCGAGTAGATGCGCGGCATCGCTTGCATGTAAGTACCGGAAAGATTCCACGGAAATTGGCTGCGCGGTGTACCGATACCAAACTGACTCTCCGTAAGATTCACCAGGCTTATACCTGCTTCCAACGCCATGCCCAACGCACTAAAACAGTTCACCGGATAGACACTGTCACGATAAAGTTCACCTGGCCCGCCCGTGGCTAAAACCAGATGTTGGCAGCGAATCACTATCATTCGCCAGGGATTATCCCGACAGGCTTTATCGATAGCGATCACCCCTACGACTCGTCTGTTTTCTCCTTCACCGCGGGTCAGGATACGAATCGCCGTTGTGTGATCGCGCAGAGGAATATTAAGGCGCATTGCCTCCAGAGCCAGAACTTTAACCATCAGGCGAGAAGTTCGTGGGCCGCAACTGGTGGCGCGACCGAACTCATCGTGATCGGTTTGATAACGCAACGTTGCGCCAAAGAGATCTTCTGGCAGATCCAGACCCAGATATTTCAGTACTTCACAGGTGTTCACTGAGCCGACGGCTTCAACATAGGCAGTGTCATGATCCATCGAACCGCCCGCCGCCAGAGTGTCACTTAATGCCAGAAAATGGTCACCATTTGCACGGGTATTGGCGGTGTGGAGAGTTTGTTTATCAGAACCAGAACAGGCGGAAGTGCCCCAGAAAACTTTGCTGGAAGCGACCATGACATCGATATTTTGCCGTTTCAGCTCGACGGCAGCTCGCCATCCGGCAGCACCACTGCCTAGCACCAGCGTGTTGCAGCGGTACTCAGGTAAAATGGCGCCGTTAAGGTCGATACTACCGCTGGCTTGAGCCAGCGGTGCGTAATGGGGCATTTTGATATCAGTGAGCGCCGTTAGCGTTTCGTCAATCATTGCGTCCCACCTATTTCATCAGACTTTCGATTAAGCCGCTCATTGCCATATAGCCCATGATTAGCGTAAATACGCTTATGGCAATAAACATGACGTTTTCCCAGCGTGAGCAACGATATTCGCCCATTAACGAAGGCTTGTTCGCCAGCCAGAACATACATAAAACAGTCAGCGGCAGAATAATGGCGTTAAAGGCCTGGCTGGCAATCATCACCAATACCGGGCGTGCGTGGAACAGCGGCACAACCAGACAAAGCAGAGACATAACCGTCATCAGGATACGGTAACCTGGGCTAACTTCGTTGCTGGTATCACGCCAGTCAGCCAGCAGCCAGGGCGTTAACAGTAAATTCGGGAACTGACTGGAAAGCCCGGCAGCAACAATACCAATAACAAATAGTCCCACGGCAGCCGAGCCAGCAATAGGTTCGAGAATAATGACCATTTGCGAGGCGTTATTTAAACCTGTGCCAGTTTGATACAACGTACCCGCAGCCGCAGCCATCACCGCCGCACTGATGATGAACATCATTCCTGCACTGACAATGGCATCACGATTTTGATGAGGCAGATTGTCCACACCCCAACCATTACTTTTTACCAGAGTCGTGCGCATAAGAAACATTGCTGGCGCTACGGTTGTACCCACCATGCCAGAAATTATCAGAAATGGCGTACTGTTATCGCCAGCGACAGGATCGGGAACAGACGGAATAAATCCGGCCAGCAGATCTGCGACCGGCGGCATCATAATGAAAAAATTAATCACAAACGCCAGCCCCATAATGCCAACCAGCGCGGAGAGGATTTTGTCGAACCCGGCGTTGCTGTTGGTCCAGAGCATCACGTTAATCATAATGACCATCGCGATAGCCCAGGCGAGTGCTGAGATACCGCCACTAAACCAGGTCGTGGACCATGTTGCCATTACATCCGCCAGAATGCCCATTACCCCCATAATGGAACCACTCACGGCAACGGTTAACCCGATCAGAAACAACATAGCAACGCCAGGATGGATATGGCGACGAAATGCAGTCAGCGCGCGTTCACCTGTGACGGAAGCATAACGACCATAAATACGGATTAAAAACCAGGTAACAATGCAAGAAAGCGCCACGGCCCACATCAGCGAGACGCCATAGTTTGCACCCGCTTTCGCCATAGTGGTGATACTGCCTGTCCCAATGCTGTAGCCAATAAGAAAGATGCCAGGCGCAAAGGCCGCAAGTTTTGTCATTATTCGCCGGAATAAAGAAGGCGTTTGGGGAACAGAGGTTGTCATATTCATTATCTTTCTTTCCTTGTAAGAGGCTTTCAGCGCGCCTGAAAGTGCGGGAGACGCTTCTCGGCGAATGCCTGACTTCCTTCACGAGCATCTTCAGTAGTGGCGGAAAAAGCGCCAGCAAGCGCTTCAAGCGTCGAGGCCACAGCAATACCTTCTCCGGCATCGATAACTTGCTTGGCGATCTGCACAGCAACCGGAGCACGTTGGGCGATACGTTGTGCCAGTTGCAGCCCGGCGTCGTGTAACGTTTCCCTGGCGACAACACGATTCACCAGCCCGCAGGACAGCGCACGCTGTGCATCTAGTGGTTCGCCGGTAAATACCAGTTCTTTCACCAGTGAACGCCCAAGTAGTGCCGTCAGCCGCTGCGTTCCTGACCAGCCAGGCACTGTCGCCAGTCCGGTTTCTGGTAGCGCCATCCGAGCCTCGGCGCTACAAATACGGATATCGGCGGTAGCAGCCAGTTCCAGACCACCGCCATAAGCCAGTCCGTGCACCAGGGCGATTACGGGTTGTGGCAGTTGTGCCAGAGCGTCAAATGCCTGATGACCGCGGCGGATCCAGTTGCGCCACATATCAAGTGCAGAAAGAGAGGTCCAGCGATGAATATCCGCACCGACACAAAACGCTTTTTCACTGGCGCTGGTCAGCAGAACCACGCGGATCTCCGAATCCGTTTCCAGCGTGTGGCAATGTGTCAGCAGCTGTTCAAGCATCTCCGGGGTTAATGCGTTGAGTTTCGCCGGACGATTAATCACCAGAGTGGCAATGAAACCGTTGCGCTGGAGGTCAATAGTGCCGTTATTCATGGTGACGTCCTTGTTGAAAATAGTGGGGATTCATTAGCTTGAGATCGTCTGCCAGACGGAGTGGGGTATCGCTTTGGGCGAGAATGTCGCGTTCAGGATCAATACCAGGGGCAATTTCTGTGAGCAGTAGCCCGTCTGGTGTTAATTCCAGAACGCAGCGTTCAGTGATGTACTGCACTTGCTGCCCGAGTCTTATTGCGCGTTTGCCGGAGAACGTCACGTGGGCGACTTCTTGCACCAGCTTTTTGGCTTTGCCTTCTTTAATGATACGCAGCTGACCATCATCCAGTTGCAGCTGGGCACCAGCATTGAAAAAGCCAGAGAAAATAATTCGCTTCGCATGTGAAGTGATATCAATAAACCCACCGCATCCGGCAGTGACATGTGGACGGGCAGGCAGATGCGAGACGTTTACTGAGCCATCTGCGCCGATTTGTAAAAATGACATCAGAGTGAGATCAAAACCCCCGCCCTGGAAATAGGTGAACTGCTGGGGAGAGGGCAAAAATGCTTCTGCATTAGAGGCGCAGCCGAATTGAAATTCCAGTAGTGGAACTCCGCCAATTGCGCCCTGTTCCAGCAGCCAGGTGACATCACCGTGGCGACCTTGTTCCAGTAAAATACGCGGTACATTGGCAGAAATACCAAAGCCAATATTTACCGCATCTCCACTTTGTAGTTCTTGCGCGACTCGCTGGGCAATAACCCGCGCCGGGCCATGTTCCATATAACGAAAGGCGGACAGCGGACGACTGATTTCGCCGGAAATGGCAGGTTCGTATTGTGTTTGCGTGGTTTGTGTTTGTTCCGGCTCAATCACGATGTAATCCACCAGTACACCCGGAATACGCACCTCTTTTGGTTTCAGACTTCCGGCGGCAACCTGCCGTTTTACCTGCGCAATTACGATGCCACCGTTATTGCGAACGGCGGTGGCCTGTTCCAGTGGCCCAAGATAAGCCCCTTCATGTTCATAAGTCAGGTTGCCGCGTTCATCGGCAGTGGTAGCGCGAATGATCGCTACCTGGGGCACGATGCTGGGGAAAAACAGCCAGTCGTCGTTAGCAAATCGAACACGTTCAACCAGAGATTGTTGCGCCGCTTTTTCATTCATTGCGCCGCCCTGCAACAGGGGATCCACATAGGTATCCATGCCTGTTTGTGTCAGCACGCCAGGACGATGAGCCGCCGCTTCCCGGTGCATATCAAATAAGATCCCGGAAGGCAGATTCCAGGCGGGGATCGCGTTGTCATTGATCATTTGCCAGATTAACGGAGGCGTCATTGATGATGGCCCGGAGGGGTAGGAGCCAGCGATCACTTTTGCCAGTAAACCCGATTGCGCCAGATGATCGATGCCTTTTACGCCATACATATCACCTGCGGCGATAGGGTGGATGCTGGTGATGTTTTGCGGATGTCCGGCATGTTGAAAGCGTTCACCTATTGCTGCCAGCACGGCATCAGGACACCCCATTCCACTGGAGGAGGAGACGGTGACAACTGCGCCATCAGCAATCAAATCTGCAGCTTCCGATGCAGTGATCGTGCGTACAGAGCACATAATAATTTCCTTATTTCGATATAAAAATAATTAAAAATATCAATGTAAAACAACATAATAGTGATTATAAATTAATTGGAACGATCTAATTTATGCGTAATTTGTACGATTGGCGTGCAAAAAATACAACAAGGGAAGTATGAATCTGTGATCGAAACGACGATCTCCTGCGATCCATGGCGTTAACGGATCGCATGAGTAAAAGGAGATTATGATAAAGTAAATGCCTTGATCTTATGGGGGGTTGGAGTAGTCATGGCGAAGTCGGATACAGGAAGAAAGCGGGTAACATTAACCGATGTTGCACGTGCGGCTGGCGTTTCGAAATCGACCGTGTCGCTGGTACTCAACGACAGTCCGCTTATCAAAAAAGAGACGCAACAAAAAGTCCAGCAAGCCATTGAGCAATTAGGCTATGTCTATAACCGTTTTGCTGCCAATCTGCGTTCGCAAAAATCGCTGACTATCGGCGTGGTGATTGATGATTTGACCAACCCTTTTTTCGCTGAATTTACAATGGGCCTTGAGATCACGCTGGCGGAGCACGGTTTTATCACCGTAATGTCCAATACCTCCCAGCGTAGCGATCGGCAAAAACAGGTACTTGATACCTTGCTGGAACACCACGTCGCGGGCATTGTCCTCTGTCCAGTAAACAGCACCTCAGAAGCCGATTTACAGCGTTATGCCAACAGTTCCACACCCTTATTAATCACAATGCGCCCTCTGGACTGGCAACAATTGCCCGTCGATTACGTTGGCGTGGACAGCCACGCAGGCGTCCGGGAAGCTACGGAATATCTCATTCAACAAGGGCACAGAGACATCGTGTTTATTGGGGGACTTACGCACCATATGCGTTATCAGGGATACCTGGAGGCGATGAACCATCATGATTTACAGCCGTGGAGCACTGATGCTTTTTCGCTTCGCGCTGAACCGACTCAGGCCAACGGTTACCAGTTGATGCAACAACTGTTGGATATGCCTTCGCCACCCACAGCGGTGATTTGTTATAACGATTTAATGGCTTTTGGCGCGGAGTCGGCACTGGGCGAAAGAGGATTATTTGCCGGGGAAGATATTTCGTTGATTGGTAATGATGGCGTGGCGGCTTGTGCTTACAGTAACCCGCCGTTAACCACAATTGCGGTAGAGCCATTGGCTCTGGGGAAACAGGCGGCGCAGCAAATTTTACGGCGTATTGCGCAGCCAGACGCACCGCTCAGCCATTACGTCTATCGCCCAACCCTGCAAATTCGCGCTTCTACCGGAAGACGGGGGCGTTAAATGCTGTAGCGAGAAACTGTTTCTCGCTATACTCTCTATCCCTTTTTAACAGCAGGTAACTCCATTCACTATGGCTGGAAATAAACCCTTCAACAAACAGCAGGCTGAGCTTCGCGAACGCGATCCACAAGTTGCCGGGCTGAAAGTGCCTCCGCACTCGATCGAAGCGGAGCAGTCGGTGTTGGGCGGTTTAATGCTGGATAACGAACGCTGGGACGATGTGGCCGAGCGTGTAGTGGCAGACGATTTCTACACCCGTCCGCACCGCCATATCTTTACCGAAATGGCGCGTTTGCAGGAAGGTGGTAGCCCGATAGACCTGATAACTCTGGCGGAATCGCTGGAGCGCCAGGGGCAACTTGATAGCGTCGGTGGTTTCGCTTATCTGGCAGAGCTGTCAAAAAATACGCCAAGTGCGGCGAACATCAGCGCTTATGCTGACATCGTGCGGGAACGTGCTGTTGTCCGTGAGATGATCTCAGTTGCTAACGAGATTGCCGAAGCTGGTTTTGATCCGCAAGGGCGCACCAGTGAAGACTTGCTGGACCTTGCTGAATCCCGCGTCTTTAAAATTGCCGAAAGTCGCGCCAATAAAGACGAAGGGCCGAAGAACATCGCCGATGTGCTCGACGCTACCGTGGCGCGTATTGAGCAACTGTTCCAGCAGCCGCACGATGGCGTCACCGGGGTAAACACCGGCTATGACGATCTCAACAAAAAAACCGCCGGTTTGCAGCCGTCGGACTTGATTATCGTCGCGGCGCGTCCGTCGATGGGTAAAACGACATTTGCGATGAACCTCGTCGAAAATGCGGCGATGTTGCAGGATAAACCGGTGCTTATCTTCTCGCTGGAGATGCCATCGGAACAGATTATGATGCGTTCTCTGGCATCGCTGTCGCGCGTTGACCAGACCAAAATCCGTACCGGGCAACTGGATGATGAAGACTGGGCGCGTATTTCCGGCACGATGGGCATTTTGCTCGAGAAACGTAACATCTATATTGATGACTCCTCCGGTCTGACGCCAACGGAAGTGCGCTCGCGCGCGCGTCGTATTGCCCGTGAGCACGGCGGCATCGGGCTTATCATGATCGACTACCTGCAGCTGATGCGTGTGCCGTCACTTTCCGACAACCGTACGCTGGAAATTGCGGAAATCTCCCGCTCGCTGAAAGCGCTGGCAAAAGAACTGAATGTGCCGGTGGTGGCCCTGTCCCAGTTGAACCGTTCTCTGGAACAACGTGCCGACAAACGTCCGGTCAACTCCGACTTGCGTGAATCCGGCTCCATCGAGCAGGATGCGGACTTGATCATGTTTATCTATCGTGATGAGGTTTATCACGAGAACAGTGATTTGAAAGGCATCGCGGAAATTATTATCGGTAAACAACGTAACGGCCCAATCGGGACGGTACGCCTGACCTTTAACGGTCAATGGTCGCGCTTCGACAACTACGCGGGGCCGCAGTACGATGACGAATAATAATTATTTTATGTATTAGGTAATTAAAGCAAACACTTATCAAGGAATACAAATGCAAGCGGCAACTGTAGTGATTAACCGCCGCGCTCTGCGACACAACTTGCAACGTCTGCGTGAACTGGCCCCCGCCAGTAAACTGGTTGCGGTGGTGAAAGCGAACGCTTATGGTCACGGTCTTCTTGAAACCGCGCGAACGCTTCCTGATGCCGACGCCTTTGGCGTAGCCCGTCTCGAAGAAGCCCTGCGGCTTAGAGCAGGGGGCATCACGCAACCTATATTGTTACTGGAAGGCTTTTTTGAAGCAGACGATCTGCCGACGATCTCCGCTGAACATCTGCATACCGCCGTGCATAACGAAGAACAGCTTGCTGCTCTGGAAGAGGCCAGTCTGGAGGAGCCAGTTACCGTCTGGATGAAACTCGACACCGGTATGCACCGACTGGGCGTTTTACCGGAACAAGCTGAGGCGTTTTATCAACGTCTTACGCAATGTAAAAACGTCCGTCAGCCGGTGAATATTGTCAGCCACTTTGCTCGCGCTGATGAGCCAAAATGCGGCTCGACTGAGAAACAACTCGATATCTTCAATACCTTTTGCGAAGGCAAACCCGGCAAGCGTTCAATCGCCGCATCGGGTGGAATTTTGTTATGGCCGCAGTCGCATTTTGATTGGGTGCGCCCGGGCATCATTCTTTACGGCGTGTCACCGCTGGAAGATGGCTCCACCGGTGCTGATTTCGGTTGCCAGCCAGTGATGTCTCTGACCTCCAGCCTGATTGCCGTGCGTGAGCATAAAGCGGGTGAACCGGTAGGCTATGGCGGCACCTGGATTAGCGAGCGCGATACCCGCCTTGGCGTGGTGGCGATGGGCTATGGCGATGGCTACCCGCGCGCCGCGCCGTCCGGTACGCCAGTGCTGGTTAATGGTCGTGAAGTGCCGATTGTTGGTCGCGTGGCGATGGATATGATTTGCGTAGATTTAGGTCCACAGGCGCAGGATAAAGCCGGGGACCAGGTCATTTTATGGGGTGAAGGTTTGCCCGTAGAGCGTATCGCAGAAATAACAAAAGTGAGTGCTTACGAACTTATCACGCGCCTGACGTCAAGGGTCGCGATGAAATACGTGGATTAATCGTTCTGTAATAGTTGATTGTCTGTGCCGGATGCGGCGTGAATGCCTTATCCGGCACGTAATATCTTGTAAATTCAATAAATTGATATTCTCGCATAGGCCTGATAAACGTCATGCTTCTGGTGGTTTTGCGTTTGTCATCAGTCTTACCCTCTGGTTAATTGCCGTTCGTCGCTGAACATCCTCTCGATCTTCGCCATCTTCCGGTTTATTGTGTTTTAACCACCTGCCCGTAAACCTGGAGAACCATCGCGTGTTTCAAAAAGTTGACGCCTATGCTGGCGACCCGATTCTTTCGCTTATGGAGCGTTTTAAAGAAGACACTCGCAGCGACAAAGTGAATTTGAGTATCGGTCTGTACTACAACGAAGACGGGATTATTCCGCAACTAAAAGCTGTCGCGGAAGCGGAAGCGCGTCTGAATGCACAACCTCATGGCGCTTCGCTTTATTTACCGATGGAAGGGCTGAACAGCTATCGCCATGCCATTTCGCCGCTGCTGTTTGGCGCTGACCATCCGGTGCTACAACAACAGCGTGTGGCGACCATTCAGACGCTCGGTGGTTCGGGAGCATTAAAAGTAGGCGCTGACTTCCTGAAACGCTACTTCCCGGAATCAGGCGTCTGGGTCAGCGATCCTACCTGGGAAAACCACGTAGCAATATTCGCTGGGGCTGGATTCGAAGTGAATACTTACCCCTGGTATGACGAAGCGACTAACGGCGTGCGTTTTAATGACCTGTTGGCGACGCTGAAAACATTACCTGCCCGCAGCATTGTGCTGCTGCATCCGTGCTGCCATAACCCAACGGGCGCCGATCTCACCAACGACCAGTGGGATGCGGTGATTGAAATTCTCAAAGCACGCGAGCTTATCCCATTCCTCGATATTGCCTATCAAGGATTTGGTACCGGTATGGAAGAAGATGCCTATGCCATTCGCGCGATCGCCAGCGTCGGATTACCTGCTCTGGTGAGCAATTCATTCTCGAAAATTTTCTCCCTCTACGGTGAGCGTGTCGGCGGTCTTTCTGTGGTGTGTGAAGATGCCGAAGCCGCAGGTCGCGTACTGGGGCAGTTGAAAGCAACTGTTCGCCGCAACTACTCCAGCCCGCCGAATTTTGGTGCGCAGGTGGTGGCTACGGTGCTGAATGATGCGGCGTTAAAAGCTAGCTGGTTGGCAGAAGTGGAAGAAATGCGTACCCGTATTCTGGCGATGCGTCAGGAACTGGTGAAGGTATTGAGTAAAGAGATGCCAGAACGCAATTTTGGTTATCTGCTGAAGCAGCGCGGCATGTTCAGTTATACCGGTTTAAGCGCTGCTCAGGTTGACCGACTGCGTGAAGAGTTTGGTGTTTACCTGATTGCCAGCGGCCGCATGTGTGTTGCCGGACTTAATGCGCAAAATGTGCATCGCGTGGCGAAGGCGTTTGCAGCAGTGATGTAATGTCGTTAGCAGGTGGTTGAACAGCCGCCTGCTCAATTTTAACTTGTTGATATAATTAGTATCATTGAGAATAGAGAGAAAGAAATATTCTGCCCCTCATATAAAGCCGCTCACTTCTGGTAAGCGATATTAACCACGGACTAAATGGATATACCTACTCCATGGATAGACATTAAGCTATTAAAAAACACGAACTTCTCTCATGTGATCCTGCTCCCTTTCTCTAACAAAACCGCAGATAATCCTTCCTTTCCTCCGCTGCTGGCGTTATGGTCAGATGGTTTTTTCAACAAATCTCACAATAAAAAGTTTTAACTTACTGACTATTTAGGGAAAAATATGCGCAAGATCACACAGGCATTGAGTGCCGTTTGCTTATTGTTCGCTCTAAACAGTTCCGCTGTTGCCCTGGCCTCATCACCTTCACCGCTTAATCCGGGTACTAACGTAGCCAAACTCGCTGAACAGGCACCAATTCATTGGGTTTCAGTCGCCCAAATTGAGAACAGTCTGGCAGGACGCCCACAGATGGCTGTTGGGTTTGATATTGATGACACTGTTCTGTTTTCCAGCCCTGGATTCTGGCGCGGCAAAAAAACGTTCTCGCCAGAAAGCGAAGATTATCTAAAAAACCCAGCATTCTGGGAAAAGATGAACAACGGTTGGGATGAATTTAGTATTCCAAAAGAGGTCGCGCGTCAGCTGATTGATATGCATGTCCGCCGTGGCGACACCATTTTCTTTGTGACAGGTCGTAGCCCTACGAAAACTGAAACAGTGTCAAAAACGCTGGCTGATGACTTTCACATTCCTGCAACCAGTATGAACCCGGTGATTTTTGCGGGCGATAAAGCAGGACAAAATACAAAAACGCAGTGGCTACAGGATAAAAATATCCGAATTTTTTATGGTGATTCCGATAACGATATTACCGCTGCACGTGATGTTGGCATCCGTGGCATCCGCATTCTGCGAGCCTCCAACTCCACCTACAAACCCTTGCCACAAGCGGGTGCATTCGATGAAGAGGTGATCATCAATTCAGAATACTGATAAGTCGGGAGAGCGCCTGACTCTCCCGAATGCTGTTTTTTTAATCGCACCTTTATCCTTTCGCTGTCTTGCTGCAAACTGATTAAGAGAGTTTTATCAAGGAGCAGCACATGTGGTTTCAAAAGACGCTCACGCTTAGCGCTAAATCTCGTGGGTTTCATTTGGTAACGGATGAAATCCTGACTCAACTAGCTGATATGCCGCGTGTTAATGTCGGTTTACTGCACCTGTTGCTGCAACACACTTCCGCCTCTCTGACACTTAATGAGAATTGCGACCCCACAGTACGCTATGACATGGAGCGTTTTTTTCTCCGCACCGTTCCCGACAACGGAAACTATGAGCATGACTATGAAGGGGCAGACGATATGCCTTCTCATATCAAATCCTCGATGCTGGGGGTATCGCTCGTATTGCCAGTGCATCAGGGGCGTATTCAGACCGGCACCTGGCAGGGAATATGGCTTGGGGAACATCGCATCCACGGCGGTTCGCGTCGCATTATCGCGACACTACAAGGGGAGTAAAAAATGACCATTTCGGAGTTGCTACAATATTGCATGGCAAAACCAGGCGCAGAACAGAGTGTGCATAGTGACTGGAAAGCAACGCAAATCAAAGTGGAAGATGTGCTGTTTGCGATGGTGAAAGAAGTGGAAAATCGCCCAGCGGTTTCGCTGAAAACCAGCCCTGCGCTGGCCGAGCTTTTGCGACAGCAGCATAGCGATGTTCGTCCCAGTCGGCATCTGAACAAAGCGCACTGGAGCACCGTATATCTCGACGGCTCGTTGCCGGATTCGCAAATCTATTATCTGGTCGATGCGTCGTATCAGCAGGCGGTGAATTTGCTGCCGGAAGAAAAACGTAAATTGCTGGTGCAATTCTGAAAGGAAAAGACCGTTCAGCAAGCGGCCTGAGAATGATGACAAACGCAAAATTGCCTGATGCGCTACGCTTATCAGGCCTACGTAACCCATGCAATATATTGAAATTGCATGTTTTTGTAGGCCGGATAAGGCGTTCACACCGCATCCGGCAAGAACAAAGCGCACTTTGTCAATAATCTGAGGTCGCTCAGAAAGCGGCCTTAACGATTACAGCATCGGCTTGAGGAAGCGTGCCGTGTGTGATGCTTCACACTCCGCGACGGTTTCTGGCGTACCGGAGACGAGGATCTCGCCGCCGCCGCTACCACCTTCCGGCCCCAGGTCGACAATCCAGTCTGCGGTTTTGATTACGTCGAGATTGTGCTCAATCACCACAATGGTGTTGCCCTGATCGCGCAGTTTATGCAGCACGTCGAGCAGTTGCTGAATATCGGCGAAGTGCAGGCCGGTAGTCGGCTCGTCGAGAATATACAGCGTCTGCCCGGTGCCGCGTTTTGACAGCTCACGCGCCAGCTTCACACGCTGGGCTTCACCGCCGGAAAGCGTGGTTGCGGACTGCCCGAGGCGGATATACGTCAGGCCAACATCCATCAACGTTTGCAGCTTACGCGCCAGTGCAGGTACGGCATCGAAGAACTCTCGCGCCTCTTCGATGGTCATATCCAACACTTCGTGGATGGTTTTGCCTTTGTACTTAATCTCCAGCGTTTCACGGTTATAGCGTTTACCTTTGCACTGGTCGCACGGTACGTAAATATCCGGCAGGAAGTGCATCTCCACTTTGATTACGCCATCGCCCTGACAGGCTTCGCAGCGTCCGCCACGGACGTTAAAGCTGAAACGCCCCGGTGTATAGCCGCGCGCACGAGATTCCGGTACGCCCGCAAACAGTTCGCGCACAGGCGTAAACACGCCAGTATAGGTCGCCGGGTTAGAACGCGGAGTACGACCAATCGGGCTTTGGTCGATATCGATGACTTTATCGAAATGCTCAAGTCCCTGAATATCGCGATACGGTGCCGGTTCGGCGATGGTCGCGCCGTTCAACTGGCGTTGGGCAATCGGGAACAGCGTGTCGTTAATCAGCGTCGATTTACCGGAACCTGAAACACCTGTAATGCAGGTAAACAGACCGACCGGCAGCGTCAGCGTTACGTCTTTCAGGTTGTTGCCACGCGCGCCTGTCAGCTTCAACACTTTTTCCGGATCCGCCGGAACGCGTTTCTTCGGCACTTCAATCTTGCGTTTACCGCTCATGTACTGCCCGGTCAACGACTCCGGCACGGCCATAATCGCTTCCAGTGGACCTTCCGCGACCACTTCACCGCCGTGTACACCCGCGCCTGGACCAATGTCGATAACGTGGTCAGCGGCGCGAATCGCGTCTTCGTCGTGCTCCACCACAATCACGGTATTACCGAGATCGCGCAGGTGGATAAGCGTACCCAGCAGGCGTTCGTTATCGCGCTGGTGCAGGCCGATAGACGGCTCATCCAGTACATACATCACGCCAACCAGCCCCGCGCCAATCTGGCTCGCCAGACGGATACGCTGGGCTTCACCGCCGGAAAGCGTTTCTGCCGAGCGGGAAAGTGTCAGATAGTTCAGACCGACGTTAACGAGGAATTTCAGACGATCGCCAATCTCTTTGAGGATTTTTTCTGCAATCTTCGCCCGCTGACCAGCGAGTTTGAGATTGTTGAAAAACTCCATCGCATGACCAATGCTCATGTCGGAGATAGCTGGCAGCGGCGTATTCTCGACATACACGTGGCGTGCTTCCCGACGCAGACGTGTTCCGTCGCAGCTGGTACACGGGCGATTGCTGATAAACTTGGCTAACTCTTCGCGTACCGCGCTGGATTCCGTCTCTTTATAACGGCGCTCCATATTGTGCAGCACGCCTTCGAACGGATGACGACGAATGGAGGTATCGCCGCGATCGTTCATGTATTTGAATTCAATGTTTTCTTTGCCAGAACCGTAAAGCACCACTTTATGCACGTTCGCGCTCAGGCTGCCCCACGGCGCTTCGACGTCGAACTTATAGTGATCTGCCAGCGATTTCAGCATCTGGAAGTAATAGAAGTTGCGGCGATCCCAGCCACGGATCGCACCGCCAGCCAGCGACAGTTCCGGATTCTGGATCACGCGGTCAGGATCGAAATATTGCTGTACGCCGAGGCCGTCACAGGTCGGGCAGGCCCCCGCCGGGTTGTTAAACGAAAACAGACGCGGTTCCAGTTCACGCATACTGTAGCCGCAAATCGGACAGGCGAAGTTGGCGGAGAAAAGCAGCTCTTCCGCTTTTGGATCGTCCATATCAGCGACGACCGCTGTACCGCCAGAAAGCTCCAGCGCCGTTTCAAACGACTCAGCCAGACGTTGGGTGAGATCGTCGCGCACTTTGAAACGATCAATAACCACTTCAATGGTGTGTTTCTTTTGCAGTTCCAGTTTCGGTGGATCGGAAAGATCGCAGACTTCGCCATCTATGCGCGCACGGATGTAGCCTTGACTTGCCAGATTCTCCAGCGTTTTCGTGTGTTCGCCTTTGCGCTCTTTAATAATCGGCGCCAGCAGCATCAGACGTTTACCTTCCGGCTGCGACAGCACGTTATCCACCATCTGGCTGACAGTTTGCGCCGCCAGCGGAACATCGTGGTCCGGGCAGCGCGGCTCACCGACGCGAGCGTACAGCAGACGCAAATAGTCGTGGATTTCGGTGATTGTCCCCACCGTAGAGCGCGGGTTATGAGACGTCGATTTCTGTTCAATTGAGATGGCGGGTGAAAGCCCCTCAATATGGTCGACGTCCGGCTTTTCCATCAGTGACAGAAACTGCCGCGCATAGGCGGAAAGGGATTCAACGTAACGACGCTGCCCTTCGGCATATAAGGTGTCGAAAGCGAGCGAGGATTTGCCAGAACCCGAAAGCCCGGTCACGACAATGAGTTTGTCGCGGGGGATAACGAGGTTGATGTTTTTTAGATTATGGGTGCGGGCGCCCCGAACTTCGATCTTATCCATTCACCTTTCCCGGATTAAACGCTTTTTTGCCCGGTGGCATGGTGCTACCGGCGATCACAAACGGTTAATTATGACACAGAATGACCTGAATGAATATACAGTGTTGGAATGTGAAACCCAGAGCGCGATGTAACAATGTTTGACCAGAATTGTTTAGCGGAACCGAGGTCACAACATAGTAAAACCGCTATTGGTAATGCTACAATCGCGCGTTTACACTTATTAGAACGTTTTTTTTCAGGAGACATGAACATGGCCAGCAGAGGCGTAAACAAGGTTATTCTCGTTGGTAATCTGGGTCAGGACCCGGAAGTACGCTACATGCCAAATGGTGGCGCAGTTGCCAACATTACGCTGGCTACTTCCGAATCCTGGCGTGATAAAGCGACCGGCGAGATGAAAGAGCAGACTGAATGGCACCGCGTTGTGCTGTTCGGCAAACTGGCTGAAGTGGCCAGCGAATATCTGCGCAAAGGTTCCCAGGTTTATATCGAAGGTCAGCTGCGTACCCGCAAATGGACCGATCAATCCGGTCAGGATCGCTACACCACGGAAGTGGTGGTGAACGTTGGCGGCACCATGCAGATGCTGGGTGGCCGTCAGGGCGGTGGCGCTCCGGCTGGCGGTAACGTCGGTGGCGGTCAGCCGCAGGGCGGTTGGGGTCAGCCTCAGCAGCCGCAGGGTGGCAATCAGTTCAGCGGCGGCGCACAGTCTCGCCCGCAGCAGTCCGCTCCGGCAGCGCCGTCTAACGAGCCGCCGATGGATTTCGATGACGATATCCCATTCTGATTTTGTTTTAAAACAATAGATTATATTGTTTTAAGGTAGGTGATTAGCGCATCTGCCAGGGATAAAAAAAGAAGCCTCCATAATGGAGGCTTCTGCATATCACACCAAAATCATCGGCCATTGTGGCGGTGCCTGATTTGTGGCTTCGACCATTACCGACTCAATATTGTGCCAGATTGCGGCAATATCCATCATGGTGATTCCGAGCAGTCCCATCGCGAACCAGCAGGCGGAAACAACGCCCAGGCCACTACTGATCACCGCGAGTCCTATGTAATCAGACCGACGAAAACGGATGTTGAGCGTACTTGCCAGAAACATCAGTACGGCGCTAAGAAGCTGCCAGCGAAGAAGAACCACGCCAGTGGTGAGGGTAGCCATCGAACATTTCCTCTGAAAATAACCGATGCCCTGGACAGCACGGTGTTGTTCACGGGAGGCGTGATGCACTCTGGCTATCATGGGGCTTGCAAAATACCAAAATGAAACAATTAGTGCGTTTCATTATTTTTGTGAACTATATCACAATTGGTTGTTTGTTAGCCAGATAGAGTCGCTATTTTTATTAGCATGCTTATTTTGTGGTTTTTCAGTGGCGTCGCGGAAATACAAAATATCGTATCTTCCTGACTGACTCGCATTTTTTAGTAAATTCTTTTTGATATCAGCGTGTTATTTTTAATAAAACAACGATTATAAAGGTATCAATTTCAAATCAGGCAAAAGTGCTATTTATACCGTAAGATTTATCTAACGTCGTCGGTGGCCAGGGTTTTCACCTTGCAATGACCAGCTATAACCAGACAGGGAATTGATAGAAATGAGTCATCGTGCACGACACAAATTGCTGGCGTTGCCGGGCATTATCTTTGTAGCACTCCTCCCCATCATCCTGTCACTATGGATTGCCTTCATTTGGGCAAAATCAGAAGTGAACAATCAGCTTCGTGTCTTTGCCCAACTGGCGCTGGATAAATCCGAGCTGGTCATTCAACAGGCAGATTCAGCGAGCGATGAAGCGAAACGCTATCAGGGGCAAGTTTGTACACCGGATCATCAAAAGCGAATGTTGAATATTATTCGTGGCTATCTTTATATCAATGAACTGATATATGCCCAGGATAACCATTTTTTATGTTCTTCACTTATCGCCCCTGCTGACGGATATATGATCGCCCCCGCGGATTATAAGCGTGACCCTGACATTTCTATCTATTATTATCGCGATACCCCTTTTTTCTCCGGTTATAAAATGACTTATATGCAGCGGGGTAATTATGTGGCGGTCATCAATCCTTTATTCTGGAGTGAGGTGATATCTGACGATCCGACGCTACAATGGGGCGTGTATGATACGGTGACGAAAACCTTTTTTTCGTTAAGCAACCAGGCCTCGGCTGAAACGTTTACTCCGTTAATTCATCTGAATGATTTAACGGTGCAACGAAATGGTCATTTGTATGCAATGGTACATTCGACAAAACGCCCAATAGCGGCCATTGTTGCCACTTCAAATAAACGTCTTATCGCTCATTTTTATAATCATCTTATTTTTGCTTTGCCCGCAGGTATTTTTTGCAGTCTGGTACTCCTGTTACTCTGGTTGCGGATTAGCCAGGAGTACCAGTCACCCAAACGCAAATTGCAACGCGCCCTCGAAAAAAGACAGCTTTGTCTTTATTACCAGCCAATTATCGATATCAAAACAGAAAAATGTATTGGCGCTGAAGCGTTGCTACGTTGGCCAGGTGGTCAGGGGCAAGTGATGAGTCCGGCAGAGTTTATCCCATTGGCGGAAAAAGAGGGGATGATTGAGTTAGTCACTGATTATGTTATTGATAATGTATTCAGCGATCTGGGGGCGTATCTGGCAACACATGCCGATCGCTATGTTTCTATTAACCTGTCGGCCTCCGACTTTCATACATCGCGTTTAATTGCGCGAACCAATCAGAAAATAGAGCAATACGCGGTGCGTCCGCAGCAAATTAAATTTGAAGTTACTGAACATGCGTTTCTTGATGTCACCAAAATGACGCCGATTATTCATGCTTTCCGCCAGGCCGGTTATGAAGTTGCGATTGATGACTTCGGTATTGGCTACTCCAACTTACACAACCTTAATTCATTGAATATCGATATTTTGAAAATCGATAAATCGTTTGTTGAGACGCCGACCACGCACAAAACCAGCCATTTGATTGCGGAACACATCATTGAACTGGCGCACAGTCTGGGGCTAAAAACGATAGCGGAAGGGGTAGAAACGTCAGAACAGGTTAATTGGCTGCGCAAACGCGGCGTGCGTTATTGTCAGGGCTGGTATTTTGCAAAGGCGATGCCGCCGCAAATGTTTATGGAATGGACAGGGAAATTACCCGCACATGAGTTAATGTGCGGGCAATAATTCTAGATACGGTGGCGATAATCGCTGGGAGTGCGATCAAACTGCCGACGGAAAACGCGGGAAAAGGTCTGCTGCGAGACATACCCAAGATCCATTGCGATATCAAAAATAGGGCGCTCGGTGGTGCGCAACTCAACGGCAGCCAGTAACAGGCGGCGTTGACGAATGTAATCACCAAGTGTCTGATGCGTTACCGTGCGGAACATCCGCTGTAAGTACCACTTTGAATAACCTGATTTTTTTGCGACGACATCAATGTTCAGTGGCTGGTCAATATGCTCGTCAATCCATGCGATAAGATCCTGAATAATTTTCTGATGGGACATAAATCTGCCTCTTTTCAGTGTTCAGTTCGTTAATTCATCTGTTGGGGAGTATAATTCCTCAAGTTAACTTGAGGTAAAGCGATTTATGGAAAAGAAATTACCCCGCATTAAAGCCTTGCTCACCCCAGGCGAAGTGGCGAAACGCAGTGGGGTAGCGGTATCTGCACTGCATTTCTATGAGAGCAAAGGGCTGATTACCAGTATTCGAAATAGCGGCAATCAGCGACGATATAAGCGTGATGTGCTGCGATATGTGGCGATTATCAAGATTGCTCAACGTATTGGCATTCCATTGGCGACTATTAGTGAAGCATTTGGTGTGTTGCCTGAAGGGCATACATTAAGCGCCAAAGAGTGGAAGCAGCTTTCTTCGCAATGGCGAGAAGAATTAGATCGGCGCATTCATACCTTAGTGGCTCTGCGAGATGAACTGGACGGTTGTATTGGCTGCGGCTGCCTTTCGCGTAGCGACTGCCCGTTGCGTAACCCGGGCGACCGCTTAGGGGAAGAAGGTACTGGCGCGCGTTTGCTGGAAGACGAGCAAAACTAAAGCGCCACAAGGGCGCTTTAGTTTGTTTCCGGTCTTTGTCTTTCACTCTATCCCGCTGGTACACAGGAGGGTTTCCCCCGACGTCAACACACCTCATTCGAGCACGTGGTGGAGGTTCCGGTTGGTGTTGATACTTTAATTGTATGCCGCCTCCGTATCTTCGCCAGTGCAAAAAGACGTTTTTTAGACGCAATGTTTTTGCCATCTTGCACGATTTTTTACTGCAACCCTTCGCTACAAGCTACCTACAAATGCCGTAATTTTGCGCATCGACGATAACGTTTGCGCATCAATTGCCTGGTTTTTCATCGTCAATACAAGAAAAGGGAAAAAAGCAGCAAACTTCGGTTGAAAAAGCCGCTATGATCGCCGGATAATCGTTTGCTTTTTTTTACCACCCGTTTTGTATGCGCGGAGCTAAACGTTTGCTTTTTTGCGACGCCCCACATTGTCGCAAACCTGAAGCAGGAAGATAACGTTTCGCTGGCAGGGGATTGTCCGCCACGCATCTTGACGAAAAATAAACTCTCAGGGGATGTTTTCTATGTCTACGCCATCAGCGCGTACCGGCGGTTCACTCGACGCCTGGTTTAAAATTTCACAACGTGGAAGCACTGTCCGTCAGGAAGTGGTTGCCGGGTTAACAACGTTTCTGGCGATGGTCTACTCGGTCATCGTCGTTCCGGGCATGCTGGGTAAAGCAGGCTTCCCACCAGCAGCAGTTTTTGTTGCGACCTGTCTGGTTGCCGGGATTGGGTCTATCGCGATGGGGCTGTGGGCCAATTTGCCGCTGGCTATCGGTTGCGCTATCTCCCTGACCGCGTTTACTGCATTCAGCCTGGTGCTGGGGCAGCATATTAGCGTTCCGGTCGCGCTGGGCGCCGTGTTCCTGATGGGGGTGCTGTTTACAGTCATTTCTGCAACGGGTATCCGTAGCTGGATTTTGCGCAACTTGCCGCACGGTGTGGCGCACGGTACGGGGATTGGTATCGGCCTGTTCCTGCTGCTGATTGCTGCGAATGGTGTTGGCCTGGTCATTAAAAATCCGCTCGACGGTCTGCCGGTTGCGCTGGGTGATTTCGCCACCTTCCCGGTTATTATGTCGCTGGTAGGTCTGGCGGTGATCGTCGGTCTGGAAAAACTGAAAGTGCCGGGCGGCATTCTGCTGACCATTATCGGTATCTCGATTGTGGGCCTGATCTTCGATCCTAACGTTCATTTCTCCGGCGTTTTCGCTATGCCGTCTCTGAGCGATGAAAATGGTAACTCGCTGATTGGTAGCCTGGATATTATGGGCGCGCTGAATCCGGTGGTACTGCCGAGCGTACTGGCGCTGGTGATGACGGCGGTCTTTGATGCGACCGGAACCATCCGTGCAGTCGCCGGTCAGGCGAACCTGCTGGATAAAGACGGGCAGATCATTGATGGCGGTAAAGCGCTGACCACCGACTCCCTGAGCAGCGTTTTCTCAGGCCTGGTGGGGGCGGCTCCGGCCGCGGTATACATTGAGTCTGCGGCGGGTACGGCAGCGGGTGGTAAAACCGGTCTGACGGCAATCACCGTTGGCGTGCTGTTCCTGCTGATTCTGTTCCTCTCTCCGCTTTCTTACCTTGTTCCAGGTTACGCAACGGCTCCTGCGTTGATGTATGTTGGCCTGCTGATGTTGAGTAACGTGGCGAAAATCGACTTTGCTGATTTTGTTGATGCGATGGCGGGGCTGGTGACGGCGGTATTCATTGTACTGACTTGTAACATCGTGACCGGCATTATGATCGGTTTCGCGACCCTGGTTATTGGCCGTCTGGTTTCTGGCGAATGGCGTAAGCTGAACATTGGTACGGTTGTTATCGCCGCGGCACTGGTGACCTTCTACGCGGGTGGCTGGGCTATCTAATCTTTAATAAGATTCTGAAAACGGGTGGCAATGGCTGCCCGTTTTTATTTTCTCCGTACATTGTGTGAGCTTTTGCGATATTCTGAAAAAACTGAGAATTCAGGCATAGCGCCTTTCTCAAACCATAAAACATCGCAAACAGGGAACGCATGGAAATCTTCTTTACCATACTGATAATGACCCTCGTGGTTTCGCTGTCCGGGGTGGTCACTCGTGTCATGCCCTTTCAGATCCCGCTTCCGCTTATGCAAATCGCCATTGGTGCGCTACTGGCGTGGCCGACGTTTGGTTTGCATGTGGAGTTTGATCCTGAACTCTTTTTAGTTTTGTTTATCCCGCCGCTGCTGTTTGCTGATGGCTGGAAAACGCCGACTCGTGAATTTCTCGAACATGGTCGGGAGATCTTCGGTCTTGCGCTGGCGCTGGTGGTAGTCACCGTAGTCGGCATTGGCTTCCTCATTTACTGGGTGGTGCCAGGCATTCCGCTAATTCCGGCCTTTGCGCTGGCGGCGGTGCTCTCTCCGACCGATGCCGTGGCGCTCTCCGGGATTGTTGGCGAAGGGCGAATACCGAAAAAAATCATGGGCATTTTGCAGGGCGAAGCGTTGATGAATGACGCCTCCGGCCTGGTGTCGCTGAAGTTTGCCGTGGCAGTCGCGATGGGAACGATGATCTTCACTGTTGGCGGTGCGACGGTCGAATTTATGAAAGTCGCGATCGGCGGTATTCTCGCGGGGTTTGTGGTGAGCTGGCTATATGGTCGCTCGCTGCGCTTCCTGAGCCGCTGGGGCGGCGATGAACCTGCGACACAGATAGTCCTGCTGTTCCTGCTGCCGTTCGCCTCTTATCTGATTGCCGAACATATTGGCGTTTCCGGTATCCTTGCGGCAGTTGCTGCCGGGATGACCATTACCCGTTCAGGCGTGATGCGCCGTGCGCCGCTGGCGATGCGTCTGCGTGCGAACAGCACCTGGGCGATGCTGGAGTTTGTCTTTAACGGCATGGTGTTCTTGCTGTTGGGCCTGCAACTGCCGGGCATTCTGGAGACGTCGCTGATGGCGGCAGAGATCGACCCGAACGTCGAAATCTGGATGCTGTTTACCGACATCATCTTGATTTACGCAGCGCTCATGCTGGTCCGTTTCGGCTGGCTGTGGACGATGAAAAAGTTCAGTAACCGCTTCCTGAAGAAGAAACCGATGGAGTTTGGTTCGTGGACCACACGAGAAATTCTTATCGCGTCTTTTGCCGGGGTTCGCGGGGCTATCACCCTGGCTGGTGTGCTCTCTATTCCGCTGCTGTTGCCGGATGGCAACGTCTTCCCGGCGCGTTATGAGCTGGTGTTCCTGGCGGCTGGCGTCATTCTCTTCTCGCTGTTTGTTGGCGTGGTGATGCTGCCTGTTCTGCTGCAACACATTGAAGTCGCAGATCATTCTCAGCAGCTGAAAGAGGAACGCATTGCGCGCGCGGCAACGGCAGAAGTGGCGATTGTGGCGATCCAGAAAATGGAAGAGCGACTGGCGGCGGACACTGAAGAGAATATCGACAACCAGCTGCTTACCGAAGTCAGCTCGCGCGTCATCGGTAACCTGCGTCGTCGTGCCGATGGCCGAAACGACGTTGAAAGTTCTGTCCAGGAAGAGAACCTGGAGCGTCGCTTCCGTCTGGCGGCGTTGCGTTCTGAACGTGCGGAACTTTATCACCTGCGCGCCACGCGGGAGATCAGCAACGAAACGCTGCAAAAGTTGCTACACGATCTTGATTTGCTGGAAGCGTTGTTAATAGAAGAGAACCAATAACGCTTTGGCGGTGTAATCGGTAAAAAGGTGCAGTACATCGCACCTTTTTACCGTTGGTCAGGTGACCAGAGGCTAGTGGAGATTAATGCGCGCGGCCCTGCTCAACGCCAAAGCCGGTCTGGGAACGGATAAATTGCGCACGGAACAGTTCACGCTCGCGCGCCCCTTCCGCTGAATTATCGGTTGCCGAGAAGAACCAGATGCCGAGGAATGCCACGGAGATGGAGAACAGCGCCGGGTATTCGTACGGGAAGATGGCTTTTTCGTGACCGAGGATCTGTACCCAAATCGTTGGGCCGAGGATCATCAGTACTACCGCAGTAATCAGCCCTAACCAACCGCCCATCATTGCGCCACGAGTAGTCAACTTCGACCAGTACATGGAAAGCAGAATGATTGGGAAGTTGCAGCTCGCGGCGATGGCAAACGCCAGGCCCACCATGAACGCGATGTTCTGATTCTCAAACAGCACGCCGAGGATAATGGCAATCACGCCGAGGATCAGCACGGTGATTTTCGAGACTCGCAGCTCTTCACGTTCGGTTGCGCCTTTTTTGAAGACGTTAGCGTACAGGTCATGCGAAACCGCGGAAGCGCCCGCCAGCGTCAGACCCGCAACTACCGCGAGGATAGTGGCGAAAGCAACCGCTGAAATAAAGCCGAGGAACAGGTTGCCGCCCACCGCATTGGCCAGGTGAACTGCCGCCATGTTGTTACCACCAATCAGATGGCCCGCAGCGTCTTTATATTCCGGATTTGCACCGACCAGCATGATCGCGCCAAAGCCGATAATAAAGGTCAGGATGTAGAAGTAGCCCATAAATCCGGTAGCGTAGAACACGCTCTTACGCGCTTCGCGTGCATCGCTGACCGTAAAGAAGCGCATCAGAATATGCGGCAAGCCAGCCGTACCAAACATCAGCCCAAGCCCCAGAGAGAGCGCGGAGATCGGATCTTTCACCAGTCCGCCCGGTTTCATGATGTCGACACCTTTTGGGTGTACCGCCATCGCTTCGCTGAACAGATTGTTGAAGCTAAAGCCGACGTGTTTCATCACCATAAAGGCCATAAAGCTGGCACCGAACAGCAACAGAACGGCTTTGATAATCTGCACCCAGGTGGTCGCCAGCATGCCGCCGAACAGGACGTACATCATCATCAGCACGCCAACCAGCACCACCGCAATGTGATAGTTAAGGCCGAACAGCAGTTCAATCAATTTACCTGCGCCGACCATCTGGGCGATAAGGTAAAGTGCTACCACCACCAGAGAACCACAAGCCGAAAGAATACGAATCGGCCCTTGTTTCAGGCGGTAAGAAGCCACATCCGCAAAGGTATAGCGGCCCAGGTTACGCAGACGTTCAGCAATCAGGAACAGAATGATTGGCCAGCCCACCAGGAAGCCCAGCGAGTAGATCAGCCCGTCATAGCCGGAAGTAAACACCAGCGCGGAGATCCCCAAAAATGAGGCGGCAGACATATAGTCCCCGGCAATCGCCAGCCCGTTCTGGAAGCCAGTGATATTGCCGCCTGCGGTGTAGTAGTCATTACGAGAACGTACGCGTTTTGACGCCCAGTAGGTAATGCCGAGCGTGAACACGACGAAAATCAGGAACATAATAATCGCCTGCCAGTTTGTTGGCTGGCGCTCAACGGCCCCGCTAATAGCATCCGCGGCGTTAGCTGCGAAAGGGAGTGTGGCGGCAAGCGCCGTCAGAACTCTTTTCATGATGCTTGTACCTCATGCAGGACTTCATTATTTAGACGGTCGAATTCGCCGTTCGCCCGCCAGATGTAGATACCAGTGAGAACAAAGGAGATAACAATGACCCCAACGCCAACGGGAATACCGCGTGTGACGCTGGTGTTCGGATTCAGCGGGGTGCCCAGCCAGCCGGGCGCGAAGGCGATCAGTAAAATAAAGCTGATATAAACTGCCAGCATAATAATCGACAGGATGGTGGCAAACCGTTGCCGTTTTTCGACTAACTCCCTGAAATGCGCATTGTCTTCTATCCGCTGATAAATCGTACCATTCATCACAGATTCTCCAGAGGTAATGTAGGGATTGTTTTAATTCCCGCTCCCTTATGGGAGAAGGTTAACGCTCGGGTAACCCTTGCCGAATGTAGGCCGGATAAGGCGTTTACGCCGCATCCGGCAATCAACGCCTGATGCGTCGCTGTCGCGTCTTATCAGGCCTACAAACCGTTACCGACTCGCATCCGGCAATTGTGGGTTACGATGGCATCGCGATAGCCTGCTTCTCTTCAAGCAGCTTCTCGACCACGCCAGGATCGGCAAGCGTCGAGGTATCGCCCAGGTTGCTGGTATCGCCCGCCGCAATTTTGCGCAGAATACGGCGCATAATTTTGCCGGAGCGGGTTTTAGGCAGGGAGTCGGTCCAGTGCAGCACGTCTGGCGTCGCCAGCGGGCCAATCTCTTTACGCACCCAGTTGCGGACTTCTGCGTATAGTTCTGGTGACGGTTCCTCCCCGTGATTAAGCGTGACGTAGGCGTAGATCGCCTGACCTTTAATATTGTGCGGAATACCCACCACGGCGGCTTCGGCAATCTTCGGATGCGCCACCAACGCCGACTCAATCTCCGCCGTCCCCAGACGGTGACCAGAGACGTTCAGCACGTCGTCCACGCGCCCGGTGATCCAGTAATAGCCATCTTCATCGCGACGCGCGCCGTCGCCGCTGAAATACATATTTTTGAAGGTGGAGAAGTAGGTCTGTTCAAAACGTTCGTGATCGCCAAACAGCGTACGCGCCTGACCCGGCCAGGAATCGGTGATCACCAGACTGCCTTCAGCGGCACCTTCTTGTGGATTACCTTCGTTATCCACCAGCGCCGGTTGTACGCCGAAGAACGGACGCGTTGCAGAACCGGCTTTCAGTTCGGTCGCCCCAGGCAGCGGCGTAATCATGAAACCGCCAGTTTCGGTCTGCCACCAGGTGTCGACCACCGGGCATTTCTCGTTGCCGATCTTCTTCCAGTACCACTCCCACGCTTCCGGATTGATTGGCTCGCCCACGGAACCGAGAATGCGTAGCGAGGAACGGTCGGTGCCTTCAATCGCTTTATCGCCTTCCGCCATCAGCGCGCGAATCGCCGTTGGCGCGGTGTAAAGAATATTGACCTGATGCTTATCCACCACCTGCGCCATACGGGCAGGCGTCGGCCAGTTCGGTACACCTTCAAACATCAGCGTGGTCGCGCCGCAGGCCAGCGGGCCGTACAGCAAATAACTGTGTCCGGTAACCCAGCCCACATCAGCGGTACACCAGTAGATATCGCCCGGATGATAATCAAAGACATATTTAAAGGTCAGCGCCGCGTACACCAGATAACCGCCGGTAGTGTGCAGCACGCCTTTCGGCTTACCGGTAGAACCGGAGGTGTAGAGAATAAACAGAGGATCTTCGGCGTTTATCTCTTCCGCCTGATGCTGATCGCTGGCTTGCTCAACCAGGTCGTGCCACCACAGGTCGCGTCCTTCCTGCCAGTCGATTTTTCCGCCAGTACGCTTCAGTACCACCACATGTTCAATGCTGGTGACGTTCGGGTTTTTTAGCGCGTCATCAACGTTTTTCTTCAGCGGAATACTACGCCCGGCGCGCACACCTTCGTCGGAAGTGATCACCAACCGTGAGTTAGAATCGATGATGCGTCCGGCAACGGCTTCCGGCGAGAAGCCGCCGAAAATTACCGAATGCACCGCGCCAATGCGGGCGCAGGCCAGCATCGCGACCGCAGCTTCCGGTACCATCGGCATATAAATCGCCACCACATCACCTTTTTTAATGCCCAGCTCGAGCAGGGTATTGGCGAAGCGGCAGACGTCGCGGTGCAGCTCTTTATAACTAATATGTTTGCTCTGACTGGCGTCATCGCCTTCCCAGATAATAGCGGTACGATCGCCGTTTTCTTGCAGATGGCGGTCAAGGCAGTTTGCCGCCAGATTCAGCGTGCCGTCCTCGTACCATTTAATGGACACATTACCGGGGGCAAAGGAGGTGTTTTTCACCTTCTGGTACGGTTTGATCCAGTCGAGAATTTTTCCCTGTTCGCCCCAAAAGGTATCTGGTGCGTTAATTGATTGTTGGTACATCGCTTCGTACTGCTGAGGGTTTATCAGGCAATGGTCTGCGATGTTGGCAGGAATGGTGTGTTTGTGTATTTGGCTCATGCTTTTGTTCTCCTTGTAGGATGTTAATAATATGTGTCATAAGCGTTAAATGTAGGGGTATTGGCAGTTTTGTTTAGTATTTGGGCGGCAGATCACGCAAAAGTAGAATTGTGCAAATAAACGACAGGATTATTTTTGAAGGACACCAACAAAAGTTGGCATTTTCTTTCTGGAACATGCAGTTATGCATGTGTTTGAAATGGAGGAAATTATCGACTAACTCTAAAGTGGTATTTCACATGCACTTACAATTGATTAAAGACAACATTCACAGTGTGGTTATTTGTTACACATAGGGGCGAGCAATGTCATGACAGTGTATGTGCGGTTACTGTCATGAAAAAACAATAAAAACTGCCATTGCCTCAATGGCAAAATTTGGATAAAGCCCCTATGACAAGGATAAAAATAAACGCACGCCGTATCTTCAGCTTGTTGATTCCTTTTTTCTTTTTCACTTCTGTTCACGCTGAACAAACGGCCGCTCCCGCGAAACCTGTAACTGTGGAAGCGAAGAATGAAACCTTTGCCCCACAGCATCCCGATCAATATCTCTCCTGGAAAGCCACCTCGGAACAGTCAGAGCGTGTTGACGCCCTGGCGGAAGATCCACGGCTGGTGATCCTGTGGGCGGGGTATCCCTTCTCGCGCGATTACAACAAGCCGCGTGGACATGCCTTTGCTGTGACCGATGTGCGTGAAACTCTGCGTACCGGTGCGCCGAAAAACGCCGAAGATGGTCCGCTACCGATGGCATGCTGGAGTTGTAAAAGCCCGGATGTGGCGCGCCTGATCCAGAAAGACGGCGAAGATGGCTACTTCCACGGTAAATGGGCGCGCGGCGGCCCGGAAATCGTCAACAACTTAGGTTGTGCCGACTGCCATAACACCGCCTCACCAGAGTTCGCCAAAGGTAAGCCGGAGTTAACCCTTTCCCGTCCATATGCGGCGCGTGCAATGGAAGCCATTGGCAAACCTTTTGAGAAAGCTGGACGTTTCGACCAGCAATCGATGGTTTGCGGTCAGTGCCATGTGGAGTATTACTTCGACGGCAAAAACAAAGCGGTTAAATTCCCGTGGGATGACGGCATGAAAGTCGAAAATATGGAGCAGTATTACGACAAAATTGCCTTCTCTGACTGGACTAACTCCCTGTCAAAAACGCCAATGCTGAAAGCGCAGCACCCGGAATATGAAACCTGGACAGCGGGCATTCACGGCAAAAACAACGTGACCTGTATCGACTGCCATATGCCAAAAGTGCAGAACGCCGAAGGCAAACTCTACACCGACCATAAAATTGGTAATCCGTTTGATAACTTCGCCCAGACTTGTGCGAACTGCCATACCCAGGACAAAGCCGCCTTGCAAAAAGTGGTCGCGGAACGTAAGCAGTCGATTAACGACCTGAAAATCAAGGTTGAAGATCAACTGGTTCACGCTCACTTCGAAGCGAAAGCGGCACTGGACGCAGGCGCGACGGAAGCCGAAATGAAGCCGATTCAGGACGATATCCGTCATGCCCAGTGGCGTTGGGATCTGGCGATCGCTTCCCACGGCATTCATATGCACGCACCGGAAGAAGGTCTGCGGATGCTCGGTACTGCGATGGATAAAGCGGCGGATGCGCGTACCAAACTGGCGCGCCTGCTGGCGACCAAAGGCATCACCCATGAAATCCAGATCCCGGATATCTCGACCAAAGAGAAAGCCCAGCAGGCAATTGGCCTGAACATGGAGCAAATCAAAGCCGAGAAACAGGATTTCATCAAAACGGTGATCCCGCAGTGGGAAGATCAGGCACGTAAAAACGGTCTGTTAAGCCAATAACCCCGTTCCGCCTCGCAAGGGGCGGAAAACACAATGGAGTGAATATGAGCGTATTACGTTCGTTATTAACTGCCGGGGTGCTGGCGTCGGGCCTGTTGTGGAGCCTGAACGGAATTACCGCTACCCCTGCGGCGCAGGCATCTGATGATCGCTACGAAGTTACCCAGCAGCGTAACCCGGATGCCGCCTGTCTGGACTGTCATAAGCCAGATACCGAAGGTATGCATGGCAAACATGCTTCCGTTATCAACCCGAATAACAAACTGCCGGTCACTTGCACCAACTGTCACGGTCAGCCATCACCGCAACACCGCGAAGGGGTGAAAGATGTGATGCGCTTTAACGAGCCGATGTACAAGGTTGGAGAGCAGAACAGCGTCTGTATGTCCTGCCATCTGCCGGAACAGTTGCAAAAAGCGTTCTGGCCGCACGATGTTCACGTAACCAAAGTGGCGTGCGCCAGCTGCCATTCCCTGCATCCACAGCAAGATACGATGCAGACGTTAAGTGACAAAGGACGGATCAAGATTTGCGTCGATTGCCACAGCGATCAGCGCACCAATCCGAACTTTAACCCGGCGTCTGTTCCGTTGCTTAAGGAGCAGCCATGACCTGGTCACGTCGCCAGTTTCTCACCGGCGTCGGTGTGCTGGCAGCCGTTAGCGGCACCGCGGGGCGCGTGGTGGCGAAAACGTTGAATATCAATGGGGTGCGTTACGGCATGGTGCATGACGAGTCGTTATGTATCGGCTGTACCGCCTGTATGGATGCTTGTCGAGAAGTGAACAAGGTGCCGGAAGGTGTCTCGCGCCTGACGATTATTCGTAGCGAGCCGCAGGGCGAATTTCCTGATGTGAAATATCGCTTCTTCCGTAAGTCTTGTCAGCACTGCGATCATGCGCCGTGCGTTGACGTCTGCCCGACCGGTGCGTCTTTTCGCGATGCCGCCAGTGGGATTGTCGATGTTAATCCGGATCTCTGCGTCGGTTGTCAGTATTGCATCGCCGCCTGTCCGTACCGCGTGCGCTTTATCCATCCGGTCACGAAGACAGCGGACAAATGCGATTTCTGCCGCAAGACTAATTTGCAGGCCGGTAGGTTACCCGCGTGCGTTGAAGCTTGCCCGACGAAGGCGCTGACGTTTGGCAATCTGGACGATCCCAACAGTGAGATTTCACAACTGCTGCGCCAGAAGCCCACTTACCGCTACAAGCTGGCGCTGGGAACCAAACCGAAGCTGTACCGCGTGCCGTTTAAATACGGGGAGGTGAGCCAATGACTCAGGCTTCCGCATTTCATTTTGAATCGCTGGTGTGGGACTGGCCGATTGCCATCTATCTGTTTTTGGTGGGGATCTCTGCCGGACTGGTGACGCTGGCGGTGTTGCTGCGTCGCTTCTACCCGCAGGCGGGTGGTGCAGACAGTACGTTGCTGCGCACCACGCTGATTGTCGGGCCTGGCGCGGTGATCCTCGGCCTGCTGATCCTCGTCTTTCATCTGACGCGTCCGTGGACCTTCTGGAAGCTGATGTTCCACTACAGTTTTACCTCGGTGATGTCGATGGGGGTGATGCTGTTTCAGCTCTACATGGTGGTGCTGGTGCTGTGGCTGGCGAAAATCTTTGAACACGATTTGCTTGCCCTGCAACAACGCTGGTTGCCGAAGTTGGGGAGCGTGCAAAAGGTCTTGAGCCTGCTGACGCCCGTTCATCGCGGACTGGAAACGTTGATGCTGGTGCTGGCGGTGCTGCTGGGGGCTTATACCGGCTTTCTGCTGTCGGCGCTGAAATCGTATCCGTTCCTCAATAACCCGATCCTGCCTGTGCTGTTCCTCTTCTCCGGCATCTCGTCCGGTGCGGCGGTGGCGCTGATCGCCATGGCGATACGCCAACGCAGTAACCCGCATTCCACGGAAGCGCACTTTGTTCACCGGATGGAAATCCCTGTGGTATGGGGTGAAATTTTCCTGCTGGTGGCGTTTTTTGTCGGTCTGGCGCTGGGCGATGACGGTAAAGTGCGTGCGCTGGTGGCGGCATTGGGTGGCGGTTTCTGGACGTGGTGGTTCTGGCTTGGTGTCGCTGGGCTGGGGCTGATTGTGCCAATGTTGCTCAAACCGTGGGTCAATCGCAGTTCCGGCATTCCTGCCGTGCTGGCGGCGTGTGGGGCCAGCCTGGTCGGCGTGTTGATGCTGCGCTTTTTCATTCTCTACGCCGGACAGTTGACGGTGGCGTAAGCCAGAAAAGAGGTGGTTTCTGGACGTATTCCTTCCTGAAGTCGGTTTTCTGGCGTTGTTGTTAAGTCTCGGGGTCAACGTGTTGACCCCGTTGATGAGCTTCGTGGGAGTGCGGTTGCGCTGGCCTGCCATGATGCGGCTCACCAGCATTGGCATTCTGGCGCAGTTCACACTCCTGCTGCTCGCCTTTGGCGTACTGACGTATTGTTTTCTCATCAGCGATTTCTCGGTCATTTATGTCGCACAACATAGCTACAGCCTGCTGTCGTTGGAACTCAAACTGGCGGCGGTGTGGGGTGGTCATGAAGGTTCGTTGCTACTTTGGGGGCTGTTGCTTTCCGCCTGGAGCGCGCTGTTTGCCTGGCATTATCGGCAGCAAACCGATCCGCTATTTCCGCTGACGCTAGCCGTTTTATCTCTCATGATCGCCGCACTGCTACTGTTTGTGGTGCTGTGGTCCGATCCCTTCGTGCGGATATTCCCCCCAGCAATCGAAGGCCGCGATCTCAATCCGATGCTGCAACATCCCGGTCTTATCTTTCATCCACCGCTGCTTTACCTTGGCTATGGCGGTTTGATGGTGGCGGCGAGCGTGGCGCTGGCGAGTTTACTGCACGGCGAGTTTGATGCGGCCAGCGCCCGAATTTGTTGGCGCTGGGCGTTACCTGGCTGGAGCGCATTAACGGCGGGGATCATCCTCGGTTCCTGGTGGGCCTATTGCGAACTCGGCTGGGGCGGCTGGTGGTTCTGGGATCCGGTGGAAAACGCCTCTTTATTACCCTGGCTTTCTGCCACTGCGCTGCTGCACAGTTTATCCCTGACACGCCAGCGGGGGATTTTCCGCCACTGGTCGCTGCTGCTGGCGATCGTTACTCTGATGCTGTCGCTGCTGGGGACGTTGATTGTCCGTTCTGGCATTCTGGTTTCGGTTCATGCGTTCGCGCTGGATAACGTCCGCGCCGTGCCGTTGTTCAGCCTGTTTGCGCTGATTAGCCTTGCGTCTCTGGCTTTGTATGGCTGGCGAGCGCGGGACGGTGGCCCGGCGGTGCGTTTTGCGGGGTTATCGCGAGAAATGTTAATCCTCGCTACGCTGTTGCTGTTTTGCGCGGTGCTACTGATCGTGCTGGTGGGAACGCTTTATCCGATGATTTACGGCTTGCTGGGCTGGGGACGCCTCTCCGTTGGCGCACCGTATTTTAACCGCGCGACGTTACCGTTTGGTCTGTTGATGTTGGTGGTGATTGTGCTGGCGACGTTTGTCTCTGGCAAACGCGCGCAGCTTCCGGCGCTGCTGGCGCATGCGGGCGTGCTGTTATTTGCCGCGGGGATCGTGGTTTCCAGCGTCAGCCGTCAGGAGATCAGCCTGAATTTACAGCCGGGGCAGCAGGTAAAACTGGCAGGATACACCTTCCGGTTTGAGCGCCTCGATCTGCAAGCCAAAGGCAATTACACCAGCGAAAAAGCGATAGTGGCACTGTTTGACCATCAGCAACGTATTGGTGAATTAACGCCGGAGCGGCGTTTCTATGAAGCACGCCGTCAGCAAATGATGGAGCCGTCAATTCGCTGGAACGGCATCCATGACTGGTATGTGGTCATGGGCGAGAAAACCGGAGCGGATCGTTACGCTTTTCGTTTGTATGTACAAAGCGGTGTGCGCTGGATCTGGGGGGGAGGATTGTTGATGATTGCAGGCGCATTGTTAAGCGGATGGCGGGGGAGGAAGCGCGATGAATAAAGGGCTTCTCACTTTGCTGCTGCTATTTACCTGTTTTGCGCACGCTCAGGTCGTAGACACCTGGCAATTCGCCAATCCGCAACAACAGCAACAGGCGTTAAATATTGCCAGCCAGTTACGTTGTCCGCAGTGCCAGAATCAGAACTTACTGGAATCCAATGCGCCGGTTGCAGTCAGTATGCGCCATCAGGTTTACAGCATGGTGGAGGAGGGGAAAAGTGAAGTCGAAATCATTGGCTGGATGACCGAACGCTACGGAGATTTTGTTCGCTATAACCCACCGTTAACTGGTCAGACGCTGGTGTTGTGGGCGCTGCCAGTGGTGTTGTTACTGCTGATGGCACTGATCCTCTGGCGAGTAAGGGCGAAGCGATGAAACAGCCTCAAATACCGGTGAAAATGCTGACAACACTCACGATTTTGATGGTATTTCTCTGTCTCGGCAGTTATCTGTTAAGCCCAAAATGGCAGGCGGTACGTGCGGAGTATCAGCGTCAGCGCGATCCGCTACATCAGTTTGCCAGCCAGCAAACCCCGGAAGCGCAGCTTCAGGCATTGCAGGATAAAATCCGCGCCAATCCACAAAACAGTGAACAGTGGGCGTTGCTGGGCGAGTACTATCTGTGGCAAAACGATTACAGCAATTCGCTGCTGGCGTACCGTCAGGCGTTGCAACTACGTGGTGAGAACGCTGAACTGTATGCGGCGCTGGCGACGGTGCTTTATTACCAGGCCAGCCAGCATATGACCGCCCAGACTCGCGCAATGATCGACAAAGCCCTCGCGCTGGACAGTAATGAAATCACCGCCCTGATGCTGCTGGCTTCAGATGCGTTTATGCAGGCGAATTACGCGCAAGCCATCGAACTATGGCAAAAAGTGATGGATCTAAACTCACCACGAGTTAACCGAACACAGCTGGTTGAGTCGATTAATATGGCAAAACTGCTGCAGCGGCGAGCGGATTAATCATTCAGTGTTGAAGATTATGTTATTGAGATGTGTAAAAAATAATCGAATGAACACATGCAAAAAATAATCACCAATCAGTATTATTGCAAATTAAACAAATAAAAATCTTTTCATAACAAATAGTTATTCATTAATTTTGCCATAAAGTCGCGTTATTATGCATTAATGCAGCGAAAAGCTCTGTTGTTAAAGGGTTGCGCGACATACCGCGCAAATGATACTGATCATAAGCGTTAAAAAATCCACAAACCAACGCAACACAATCCATACCCTGCAGTTTATAACGTTCTTGCGTTTTTGAACGGGGAACGGCGTTCCACTGAGGAAGTCAATCGTATGAAAAATATAAAAATCAGCCTTGCCTGGCAGATACTCATTGCTATGGTGCTGGGCATTCTCCTGGGAAGTTACCTGCATTATCACAGCGACAGCCGTGACTGGTTAGTCGTTAATTTTCTCTCCCCGGCAGGTGATATCTTTATCCACCTGATTAAAATGATCGTTGTGCCGATCGTGATTTCCACGCTGGTGGTCGGTATCGCGGGTGTCGGCGATGCCAAGCAGCTTGGGCGAATTGGCGCGAAAACCATTATCTACTTTGAGGCGATCACCACTGTCGCCATCATCCTGGGGATCACCCTGGCGAACGTCTTCCAGCCTGGAGCAGGGGTCGATATGTCACAGCTGGCGACTGTCGATATCTCGAAATATCAGAGCACCACGGAAGCGGTACAAAGCAGTTCTCACGGTATTATGGGGACGATTTTGTCGCTGGTGCCGACGAACATTGTGGCATCGATGGCGAAAGGCGAAATGCTGCCAATCATCTTCTTCTCGGTGCTGTTTGGTCTGGGGCTTTCCTCCCTGCCCGCGGCGCATCGCGAACCGCTGGTGACTGTGTTCCGCTCCATCTCTGAAACCATGTTTAAAGTGACGCACATGGTGATGCGCTATGCCCCAGTGGGGGTGTTCGCGCTGATTGCGGTGACGGTGGCTAACTTTGGTTTCTCTTCTCTGTGGCCACTGGCGAAACTGGTGCTGCTGGTGCATTTCGCCATTCTGTTCTTCGCGCTGGCGGTGTTGGGAATTGTGGCGCGCCTGTGCGGGTTAAGTGTCTGGATCTTGATTCGTATTCTGAAAGATGAGTTGATTCTGGCGTACTCCACTGCCAGCTCAGAAAGCGTACTGCCGCGAATTATTGAGAAGATGGAAGCCTACGGCGCCCCGGCATCGATCACCAGTTTCGTGGTGCCGACCGGTTACTCTTTTAACCTCGATGGTTCGACGCTGTATCAAAGTATTGCGGCTATCTTCATCGCGCAGTTGTATGGCATTGACCTGTCCATCTGGCAGGAAATTATTCTGGTGCTGACGCTGATGGTGACCTCGAAAGGGATTGCTGGCGTGCCGGGCGTGTCGTTTGTGGTGCTGCTGGCGACGCTGGGCAGCGTAGGTATTCCGCTGGAAGGTCTGGCGTTTATTGCTGGTGTTGACCGTATCCTCGACATGGCACGTACCGCGCTGAACGTAGTGGGTAATGCGCTGGCGGTGCTGGTGATTGCCAAGTGGGAACACAAATTTGACCACAAAAAAGCGATGGCCTACGAGCGTGAAGTGCTGGGCAAATTTGATAAGACTGCGGATCAGTAATTGAAGATTGCCGGGGACATCCACCCGGCAATGTGTGGATGCCTGATGCGACGCTTACCGCGTCTTATCAGGCCTACGCCAGATTGCGCAATAGCCTGATTTAGCGTGATTTTTGTAGGTCGGATAAGGCGTTTACGCCGCATCCGCCATCAATGCCTGATGCGACGTTTAACGCGTTTTATCAGGGCTACCTTAACCATTGGTTAATTTTTCAAACTCTTCACACCCGGTATCAAACCCTTCCATACAGCTCAGGTTCAACCAGTGCAGCGCCTTCTGTTTGTTCTTCTCGATAAAACCTTCTTCACCGTTTAAGAACATCATTCCTGCCCAGTACTCGGAATAACCGGTACGGGAAATCGCAGAGCTACGCTTGAAATACCAGGTCGCTTTCGCATCATCGGCCTTAATGCCTATGCCGTTGGCGTAAATCAAACCAAGCAGCATCTGGGCATCGACGGCGGAGTCGTTCTCCAGATCTTCCGAGGCGTTTTCTAACAGCGAAATCGCCTTCGGATAATCCGGTTTACCTGCCTGAGTATTCACCAGAATATGTGCCAGCGTCACTTCACCTTCTTTACTGCCCGCTTGCGCTGCTTTTTCGGCGAGAATTTTTGCTTGTGGATAGTCCAGACTGACCGGATTGGTGATTTTAATCTGCGCCAACAGCGCGCAGGCATCGGCATCACCACTGTCGGCGGCTTTCTGTGCCCAATATTCGGCTTTGCTCAAATCGCCGGAGCTAAACCAGCTGTCGGCAAGAAAATATTGTGCGCGTCTGTCTCCGGCCTCTGCCGCCTTTACATACTGGCTGCCAGGCTCAGAGTCATTCGCGTGGGCAAAGAATGTCAAAAACAACATCAATGCGATAATTTTTTTCATTTTGATAATACGATTGGGTAGGGTGTATCCAGTATAAAGAGTTCGAATGGATAAAAAAACAGCCTCCCAGAGGAGGCTGTAGAAGGGACTTATTTACGCCAGTGCCGCTTCGCGCAGGCGAGTTTTCAACTTGTTGTACTCGTCAATCACGTACTGCTCGGCGGCGCGCTGATCGGCGATCGGCTCGACGCGCACGGCGCAGTATTTGTATTCCGGCGTTTTGGTAATCGGGCTTAAGTTCTCGGTAACCAGCTCGTTACAGGCGCCAATCCACCACTGGTAGGTCATGTAAATCGCCCCTTTGTTAGGACGATCGCTGACCTGCGCACGGGTGATAATTTTGCCTTTACGCGAGTGCACCCAAACCAATGCCTCATCTTCAATACCCAGACGTTTGGCGTCTTCGGTATTGATTTGTGCGTAGCCAGGTTCATCAGCCAGCGCTGCCAGTGCCGCACAGTTACCGGTCATCGAACGGCAAGAGTAGTGGCCAACTTCACGCACCGTTGACAGTACCATCGGGTACTCGTCGGTGAGTTTGTCGATTGGCGCTACCCAGTCGCAGGTGAAGAACTGCGCCAGACCGTTCGGGGTATCAAACTTCTCTTTAAACAGATAAGAAGTCCCCTGATCGGCATCTGACGTATCGCGGCAAGGCCACTGGATGAAGCCCAGTTCGCCCATTTTCTCGTAAGTTGCACCGTAGAAATCCGGGCACAGATGACGCAACTCGTCCCAGATCTCCTGGGTGTTGTTGTAGTGCATCGGATAACCCATACGGGTGGCGATTTCACTGATAATCTGCCAGTCCGTTTTCAGATCCCACTTCGGTTCAACCGCCTTGAAGAAACGCTGGAAGCCACGGTCAGCCGCAGTATAGACACCTTCATGCTCGCCCCACGACGTTGACGGTAAAATGACATCCGCCGCCGACGCGGTTTTGGTCATAAAGATGTCCTGAACGATGACCAGTTCCAGATCTTCAAAGGCTTTACGGACTGCCGACAGTTCCGCATCCGTTTGCAGCGGATCTTCGCCCATAATGTACGCGGCACGCACTTCGCCATGCGCTGCGCGGTGCGGCAGCTCGCTGATGCGATAGCCGGTATGAGCAGGCAGGCTTTCTACGCCCCAGGCTTTGGCGAATTTCTCGCGGTTAGCCGGATCTTTCACGTACTGGTATCCCGGATACGTATCCGGCAGCGCGCCCATATCACAGGCGCCCTGCACGTTGTTCTGACCACGAACCGGGTTAACACCCGCATGCGGCTTACCGAGGTTACCGGTCAGCATCGCGAGGCTGGTCAGAGAACGGACGGTTTCCACGCCCTGATAGAACTGGGTCACACCCATGCCCCACAGAATAGATGCGCTTTCCGCCTGGGCATACATCCGCGCCGCCTGACGAATCTCACTGGCGCTAACGCCGGTGATATCTTCAACCGACTCCGGCGTGTAGCCTTCAACGATTTTACGATACTCTTCAAAGCCCTCTGTGCGAGAAGCGACAAACGCTTTGTCGTACAGATTTTCTTCAATAATGACATGGCCCATCGCATTCAACAGCGCGATGTTCGAGCCGTTTTTCAGTGCGATGTGCATGTCAGCAATGCGCGCGGTTTCAATTTTGCGCGGATCGCAGACGATAATTTTCGCCCCGTTACGTTTAGCGTTAATCACGTGATTCGCCACGATAGGGTGGGAATCCGCCGGGTTGTACCCGAAAACGAACACTAAATCGGTATTATCAATTTCGTTAATGGCATTGCTCATTGCGCCGTTACCGACCGATTGGTGCAGACCTGCAACCGATGGGCCGTGTCAGACGCGAGCGCAGCAGTCAACGTTATTGGTACCAATAACGGCGCGCGCAAATTTTTGCATTACATAGTTGGTTTCGTTACCCGTACCACGCGAGGAGCCTGTCGTCTGGATGGCATCCGGACCGTACTTCTCTTTGATGGCGCTCAGGCGCTCGGCAACGTAATTCAGTGCCTCATCCCAGGAAACAGGTTCGAGTGTGCCGCCACGCTGGCGACGGATCATGGGGGTTTTCAGGCGCGGGGTCAGGATCTGGGTATCGTTAATAAAATCCCAGCCATAATAACCCTTCAGACACAGAGTACCCTGGTTGGTTTTCCCCTGTGCTGCCTCCGCCCGGACGATTTTGCCGTTATCGACGACCAGGTTGATTTTGCAACCTGATGCGCAATATGGGCAAACCGTGACGACTTTTTTCATCAGTCTCGCTCCAGTTAATCAAATCACGCATACGCGCTCTCGACCACAGTATGCATCTTTTATGCCACATTTTATTTGAGGCTATTCCCTGATATTACGGGCACTATTTATTCAAAACTCTGACGAAAAACAGGCTGTCGTCAGTTTTGACGTGACGAAACGAAATACCGCGTGACAGCCATCACGCGGCAGACATTTTATTTTTTCTCAACGACGGGAGCCGCCTGATACCCGCCGCCCAGCGATTTCATCAACTGAATACTTTGAATCACCCGGCGGCTGTCCAGCATCAGTAATGACATCTCTTCGGAAAGAACCGGCAACTGAGCTTCGGTGGCCAGTAAACGGCTGGTTAGACCGCGTTGGTAGGCGGCGTCGGCGGCACGCTGGGTGAAGCGGGTTGCTTCTACGCGTTCTGCCTGCATCTCCCGCTCGTCGTTGAGCGTTTGCAGACGTGTGCCATTGACTGCAACGTCGCGCACCGCGTTCAGTACTGACTGGTTGTAACGTTCAATCATCATGTTGCTGGCGGCGCGAGTGCCTTCGAGATTGGCATTCAACCGTCCACCGTCAAACAGCGGCAATTTCAGACCCGGGATGAAGTTGAACTGGCGACTGGTTTTTTTGAATAAGGTATCCAGGTGGATGGAGTCCAGACCGAAAAACGCTTTGATATCAAAGCTCGGATAGAACAACGCCCGCGCGGAATCTACCTGATCTAATGACGCCTGAACATACCAACGCATGGCTTGCAGATCCGGGCGCCTGGCGAGCAACTCATAAGAGAGTGTCGCCGGAATACCGGTCTGTACTTGCGGTAATGCCACCGACTTGATCTCCGGCATATCGCTGGCTCCCGCGCCAATCAATGCACGCAGAGATTCTCGCGTTTCGGTGATTTGCCCTTTGACGGCAGCAATTTGTTTATCGACGGCCAGAATCTGCGCCCGCGCGCCGTGGAAAGGCACTTGCGCTTCCAGACCGTGCGCCACTTTGCTCTGGTGCGCTCTCACCGCGTAATCAATCACATCGCGAGTTTGCTCTAACAGATCAAGCATCTGGTAGCTGGCCTGCATGCTGTAATAAAGCTGCGCTACGCCAGTGGTCAGCGATAGCTCTACTGCTGCGGTTTCTGCCAGCGCGGCATTATGCGCGCCAATGGCGGCGGCAACCGCCGAGCGATGCACACCCCACAAATCAAGATCCAGTCCGGCAAACAAACCTACTGTGGCTTCCGTATAGTACGGCCCGTCCATACCCAGTGCTGGCGCATCCATTGAATAAGGGCTTAAAAAACCGTTCGCCGAGACGCGTTGGCGGTTGAGCATCCCTATCGCCGCCACCTGCAATTGTGAACCGGCATCTAACAGGTCGGCCTGTGATTGCGCTTTTTCTTCCCGCAGTTTCGCTTCGGCAAGCGTGTGTGAACCTTGCAACGTGTGCTGGATCAGGGCATCCAGTTGCGGGTCGTTAAATTGTTTCCACCACTGCGCCTGCGGCCAGCCGGAACTGGCCAGATGAATATCATCGGCAAGTTTGATTTGTTCCGGTTTGAGCTGTTGATGAGGCGCAGAATCCTTGCGTACCAGGGCACAGCCGGAAATCAGCGTCGTGCTGCCGAGAATGCTGCACAACAGCAGACGTGAAAGTTGACGATTGATCATTGTGTGGCTCCTTGTGCCTGTTCCGTGGCGGGCGTTAATGCCGGGGCTGTCCAGTCTGGCAAGCGGGCGAAAAGCTGGCAGACGCGTTGCTCCTGTTTTAATAAGGTGGGCAGGATGGCCTGCGAGGCGGGTGTTTCTTCAAGCGTTATTTGAGGAGAACGGCTGAGTGCAGTTGCCAGACCGGCGGCGTATTTCTCCAGTGCGTCGGCAAACTGGCCTGCTCTGTCCGGCTGTAGTGCGTTATCCAGCGCCTGCGCCGAGTTCCAGGTCGCATCCCAGGCGTGAAGAATGTCGCGTCCCTGACGAATAACCGTTTGCGAACGTTCAATCAGTAATGCGCGTTCTTCGCTGTCCAGTTGACGCTCCAGCGCCACGCGTTGGCACATCTCTTCACAGGCATTAAACGCCGCATGCAGTCCTATGCGAATTTGCAGATAAGTGCGCAGAGCCGTGGCTTCCTGCTGGCGTGGGATCCGCATTACCTTACTTAACATACCCAGCGCACCAGCCAGTTTTTGCGGCAGCGTGCGCGCTTCACTTTCGGGCCAGACAAAGGTGTAAATCACCGCGGACACCACGGTACCAATGATGATACCCAGGGCGCGATCGCGAATTTCCACCAGGTCGTACACCGGGCCAAAAACGTTTTCGAGCGTGGCGAGCGCGAAGGTGACCACCATCTGTGTGCCGATATAAGAAGAACGTTCGGAGCTGGTGGCAATCCATGCGCCCAACAGGAAAATCGGTGCCAGCACAAACAGCAATTCGACAATATTGTCCAGCCAGGGCATGACCAGTAGTGTAAATAACAGCGCCAGAATCGCGCCGCAAAAAGCCCCGCCAAAACGCAGCACCATCTTCTGGTACGACGAACCGACATTTGGATTAGCGACGATCACGCAGGTCAGCATACAGGTGTGAATGCCTTCCCAGTCCACGCCGCTGTAGAAGGTGTAACAGATCAAACAGGCGAGCAGCGTTTTTACCGCGTAGCGCATATAGTCTGGATTGGTAAAAGCATCGGCGACCATTGACGGCGGTTTGGCTGCGGGCGTTGGCGGCGTATTCGGGTCCATCTGACCCAGTTGCAATAACGTCTGGCAGATATTCTCCAGGTTACATTCCCGTGCCGCCATCGCTTCATCTTCACTAAGTCGCCAGTCGCTTTGCCAGCACTGACCTTTGGCAATGGCATGCTTCAGCTTGTTGATTTCTGAGGCTAATTTTTGCCGAAATTCAATGATTGCCTGAGAATCAGCAAAAGAGGTGGGATCGTAGCGATTCAGCGTCGAGTAAATGTAGGTTACCGTTGCCACGCAGCTTTGCCACCATGCGCTTTGAGTTCGCCAGTTGGCATCGTCCGCGAGACAAAAGACATTGAGTTTTTGCAGCGCCAGCGCCTCTCTTTCAATCCGCGTTTCGGGTAGCGGTGCGAGGCTGTCTGTCAGGTGACCAATGGCATCATCAAGCCGATCATTAAGCGCCTGATGCATTTGTGTAATGGCACGACTGGGAAACCACAGCACGCCGATTAACGTCATCAGCAAGGTTGGATAGAGGCCAACAACGATACACCACAGCGTTAAGCGCACGACCACTTCCGGATAGTCGAGCATGGCGGGGAAGGTTTGCCCGTAAATAGCGACAATGGCGACGGCGAAAAAGACCAGCCCCAGCCGATGGGTGCGCATCAAAAACATGCAGCCCATCAGGATCGGTCCGGCGATGATCAATCGGATCAACGGTTCGCCGTAGGACCATTTGTAGATCAAAAACAGGCTGGCGATCTCCAGCACCGTGGCGACCACAAACAAGATCGCCACAAATTTGGTGTAAAACGCGTTCGACTGAATACCGTAAAACAGCACTGCCAGCGATAACGCCACAAAAGGGATCTCAAAGGTCATCGAGATCAGAATCACCAGCAGGCAGCCTACCCAGAGTTGCACGGTCTGCGGCACGCGGCCAGGTCGCCGCTCGCTTAACTCTTCATGAAAGAACGCCAGCAGCCTGACCACCGGTAATGGCAGGGAGTTGAGCGCGCTCATTATTGCGGCTCAAGATTAGCGACTGCCGAAGCACCGATGCGGAACATTTCCGGATCGGGTTTATCAACCATGATTTTGACCGGAAAACGCTGGGCGACGCGGACCCAGTTAATAGACCGAGACACTTTCGGCAGGCCGCCCAGCACCAGGCCGCCGTCATCCGGTAGCACGCCGTAGCCAATCGAATCCACTTTACCCTCGAAGGTTTTGCCGCTGTCGCTCATCAGGCGAATCGTTGCGGGTGTACCGGCATGAATGTTTTTCAAATCGGTTTCGCGGAAGTTGGCGATAACGTACCAGTGACGAGTGTCGATTAGGGTGAAAATAGGGCGCATGGCAGAAGCAAATTGCCCGACGGAGGTTTTGAGGGAAATGACCCGGCCATCAAACGGCGCGCGAACGGTTGCCATTTCCAGATGCAGTTTGGTCAGCGCGATATCCGCTTCGACTGCCGCACGCTGGGCAACTAATGCATCGACGCCGCTGACGGCGCTGGCGGCTGACTGCGCCTGCAACAATACGGCATTAAGATCCGCTTCTGCGGCGCGCTGCGCAGTTCTTGCACGGTCAACGTCTTCCGCTGAGACAAAACCTTCTTTCAGTAATGGCTCGGTGCGGCGTAATGTATCGCTGGCCTGTTTTGCAGCGGCACGGGCTTTTTCTACCGTGGCATTAACCGAGTCGGCACCAAACTGTTGCGCGTCAACGCTACGCTGGGTGAGCATAATTTGCTTATCCAGCGCCGCGAGGGAGGCTTCAGCTTTCGCCAGATTGGCTTCGTACGGGCGCGGGTCGATGCGGAACAGCAAATCGCCCTGTTTCACCGCCTGGTTGTCGGTGACCGCCAGTTCTACAATGCGACCGCTGACTTCCGGCACCACATCAATGGTATCTGCTGACGCGTAAGCGTCATTAGTTGATGGCGCACTGTCTACGCGCCAGATAACGAAAACAAGGGCAACCAGCGCCAGCGCAACCACTAACAGAGCAGGGAATTTACTGCGAGGAGCTTTTTTCGGCGTACTTTCCATGAGCGCGTCTCAAATAGATTAGAAAAATGCCAGCCAGAACAGCATGGCGTAGAGAGCAAAAAGGGCGGTATAAATAATTCCGACAAATGCCAGATTGATATTTGTCCGCTGAATAATTCGCCTCGTGATGAGCGTCAAAATAAGGCTGGCAATAGCGCAGAAAAACCAGCTGGGATAATAAGCGCCGATCACCGGGATTGCCGGAGATAATGAACATCCCGAAACCATGAAGACGGGAATTATCCAGGCTGTTTTTTTGAGTTGCATCGCCATGCGAGAGAGAACTGTTGGCATATTAAATACATCCTGTCTGCTGCGAACAATATCTGTAGTGAATATCAATATCCATTGAAGGCGTCAGTATGGCTATTTTCTCGATGAATAAAAATAGCTTTATTCAGCCACCGCATTCATAACTTATATATTTTATGTATTAATTGGTTGTATGTATTTTTAAAATAAATACTTTTGGGGGCTTACGCGCCCCCAAAAGCGAGTGGCATTAATTTGGAGTTACGATATTCACCCACAAATCGAAATTATCCAGACAGGCAATAATTTCTTCCAGTTTCGCGCCATTGCCAATAATTTTGGCTTTCTTCGCTTTTACCAGATCCGCCATTTTGGCTTGCCCGGTCAGCACGGCGTGAAGATCTTCACGGCTGATGTAGAAAGAGGCGTTGGCTTGCGGTTGCAGTGTTTTACGGTAGTTAAGCACGCTATCGTTCAGCGTCAGGTTGAGGTTATCGCCGTTGCTCATATTGAAGTTCAGGCTGATATTTTTACCCGCGGCTTTCGCGCTATCGAGGCGAACGGACATAAAGTCGAACAGCATTTCGACCGACATCCCGCGAATGGTGTCCGGGGAACCGGTGGTGCCGTGGCTGAACTTATGCACCCCTTCGCGCAGCTCCTTCGCGCCGGTCAGGTAGAAACCGCGCCAGGTGGCGGACTCGGCCTGATAGCCCAGCTGTTCAAAGTTATTCGCTTGCAGATTCTTCGCGACCTGGTCACCCGGGTTGGCGGCGATCACCTGTTTCAGCAACTCTGCGGACCAGCGATAATCACCTTGCTTGTTCGCTTCTTTCGCCAGGTTGATGACACGGGCAGAACCGCCCAGCGCCTGCACATAACGTTTACCCATCTCCACCTGACCATACGGATGCAGGTTAGCCGGGTTACCGTCGTAATAGCCAAGATAGAAGTTATACACCGCGCGGGCGTTGTGGCTGACAGAACCGTAATAGCCGCGGCTGGCCCAGTTATTGGCAAGCGCAGGCGGCAGCTTAATCATGTCGCCGATTTCATTCATGGTGTAGCCCTGGTTTGCCAGGTGCAGGGTCTGGTCGTGAATGTACTTGATAGTATCGCGATATTTACCAATATAATCATTGATATGCTTATTGCCCCAGACCGGCCAGGTGTGCGGCATAAACAGTACTTCCGCGTCGTTACCCCACATATCCAACGTTTCGTTCAGGTACTCGGTCCACTTGCTGGTATCGCGAGTTTTTGCGCCGCGCAGAGTGTAGAAGTTGTGCAGGGTATGCGTGGCGTTTTCGGCGGTACACAGGGCTTTCAGGGCCGGAATATAGAAGTGCATTTCGGCTGGCGCTTCGCTGCCTGGGGTCATCAGGAAGTCAAACTCCAGGCCGTCGATAATCATCTTCTCGCCAGTTCTGACGATAGTTTTAGTCGGTGCAATAATGCTCGGGTCGCCCGTTGCCAGCGTCACACCGAGGCCGTTGCCTACGTTGCCTTGCGCGTTGTGCGGCAGTAACAGACCGTAAGAGTAGAGCGCACGGCGGCTCATGATGTTCCCCGCCAGCACGTTTTCGCTGATGGCTTCGTCCATAAAACCAGCTGGGGCAATCACCTGAACTTTGCCGGATTTCACATCGGCTTCAGAGATAATACCTTTCACGCCACCATAGTGGTCGGCGTGGCTGTGAGTGTAGATAACGGCAACAATCGGTTTTTGCGGACGATGCTGGAAGTAAAGGTCAAGTGCGGCTTTTGCGGCAGGCGGCGTCACCAGCGGGTCGATAACAATAATGCCTTTCTCGCCCTCAACGAACGTAATGTTAGAGATATCCTGGCCGCGCACCTGATACATTTTATCGGTGACTTTGAACAGGCCAGAAATACCGTTGATTTGCGACTGACGCCACAGGCTGGGGTTTACAGTTTCCGGCGCAGCGGCATTAATATCAAATTTGTAATCATTCGCGCGGTAGTAAACTTTACCGTTCGCATCACGCAGAATACCTTCATCCAGCAGCGGGGCGATAAATCCACGCAGGGCATCGTCAAAATCCTGACGATCGCTAAACGGTAATGATTTGGCGTAATTCTGATTAACCTGCTGGGTATATTGAGTGGCGCCTTTCGCTTCATCTGTTGCGTAAGCGGTATTTATCATCATGCCGCTGACGGTGGTTAAGGCAATAACAATCCTGCTCAAACGGAATAACCGAGAGTTATTCATATAAATCTCCATTTATCATTTATGTCGTAAATATGTAATCCATGCAAAATACGTCATTTAAAGCTGGCGTTATCATAATTGGGAATTTGCGACTTTAATAAGTGGAAGTGTGAGCGGAACGAGCCATTTTATTAGGCATTTGTGCTGAAGAGGGAAAATTACGGCATATTTATTATTGTCATCAATAATGTGACCTAACTTATGTTTTTATTATATATATTGCTTTTCTCTTTCACTTCGGCAAGAAGTCCGCACAATGATTAATCAGGTGAATAATTCGGAGTATAACCATGAAACCTGTTGTGCTGGTGGTGGATGATGACACGGCTATCTGCGCACTGTTGCAGGACGTGTTAAGTGAACATGTCTTTACGGTTTCGGTCTGCCATACCGGGCAGGAAGCAATATCACGTGTTGAGGGCGATCCTGATATCGCGCTGGTGGTGCTGGATATGATGCTACCCGATACCAACGGCCTGAGGGTATTGCAACAATTACAGAAAATGCGTCCTGCACTGCCGGTGGTGATGCTGACCGGCCTGGGCAGTGAGTCTGATGTGGTGGTCGGGCTGGAAATGGGCGCAGATGATTACATCTGCAAGCCGTTTACCCCACGGGTCGTGGTCGCGCGACTAAAAGCGGTGCTACGGCGCGTTGGCGCGCTGGTGGTCAATGAGGAGAAAAACGCCGGACTGTCTTTCAATGGCTGGTATCTCGATACCACGCGCTGCCAGTTGCACAATCCGCTACAACAACATGTCGAGCTGACCCAGGGCGAATATGGCTTGTTACTGGCCCTGGCGCAAAACGCTCGTCGGGTATTGAGCCGCGAGCAGTTGCTGGAGTTCACCCACAGCGACAGCGTGGAGGTGTTTGATCGCACCATCGACGTATTAATCATGCGCTTACGCCGCAAAATCGAACTAAACCCGCATCAGCCGATGTTGATTAAAACTCTGCGCGGTCTGGGGTATGTCTTCGCTGCCGACGTGCACTAATCCGACAATTCTGTTTGTAGTTCTTCCAGCGTTTTTGCCCCGTCGATAGCATTGGCACATAACAGGCTTGCCCGCGCGCAGGCGTGTGCCAGTTTGATGCTCTCGGTAAGCGTCCAGCGTTCATGGCAGCCATATAAAAATCCGGCACAAAATGCATCGCCCGCGCCGACGCTGCCGATAATTTCCCGTTGTTCTAACTTTTGCGAAGGGATCCACACGCCGCCCTGTTCCGGTGTCTCTCCCCAGGCACCTTCCGGGCAGTGGATCACCACTCGCTGGCGTACGCCCGCATCTAACAGTTCACGCGCGGCGGCAGCAATATGCACGATATGCGGTTCGCCGTTGGGTAAGCGAATTTCCAGCCCGCTAAACTCCCCGGCCTCCAGTTCGTTAATTATCAGATAATCCAGATGGCGCAACGCGGGCAGCACCATCGGCTGATAACGCGGATCGCCCTTGCGGGAGACAAGGTCGAGCGAGGTTTCAAAGCCATTATCACGCATTTGCGCCAGCAGACGCGCGCTACGAGTACCGTAAACATCGTCCGGCATATCCAGGCTATCGAGCAACAGTAAATAGCCGAGATGGAAAATCTTCATGCTGTTATCAAGCTGATCGAACGCCGGAAGATCAAGCAGTCGGTTAGCGCCCGGCGAATGGAAAAAGGTGCGCTGCCCGCCGGGGTCGGTCATCACCTGCGACATCGACGTCGGGGCAAAGGTGGTGCGCTGCACATGCTGGCGATTGACGTGATATTGCTCAAGCATCGCCATGATGTAATCGCCGTCGCTGTCCTGACCGATTAGCCCGACCGCCTGTAACGGCAACCCGGTGCGCATTTTCGCCAGCGTCAGCAGGACGTTAAGCGGCGCGCCTCCGGTTGAGCGTTCGCTGTGGGTGATTTCCGCCAGCCAGCCGCGCTCTGGCCACTGGATAATCTGATGGACGTGGTCAACCAGCATATTGCCTGCGGCGATAATCCCTTTACGTTCCATCATGCTTGCCCCGCACTGCCGAAAATACGCATCTGTTGTGCAACCGTATCGCTGATGGCGGCTTCCACTGCCAGCAGTAACTCGGCAAACTCGTCATACATCGGCAGACGGCGCGCCATTCGGGCCTCAACGGCTGCCAGCGCCGCTTGCGACATACCCGTGTAGAAATTGATTTTGTGGATACCCCGTTCGATGGCGCGGCGGAAATCGGCATCGCTAATCCCTGAACCGCCGTGTAACACCAGCGGGATAGCCGCCTGCTTGCGGATAGCGTCGAGACGCGGGAAATCGAGTTTCGGTTCGCCGCGATATTTACCGTGTGCATTGCCAATCGCCACGGCCAGCGCGTCAATGCCGGTACGGTCGACAAAATCACGCGCCAGTTGCGGATCGGTAAACAGAGATTCATCGGCATGACCGTAAAGCGCACCGCCTTCGTCGCCACCTACCGCGCCCAGTTCAGCTTCTACCGATACGCCAACGGCATGGCACATTTTCACCACTTCCCGCGTCTGGCGGACATTTTCTTCATACTCCAGCGTGGAGCCGTCAAACATTACCGAGCTGAATCCCAGCCGCAACGCTTGCACCACCGATTCAAAATGCAGCCCGTGATCGAGATTTAGCACCACCGGAATGGCATGGCGCGCCGCTTCAAATTTCACGGCTTCGACCAGGGAATCCAGCGAGATATATTTAAAATGTACTTCGGCAATGTTGATAATAAACGGCGAGCGTTCCAGTCTGGCCGCAGCGAATAGCGCGCGTAAAAAGTGTGAGTCCAGCACATTAAACGCGCCTAACGCATAGTGATGTTCGCGGGCATGAGCCAGCCCTTCAGCGAGAGAAATCAACGGCATAACGTTCTCCTTATTCAGCGGAACTGGCGGTATTCGTTACACAACACCAACTGGGCCGGTTCGTCTTCGTCAATCAGGTTGTAGCGGTCCAGCGGCTGTAAAAAGTGGTTATCGTGGTCGTCGTCATTAACAGAAGAGACTTCGCCAACCAGCACATCGCCAAAACCGGCTTCTGCCCAAAAGCTGTGATAAAGGCCAGGCGGCAGGCAGATACTTTCGCCGGGAGACAGGCGCAACTGACTGCCTGCGGTATGTTTCTGGCGGCAGCCGTCGATCACCACCGTAACGTCGCTATCAACCGTTTGCTCGTTGCTATCGGCATTCCACAGTTCAACAATCAAATTGCCGCCGCCGCGATTGATAATGTCCTCACGCTTACGCCAGTGAAAATGCATTGGCGTTACCTGCGCATCGCGCACATGCATGATCTTCTCGGCGTAACATTTCACATACGGCATTCCTTTTGGTGAGCCGTTACGCAGGGTAAACAGCGTCAGCCCCTGTGCAGCAAAGTCGTTGCCACCAAAAGCGGTAACATCCCAGCCGAGTTTGAGCTCAAAAACTTCCTCCCACGCAGTGGAGTCGAGTTGTTGCCATTGGGCAGGCGTGAAACTGGCAAAGGGCGGAAGATGCACGTCATGTTGCGAAAAGAATTGCCGTGTATGGCCGAGAATGTCGTTTATAGCGGAGCGTTTCATCGAAAGCGTTCTCCTTAGCGGTGGCCGGGCAGCTGCGCCGCCCGGCGTGTGGACTTATTTCACCGTCCAGCCTTTGTAATTGCCGACGTTGTTTTTGTCGATCATCGTCACCGGGATCAGCACCGGCTCTTTCGGCGCGGGTTTGCCCTGCAAAATGTCGTAGCCAATTTCCACCGCTTTCGCTGCCATCACCTGGGGATCTTGCGCAGGGGTGGCGACAAACAACGAGTTCTCACGTTTCAGCGCCTCTTCGGCGTCCGGGCTTCCGTCAACGCCGACAATAAAGAACTCGCTACGTTGTGCCTGTTTGGCTGCCAGATCGGCACCGATCGCGGTGGGATCGTTAATCGCAAATACGCCGTCGATCTTCGGATTTGCCGCCAGCAGTCCGGTCATTACCTCCAGCCCGCCTTCACGACTGCCTTTGGCGTTCTGGTTGTCAGAGAGCACCTTGATGTCAGGATGGCGTTTAAATTCAGTCTGGCAGCCTTCAACGCGGTTTTGCACGGCGGACACCGGAGGCCCGTTGATGATCACCACGTTGCCTTTGCCTTTCAGGCGATCGGTGATGTACTTACAGGCCATTTCGCCTGCCTGGGTGTTATCGGAAGTGATGGTGGCATCGGCGCCTTCTGCCGCTACGTCAACTGCGACGACCACGATCCCGGCATCTTTCGCCCGTTTCACCGCCGGACCGATCCCTTTTGAATCGGCAGCGTTGAGGATGATCATATCGACGTTAGCGGCGATAAAGTTGTCGATCTGCGACACCTGCTGGCCCAGATCGTAGCCGCTGGAAACCAGCGTCACTTTGACGTTATCGCCTGCCAGTTTGCGCGCTTCCAGCTCCGCGCCTTTGGTGATCTGCACGAAGAATGGGTTTGCCAGATCGCCTACCGTCACGCCTATCGATTTCAATTCTTTTGCCTGGGCGAACGGTGCTGCGGCCAGCAGCGCGCCTGCACAGAGCGCGGTCACTAAGGGCTTCAATCTCATGCTGTATTCCTCATGTGTAGGGTATTGTTGTTATGCGCTTTGATGATGTCGGGTACGGTATTTATCGATCAGTACCGCAATGATGATCACCGCCCCTTTGATCACCAGTTGCCAGAAGTAAGAGACGCCCATTAGGGTCATGCCGTTGTTTAGCGTGGCGATAATCAGCGCCCCAACCAGCGTGCCGGTAATGGTGCCGATGCCGCCAACGAAACTGGTGCCGCCGAGGATCACCGCCGCAATGGCATCCAGTTCGTACCCCATGCCTAAGTTGCCGTTGGCGCTGTACAGCCGCGAGGCGCTCATAATCCCGCCAAGCCCTGAAAGCAGGCCGCTCATGCCATAAACAAACAGCAGCACCAGCCAGACCTTAATGCCGGTAAGACGCGCTGCCTGCATATTGCCGCCGACGGCGTAGATATGAACGCCAAGCGTGGTGCGGCGCAGAATAAACCAGCACAGCACAATCACTGCGAGGGCAATCACCACCAGCCACGGGACAGGCCCAAGATAGTTATTACCTATCCACTCGAAATTAATATTGGAGTTGATGACCGTGGTGCCGTCCGCCAGCAGATACGCCGCCCCGCGTAGCGCCGTATAGGTGCCGAGCGTGACGATAAACGGTGGCAATCCGGCAAAGGCCACCAGCGCGCCGTTGAACAAACCCAGCAGCAGGCCGAGCATCAGCGCCGCTGGAATCGACAGCATGGCGAACTCCGGGCTAAGGGAGACGACCATCGCCGCTACCGCCGTGGTGCCGAGAATTGAACCTACAGAAAGGTCGATCCCGCCAGTCAAAATGATGAAGGTCATCCCCGCCGCCAGCACAATGTTGATCGACGCCTGGCGGGTAATATTCAGCAGGTTACTTTCGGTAAAAAAGTTCGGCGCGATAAAGCCAAATACCGCCACGATCAGAATCAGAATCGGCAAAATGCCGACCGTTTGCATCAGATCGCTCATCAGCATTTTTTTGGCAGAGGTCTTTGCAGATGTCGTCATGAGGGCACCGCCTGGGAATGGGCGTCGTTGACGCCAGTCGCTAAGGTCATAATGTTTTCCTGGGTGATGTTTTTGCCGTTTAACTCACCGGCAATGCTGCCTTCGCGCATCACATAAACGCGATCGCTCATGCCGACTATCTCCGGCAGTTCACTGGAGATCATCAGGATCGCCACGCCCTTGCGCGCCATCTCGTTCATGATCCGGTAGATCTCGCTTTTTGCGCCGACGTCCACGCCGCGTGTGGGTTCGTCGAGTAGTAAAATACGCGGGCCAATCGCCACCCAGCGGGAGATCAACAGCTTTTGCTGATTGCCGCCGGAAAGTCCGCCCGCTCGCACCTGGGCATGAGGCACGCGAATGTTGAGCAACTTGATGGCGTCATCGGAGATGGTTTGTGCTTTTTTGCGGTTGAGCATTCCCCAGCTGGCATCGCGCTCCAGGGTTGCCATGGTGATGTTTTCGGCTGCCGCCATTTCAAGGAACAAACCTTGTTCTTTGCGATTTTCGGTGAGAAAACCAATGCCAAGATCGATAGCTTCGCGCGGGGAGTGGATCACCACCGGTTCGCCATCGACTTCAATCATTCCGCCCGTCGCTTTACGTACGCCGAAGATCAACTGCGCCAGCTCTGAACGTCCGGCTCCTACCAGCCCGGCGAGGCCGACAATTTCGCCGGAACGCACCAGCAGGCTACTCGGCTGGACTTTGCCACCGTCGGTCAGGTGGTGAACATTCAGGCGGGCTTTGCCGAGCGGGATATCGCGCTCTTTATTGAACAGATCGCTCAGCGGCCTGCCGACCATCATCCGTACCAGTTCAGCGGCGTTGAGGTTATCGCGGGTCAGGCTGCCAACGTATTGCCCGTCGCGCAGCACGCTGACGCGATCGGAAAGCTCATACACTTCCGCCATGCGGTGGCTGATATAGATAATCGCCATCCCTTCATCGCGCAGCCGCATAATCAATTCAAACAGGCGGTGAGTTTCACGTGAGGAGAGGGCGGCGGTGGGTTCGTCCATCACCAGAATGCGGCTGTTGCGATGCAGCGCGCGGGCGATTTCGACCTGTTGTTGCTCGGCAATGGTCAGCGTCATGACTTTATCGCTGGCGTTAAACTGCGCGCCGAGGCGGTCGATCACTTTTTGCGCCTGCACCAGCATCTCTTTGCGCTGCACCAACCCGCCGTGGGAAAGCTCGCTGCCGAGGAAAATGTTTTCAGCTACCGTCAGATTCGGTGCCAGCTGCATCTCCTGATAAATCAGCGTAATACCGGCGCTTAAGGCATCTTTTGGTGTGCGAATGTGAAAGGGCTTGCCGTCAATCAGGATCTCGCCGCTGGTGGCGGTATACGCCCCCGCCAGCACCTTCATCAGCGTGCTTTTTCCCGCGCCGTTTTCCCCCATCAGGGCATGGATCTCGCCAGGGTAAACCGTCAAATCCACCCCCTTGAGCGCATAAAATTTGCCGAAGGCTTTGGCAATATTGCGCATCTCCAGAACCGGCGTGCTGTTCATGGCGGACTCCTGCGAGGTTGTCGATATCAGCACTCCATCACAGGAAAGTAAATGCAAAATGTCAGAAGCCGTTCATATTTGTCATATTGCGATTTTTCTTTACGGAGCGTGATATGGCGCACCCCGGACGTCACTTTTTTGCCAGCGCGCGCGGGCGATTGCTGCTTTTAAATTTGCTGGTGGTGGCGGTGACGCTGATGGTCAGCGGCGTGGCGGTAATGGGCTTTCGCCATGCCAGCCAGATGCAGGAGCAGGTGCAGCAGCAAACGGTGGATGATATGACCGGCAGCCTGAATCTGACGCGCGACACGGCAAACGTGGCGACGGCGGCGGTGCGATTGTCACAGGTGGTGGGTGCGCTGGAATACAAAGGCGAAGCCGAGCGATTGCAGGAGACACAGCGGGCGTTAAAAAGCTCGCTTGAGCAACTGGCGGACGCGCCTTTAGCGCAGCAGGACGCCGGGCTAGTGGCGCGCATCATCACGCGTAGTAACGAACTGCAAACCAGCGTCGGCGGAATGCTGGAGCGCGGGCAAAGGCGGCATCTGGAGCGTAACGCGCTGTTAAGTTCGCTATATCAAAACTTAAGTTATCTGCGGCATTTGCAAAAAGTCACTCACGCGGAAGATGACATTTTGCTTAACGAGATGAACCGACTGATTGTTGCCGCTATTGCCACGCCCGCGCCGCAGGCGATTATTCATCAACTGGTCGGGGTGATGTCTGCATTCCCGACCCACAGCGATACGCCGTTGGTCAATACGCTACTCACTGATTTTAATCGTGAACTGCGCAATCTGGCGCCACTTTCGGAAGCTCTGGAGCAAAGCGATCTGGCGATCAGCTGGTATATGTTCCACATCAAAGCGCTGGTGGCGATCCTCAATAGTGACATTAACCGTTACGCCGAACAGGTGGCGACGCTCTCCGGTCAGCGGGTGGCGCAAAGTTACCAGGATCTGCGCTCCGGCGAGAGGCTGATCATGATTTTCGCTCTGTTAGCGGTGGTGATCACCGCGTTTGCAGGCTGGTATATCTATCGCAATCTCGGCTCTAACCTGACGGCGATTTCCCGCGCCATGAGCCGCCTGGCGCACGGCGAAGCGGACGTCACTTTTCCGGCGCTACAGCGGCGCGATGAGTTGGGTGAACTGGCGCGTGCCTTTAACGTCTTCGCCCGCAATACCGCGTCACTCGACCGAACCTCACGGCTGTTGAAAGAGAAAACCACGCAGATGGAGATTGCCCAAACCGAGCGGCAGGGGCTGGAAGAGGCGCTATTGCACAGCCAGAAGTTGAAAGCGGTTGGGCAACTGACAGGCGGGCTGGCACATGATTTTAATAATCTGCTGGCGGTGATCATTGGCAGCCTGGAGCTGGTGAACACGGACTCGCCCGACGCGCCGCGAATACAGCGGGCGCTGCAAGCCGCCGAACGTGGGGCGCTACTGACCCAGCGGCTACTGGCGTTTTCTCGCAAGCAGTCCTTACATCCGCAAGCCGTTGAACTGAAAACTCTGCTGGAAGAGTTAAGCGAATTAATGCGCCACTCCTTACCGGCAACCCTGGCGCTGGAGATTGAAGCGCAGTCTCCGGCGTGGCCCGCGTGGATTGACGTCAGCCAGCTGGAAAACGCCATCATCAACCTGGTAGTGAACGCCCGCGATGCGATGGAAGGGCAGACGGGAATCATCAAAATTCGTACCTGGAATCAGCGCGTTACTCGCAGCAGTGGGCAGCGACAGGATATGGTGGCGCTGGAGGTCATCGATCATGGCAGCGGCATGTCGCAGGCGGTGAAAAGCCAGGTATTTGAGCCGTTCTTTACCACCAAACAGACGGGCAGTGGCAGCGGGCTGGGCTTGTCGATGGTCTATGGGTTCGTGCGCCAGTCCGGCGGGCGCGTGGAAATTGAAAGCGCGCCGGGGCAAGGAACAACGGTCAGATTACAGCTTCCCCGCGCGCTGACGGCGGCGAAAAACCTATCGCCAGCGGTGGTAGAGCAGACAGCCGTCAGCGGCGATAAACTGGTGTTAGTGCTGGAAGATGAAGTCGCGGTGCGCCAGACCATCTGCGAGCAGTTGCACCTGCTGGGCTATTTGACGCTGGAAGCGAGCAGCGGCGAACAGGCGCTGGACCTGCTGGCGGCATCAGCAGAAATCGATATTTTTATCAGTGACTTAATGCTCCCCGGCGGCATGAGCGGCGCAGAAGTGGTCAATGCGGCCCGCAAACTTTACCCGCACCTGACGCTGCTACTCATCAGTGGTCAGGATTTACGCCCCAGCCATAACCCCGCGCTGCCCGACGTGGCGCTGCTGCGCAAACCCTTTACCCGCGCGCAGTTGGCGCAGGCGCTGGGGCAAATAGAGGGATGATTTTCAGAATTTATCAAGAGGCCTGAAGCAAACGTGCTGCTATTGTGAGCAATTCTGTTCTGAATGGGATATAAAAGGAATTATGCCAGTACTGACAAGAGGCGATTCACATATGATCGTGATGCCAACCACCTATAGCCCTATGACGGTTGCTCGTTCTTTTCGCGTGGTGGAAGAGATCGAGCTTTCTGGACGTTTGTTACAGGTAATTTATGACAAGCAGACGCCAAGAGCGGCCATCATTGAAGCGGACATTGAAGTTTTTGCAGGCGTGCCGCGTCATCGGGTACTTGCCGCTCTCGATCTGCAGCGTAAAAAAGAGTTCGGCAGCGATATCATTGCCGTTGAACGCTGGTGGGAAGACTCGGATCTGGTACAGGTGGAAGGTATTTGTGTCTCTCCTGGTGAGCGCGATAAGGGGCTGGCAACTCGGCTGTATGAAGCGCTAATTCTGCAATGCGGTATCACGCTAATCAGCGATTTTGATCAATATGATGGCGGGAAGATGCTCTGGCAGAAGATCGCGCGCGAGTCCGATCAGATTTCCGTGTTTGTATTAGACACTGAACAAGGGGCATTTTGGCCTTACGATGGCACGAAAGTGATCTACGATGGCGGTTGCATTCCGGAAGAGCGTATCTGGAGTATTTCACCGGATCAAAAATGTCATGGCATTGTGCTGGTGGCGGAAAATAAACAGCGAGCTAACCAGCTAATGGAAGAGTCTGCGCCTTACCGAATTTGAGATTACTCCGCTACTCCGCTCATTCACACTCAACTAACGTTAAGCCAGTCCATTGCAGAGACTGGCTTATGAAACCTTACTCCACGCTCTTTCTTTTCACCCTGCTCACGCTGTCCACCGTTCCGGCCCAGGCCGATATTATCGACGATACCATTGGCAATATTCAGCAGGCGATTAACGACGCTTATAACCCTGACCGTGGGCGAGACTATGAAGATTCGCGCGACGACGGCTGGCAGCGTCAAGTGAGCGACGATCGTCGCAGACAATATGACGACCGCCACCGCCAGTTTGAAGATCGCCGCAGGCAGCTGGACGATCGCCAGCGCCAGCTTGATCGGGAGCGTCGGCAACTGGAAGATGAAGAGCGGAGAATGGAAGATGAGTATGGGCGGTGAGGGGGCCAGTGCGCACATTCTCCCCATCACGCTACCCCAATCTCCATCCCATCAAACCCCGCCTCAAATCCCGACGGCAGCGCGTTCTCCATCAGCCACGCATCAAACTGGTGGCTGATGTGCGTCAGAATCACGCGCGGCGAGCGGATAACTTCATTCAGCGCCAGCACGGTGTTTAAATCGCAGTGATTACGCGGCGCATCCTCGCGCGGCGGGTGGCTGCAATCAATCACCATCACTTGCGGCTGGTTATTGCGTAAAAATTTCAGCGTTTTTTCCGGCAGACCGGCGGTGTCAGACAGCCACGCCACACGGCTGTGCGACGTTTCCAGCAGATAACCGAAGGTCAGTTTTGAGTGGTTGAGCGGCAGCGGTGTGACCTGCAACCCCTGCAAATCAAACACCACAAACGGGTCTACCGTGTGACTGAAATCAAGCAGGCCCGGATGTTTAAACAGATCGTCGCAGCCCTGTTCATCCGGTGGGCCGTAGACCGGGATCGTATCGCCCACGCCCCAGCGCAGTGGAAACAGCCCCTGCACGTGATCCATATGGTAATGCGTCAGCAAAAACTGCTGGAACGATCCGGGCGACCAGCGATCGGAGAGATCGTGCCGCCCGGCGTCGATCAGGGTGACAGCCTCGTTAAACTTCACCACGCCGCTGCATGGCTGGCGGCGATACTGCGGCGAGCGTCGCGCTCTTACACAGGCCGCGCACTCACAGCCCCATGCCGGAACGCCCTGTGCGCCGCCAGTGCCGGTGAGCGTGAGGGTCAGGCTCATGTTACAGCGCCTTCGTGAAGCGGAAATGGCTCTGCTCGTAGCCTTCGCGCAGGTAGAAACGGTGCGCGTCGTGGCGCTTCACGTTGGTCGAAAGTTCGGTCATTTCTGCCCCGGCCTGGCGGGCTTCTTCTTCTGCCCATGCCAGCAACTTGCTACCGACGTTCAGGCCGCGCGCCTGCGGCATCACCACCAGTTCCTGAATTTCGCCGATCCAGTTGACATGATGCAGATGAAACTGCAAATGCAGGCCGATCATGCCGACAACTTCGCTATCCAGCAGCGCCAGATGGTAGCGCATATTCGGGTCGTGCTGGTTGGCGTTAAAGCCCACGCGAAACGCGTGATGGTCAAACTCCGCCTGTTTTAGCTCACAAATCAGCGCGTAAACCGCGTCGGTATCGTACTGCGTGGCCGGGCGAAGCTCACAAGCAGGCATGGTGTTTCTCCTTCTGATGGATCAGCGTCAGCAGCGTGTCGACCGACTGGCGCAGGCTGCCGTCATTGTTGAGCGTATGGCAATCCTGCGGAGTATAGCGGGCGGCGCGCGCCAGCCGGGCGTTAATTTCACTGGCGTTTTCACGCCCACGGTTTTCCAGGCGCTGGCGGAGGATCTCCGGCGAAACCTGTAAACAAATGGGCAGCAGCGCCGATTGATAGCGCGCCCGCGCCTGCGGCAAATGCGCGCGTGAGCCGTTGACTACCACGTCGAATCCAGCGTGCAGCCAGAGGTCAATCTCGATGCCGACGCCATAATACAGACCGTTAGCGTGCCAGCTTAAGGCCAACAGATTTTGCCCCGCGCGGGTAAAAAACTCCTGCTCGCTCAGGGCGATATGGTTTTCGCTTCCGGCACTGGCATCGCGCGTGATGTAGCGATGTGCCACCAGTAACTGCGCCTGTTCCCGCTGGCGCAGCGCCGCCAGCAGGCTGTCTTTCCCGGAGCCGGAAGGCCCCATCAACCAGATTAGCTTTCCCATCATCAGAACACCCTTTTACCCTGACGCCAGACGTGGTCGATATGAATATGATTGCCCTTGCGATGCGCCAGCACCAGGTCGGCGCGTTTGCCCTCGCCAATCACCCCGCGATCCTGAAGATTCAGCGCCTGGGCCGGATTTTTGGTCACCAGCTTCACCGCCTGCGGCAGCGTAAAGCGGTTGCTCTGGTCATCGGCGACGCGGAACGCCGCATCCAGCAGGCTGGCGGGGTAGTAGTCGGAAGAGAGGATATCCAGCAGGTCAAGCTGCGCCAGTTCACTTGCCGCCACGTTGCCGGAGTGCGAACCGCCTCGCACGATATTCGGCGCACCCATCAGCACGTTCATGCCATGCTTACGCGAAGCTTCCGCTGCTTCGAAGGTGGTGGGAAATTCGGCGATCACGCTGCCAAGCTGGTGGGATTCGGCGACGTGGGCGTGCGTGGCGTCATCGTGGCTGGCAAGCGCAATCTGGCGTGTGCGGCAGATCGCGGCAATGGTTTCGCGATTCGGCTGCGACCAGCGTGCGGCGAGCGCCAGTTGTTCCTCTTCGTACTGCTGCATCTGCGCATCGGTGAGCGAGTATTTGCCCTGATAATATTCGCGATACTTCTCGCGGTTGGCGAACTGGCGCTGGCCGGGTGAGTGGTCCATCAACGACACCAGCGTGACTGGCTCGCGCTGCACCAGTTTTTCAAACAGCGGCAGCGTGGTGTGATGCGGCAGTTCGCAGCGCAGGTGCAGACGGTGCTCGGCGCGGTTGACGCCGCGTTTCTGCGTCTCTTCGATGGCGTTGATCATCTTCTCCAGATTCTCCAGCCGATCGCCGCCGTCGCGCACATCACCAATCGCCACGGCGTCCAGCACGGTGGTGATGCCGCTCGCCACCATCAGCGCGTCGTGGCTGCTCATCGCCGAGTGGGCAGGCCAGTCAACTTTCGGGCGCGGGGTGAAGAATTTATCGAGGTTGTCGGTATGCAGCTCAATCAGCCCCGGCAGCAGCCAGCCGCCTTCGCCGTCCATCGCTTCTGGCAGGCGGCTCTGGCTTTCGGCAAAGGCGCGGATTTCGCCGTCCTGCATCTCCAGCGAACCGTGCACCACCTCGTTTTCCAGCACCAGTTTGACGTTATTGATAATCATGCAGAGGCTCCCATTGGGTGCAGGCGGTCGGCGACGTCATTGCGTACGGCTTCATCATGGAAGATGCCGACGATGGCCGCGCCACGGGCTTTGGCTTCGCGAATCAGCTCGACTACGGCGGCGCTGTTTTTGGCGTCCAGCGAGGCGGTGGGTTCGTCGAGCAGCAGAATGGGGTAGTCGACGATAAAGCCACGGGCAATGTTGACGCGCTGCTGTTCGCCGCCGGAGAAGGTTGATGGCGCAAGGTGCCACAGGCGTTCCGGTACGTTCAGGCGCGTGAGCAGACGCGCGGCTTTAGCGGCGCAGGCTTCACGCGGAACGCCAGTATCGAGCAGCGGCTGCATCACCACTTCCAGCGCCGAAATACGCGGGATGACGCGCAGAAACTGGCTCACCCAGCCGACGGTGGTTTTGCGGATTTCCACCACTTTGCGCGCTGGTGCAGTGACCAGGTCTACCCATTCGTCACCGTGTTTGATCTGGATTTGCCCTTCGTCGGGTAGATAGTTGGCGTACAGCGAGCGCAGCAGGGTTGATTTGCCGCTGCCGGAGTGGCCGTGGAGCACCACGCATTCGCCCGTGTTGACGGTGAGCGAGGCGCGTTGTAAGACGGGCAGGCGCACGCCGTTTTGCTGGTGCAGGATGAAGGTTTTACTGACGTTTTGTACGTTAATCATTTTTCGCCTCGTGGTTCGGGTGTCGGATGCGACGCTGATGCGTCTTATCCGACCTACTGGGAGCGCATTTGTAGGCCAGATAAGGCGTTTACGCCGCATCCGGCACCGGCTCAATTCTGCAAAACCGATGACACCAGCAATTGGGTATACGGGTGATGCGGGTCGTCGAGCACGCGGTCGGTTAACCCACTCTCCACCACTTGCCCCTGTTTCATCACCAGCAAACGGTCCGCCAGCAGGCGGGCGACGCCTAAATCGTGGGTAACAATTACCACTGCCAGATTCAGCTCCACCACCAGGCCGCGCAGCAGGTCGAGCAGGCGTGCCTGCACTGACACATCCAGCCCGCCGGTTGGCTCGTCCATAAACACCAGCTTCGGATGCGTCACCAGGTTGCGGGCGATCTGCAAACGTTGCTGCATGCCGCCGGAAAAGGTGGTCGGCAGGTCGTCGATCCGGTTGGCGGGAATTTCCACCTCTTCCAGCCACTTCTGCGCGGTGGCGCGAATGTCGCCGTAATGACGCGCCCCGGTCGCCATCAGCCGCTCGCCGATATTGCCGCCCGCCGAGACCTGGCGGCGCAGGCCGTCGAGCGGATGCTGATGCACCACGCCCCATTCGGTGCGCAGCAGGCGGCGGCGGTCGGCTTCGCTCATGCCATAGAGGGAACGGTTCTCGTAGTAAATCTCCCCCTGTTGCGGCGTCAGGCGGGCGGAGATTGATTTCAGCAGCGTGGTCTTCCCGGAGCCGGATTCCCCGACAATGCCCAGCACTTCCCCCGGCCATAAATCAAAAGAGACATCGCTGAAGCCTTTGCCCGGCGCGTAAAGATGAGTCAGGTTATTGACCGAAAGTAACGGTTGATTCATTGGCTTTTCGCCTCGCTCTGTTGGCGGCAATAATCGGTATCGGAGCAGACAAACATGCGGTTTCCGGCGTCATCCAGCACCACTTCATCAAGATAGCTGTGGGTCGATCCGCAGATGGCGCATGGCTCATCCCACTGCTGGACGGTGAACGGGTGATCGTCGAAATCGAGGCTTTCCACGCGGGTAAACGGCGGCACCGCATAGATGCGCTTTTCGCGCCCCGCGCCGAACAGTTGCAGGGCGGGCATCATGTCCATTTTTGGGTTATCGAATTTCGGGATCGGCGACGGGTCCATCACGTAGCGTCCGTTCACTTTCACCGGATAGGCATAGGTGGTGGCGATATGACCGAAGCGGGCGATATCTTCATACAGCTTCACCTGCATCACGCCGTACTCCTCCAGCGCGTGCATGGTGCGGGTCTCCGTTTCGCGCGGCTCGATAAAGCGCAGCGGTTCCGGGATCGGCACCTGGAAAATAATGATCTGATCTTCGGTCAGCGGCGTTTCGGGGATGCGATGGCGCGTCTGGATAAGCGTCGCATCGTCCGTGCGCTCGGTGGTGTTTACCCCGGTCACGCGCTTAAAGAAGTTGCGGATCGACACGGCGTTGGTGGTGTCGTCTGCGCCCTGGTCAATCACCTTCAACACGTCGCTTTCGCCAATCACGCTGGCGGTGAGCTGAATGCCGCCGGTTCCCCAGCCGTACGGCATCGGCATTTCGCGCCCGCCAAACGGCACCTGATAACCGGGGATCGCCACCGCTTTTAAGATGGCGCGGCGGATCATGCGTTTGGTCTGCTCGTCGAGGTACGCAAAGTTGTAGCCGCTCAGATTAGCCATGGTTCTGCTCCTGTTGCAGACGTTTGAGTAGCTCCAGTTCGGCCTGGAAATCGACGTAGTGCGGAAGTTTGAGGTGCGAGACAAAGCCTGCGGCTTCGACGTTATCGGCATGCGCCAGCACGAACTCTTCATCCTGCGCCGGGCCTGTCGCGTGCTCGCCGTATTCCGGGGCTTGCAGAGCGCGGTCAACCAGCGCCATTGCCATCGCTTTGCGCTCGCTCATGCCGAACACCAGCCCATAGCCGCGTGTAAAATGCGGCGGCTCATCCGGCGGGTCGATAAAACCGTTGACCATTTCACACTCAGTCATCAGCAGTTCGCCGACGTTCACCGCAAATCCCAGCTCTTCCGGCACAATCGACACGTCGATATAGCCGCTGCGGATTTCGCCTGCGAACGGGTGATTGCGCCCGTAACCGCGCTGGGTGGAGTAGGCCAGCGCCAGCAAATAGCCTTCGTCGCCGCGCATTAACTGCTGCAAACGGGAAGAACGCGAGCAGGGGTAAACCGGCGGCGTGCGGGTGATGTCGTCCGGCTGTGCGCCGCTATCTTCTTCAAACTTCGCCAGCCCCTGACGCGCCAGCAGGCTGAAAACGTGCGGCGACGGTTGTTGTTCGCTGTCGGCGGTGGTTAGCGTCGGCGCTTCACCGTTTGCCAGCAGAGTGAAATCGAGCAGGCGATGGGTGTAGTCGTAGGTTGGGCCAAGCAGCTGGCCGCCGGGAATGTCTTTATAAACCGCCGAAATACGCCGTTCGAGGCGTATCTCGGTGGTGTCGAGCGGCTCGCTTACCGCCAGCTTTGCCAGCGTCGTACGGTAGGCGCGCAGCAGGAAAATCGCTTCAACGTTATCGCCGCTGGCCTGTTTCAGCGCCAGCGCCGCCAGTTCGCGGTCGGCAATGCCGCCTTCGGTCATCACGCGATCCACCGCAAGGTTAAGCTGCTGTTCAATCTGGGCGACGCTCAGTTCAGGCAAATCGGTATTGCCCCGGCGTCGGCTTTCTTGCAGGGCGTGGGCGGCGTCGATCGCCTTTTCGCCCCCTTTCACGGCAACGTACATCAGCACACCTCCACATGAGTGGTTCGCGGAATAGCCAGCAGGCGCTCGCCGCAGGTCAGGATCAGGTCGATGCCGAGCGGGAACGGGTGCGGGCGCTCGGTGAGTTCGTGCAGAATGCACTCCGGCAGCTGCGGGGCAATCATCCGTTCTTCGGCAATGCCCGCGCCGGTGAGACGCAACATGCGCCCGCCGCTCAGGCTGGCGACCTGTAAAATCAGCGTCGCGCCCGCTTCTGGTGCAACGGCGGTGCCGGTGGAAAGGGCGTTGAGCTGTTCGCTGGAAATCGCCTCATCCGTCACCGCAAAGGTCGCCTGTTCCGGCTGATTGACCAGCGGCGCGTTGGTATGAAAACGCAGGCTCTGGCTGACGATATCGTTACTTAATGGCTGGGAAAGCCACACCGGCGTGTCGTTATCGGCCAGCGTCAGCAGCACGCTGGTGGTGGCGATATTCAGCGGTTGCCAGCCGCGTTTGAGCTGATGCAGGGCGACAATCACGCCCGGCTCGCTCATGGCCTTTAACAGGCGACGAAAACTGTGCTGGGCATCCTGCACAGGAAGAATAAAAGCGGTTTCCAGGGTCATGCGTTGTCTCCGCGAACCATCGTAAAGAAGTCGACCCGGCTGGCGTTCACTTCGGCCTGGCGTGCGGCAATGCGTGCCATACGGTCAGCGTCCAGCGGGGCAATAAGGGTTTCTGATAAGTTTTGAAAGTGGCGAGATTGCTGCATCAGCGCGTCAATCAGCGCGCAGCGTTCGGCATGCTGTTTATCACGCCCCAGCACCCAGCTGTAGCCGAGCGTGCCGTCAGTCAGGCGCACGGCGGCGCGGGTCAGCGTGGCGTCGCCGGCAAAAAAACGTTCGCCGGTGCCGCCCATCCGCGCCTGAATCTGCACCAGGCCGGTTTCGGCGGCGCGGATAACGTCATAGTCGGCGGTGATGTTCAGCGCGTTCAGGCGGGCTGCCAGTTCAGCCGGTTGGCTGTGCGCCAGTACGGACATCCAGTGCTGGCGGGTCGCGGTATCTGCGTGCATTCAGTGCTCCATAGTGAATTCAATCATGTCGGCGCGCGTCAGGCTGACGGAGTACTCCGCCGGGCTGCTTTCACCGTCACGGTGGTTAAGGGTGCGCACGCACAGCAGCGGCGACATATTCGGGATTTCAAGACGCTGGCACTCTTTGGCCTGGGCGCGGCGGGCGCTGATCCGCGTCTGGCTGCGGCGCAGCGCAATCCCCGTTTGCTCGCGCAGAAAATCGTGCAGCGAGCCGCTGTCGAAGCGTTGCAGCGTCGGCCAGAGCGTGAGGTCCGCAAAGTAGTGGTCGATTAAACAGAGCGCGACGCCGTTGACCCGACGCAGGGTGCGCAGGTGGATGACGTTCTCCCCCTCGGTTATCCCCAGCGCATCAGCGACGTGACCGGAGGCGGGGCGCAGCACCGACAGCAGTTTTTCGCTGGTGGGGTGGCTGCCCTGGTCCAGCAGGTTCTGGCTAAAACGCGCCTGGGCGTTGAGCGGGTAATCGAACGGGCGCATCAGCACCAGCACGCCGACGCCCTGACGGCGCTGTACCCAGCCTTTCTCCACCAGTTGGTCGATGGCGCGGCGCAAGGTGTGGCGGTTCACCTCAAAGCGTGCCGCCAGTTGATGCTCCGCGGGGAGATAGTCACCGCAGCGGTAGTGTTGACGAAGCTCCTGCTCAAGTTTTGCGGCTATCTCCTGATAGCGTGTCGGGTAGCTGGTCGGATGTGTAGACAAGTGCATAGATATCAATGCCTCGCTAATCAGATAAAGTGCTTACGCAACCGTTGAGAGAGGAAATCCAGCAGGCTGACCGTGACGATAATCAGCACCATCAGGGCGCAGGTTTGCTGGAACTGGAAACCGCGAATCGCTTCCCACAGCGTGACGCCGATCCCGCCCGCGCCGACCATGCCGACGACGGTCGCCGAGCGGACGTTGGATTCGAAGCGATAGAGGGAGTAGGAAATCAGCAGTGGCATCACCTGTGGCAGTACGCCGTAGAGGATCTCTTCGAGCTTGTTGGCGCCAGTGGCGCGAATGCCTTCCACCGGGCCGGGTTCAATCGCTTCCACTGCTTCGGAAAGCAGTTTGGAGAGCACGCCGGTGGTGTGGATAAACAGCGCCAGCACGCCAGCGAACGGACCGAGGCCGACGGCGACCACGAACAGCATGGCGAAGACCATTTCGTTAATGGCGCGGCAGGCGTCCATCAGGCGGCGCGTGGGCTGGTAAACCCACCAGGGCACCAGATTTTCGGCGCTCATCAGACCGAAGGGAATGGAGAGAATGATGGCCAGCGCAGTTCCCCAGACGGCGATTTGCAGCGTGACGGCCATTTCGGTGAGGTAATCCTGCCACTGGCTGAAATCGGGCGGGAAGAAGTCGGCGGCGAAAGTCGCCATGTTGCCGCCATCTTTAATCAGCGTGAGCGGGGCCATTTCCGCGCCCTGCCACGAGACGGCCAGCACGGCGAGAACAACGGCCCAGCTCAGAAGCGAGAACCAGCTGCGCTTGGGTGGGGCGATGGTGATGGTTTGCATGTTTGGCTCCGGTTTGTAGGCCAGATAAGGTGCTTGCACCGCATCCGGCATCAACGTCTGCACATTGTCGGATGCGACGCTGGGGCGTCTTATCCGACTTACGATTTACTGCACCGCTTTACTCACCGAACTCATCGCGCTTAACGCGTTGTTCAGGCGGTCCAGGTCATCCAGCTGTGCCTGAATCTCGGTGGTTTTTGCCAGCTTGTCCTGCTCATTCAACCCTTTATTGCCTTTTACGCCCTGCATCTCTTTAAACAGCGCGAGCTGGCGAATGGGTACCAGTTGCAGGTCGCTGGAGGCGCGGAACGGCGCCCAGCCCAGACGCTCCAGCACCGCTTTCTCTTCCGGCGTTTTGCCGTAGTTCATAAAGAAGTCGTAGATCTTGTCTTTGGTGGTTTCGGACAGATTTTTGCGCCAGACGATCGGATCGCCTGGGATCAGTGGCGACTTCCAGATCACTTTCAGTTCTTTCAGCTTCTCTGGTGCGGAGGTTTTCAGCTTATCGAGGTTTTCAGTGTTGTTGGTGGCGACATCCACCTGTTTGTTGGCGACGGCGAGGGCGTTGGTTTCATGCCCGGCGTTGACCGTGCGCTTAAAGTCGCTGACGGAGATATTGTTTTTGGCAAAGACGTAGTAACCGGGGACGAGGAAGCCAGAGGTGGAGTTAGGATCGCCATTGCCGAAGGTGAGATCTTTCCGCTTTGCCAACAGATCGTTCAGGTTGTTGATCGGGCTGTCTTTGTTGACGATCAATACGCTCCAGTAACCCGGCGATCCATCCGCCGCAACCGTCTGGGCGAAGACCTGGCCGTTGGCGCGATCCACCGCTTCCATCGCCGACAGGTTGCCGTACCAGGCGATATCCACTTTGTTGAAGCGCATTCCCTGGATAATGCCCGCGTAGTCCGGGGCAAAGAAGGCGTTGACCTTCACGCCCAGCTTCTTCTCCATATCCTGTAAGAATGGCGTCCATTGCGGTTTCAGGTTTTGCTGTGATTCCGTTGAAATAATGCCGAAATTCAGCGCCTTTTCCTGCTCTTCGGCGTGTGCCGGGCTTAACAGGGTGCTGAGGCTGAACATGCTGGTGAAGGCCAGCGAGGCAATTATCTTAGCGTTCATTCGTTTTCCTCAATGATGGGGATGTCAGGCAGCTTTCGCGTTCTCTTCGATGCGATTAATGCTGCGGTAGAGATGGTCAAAACGTTCGTTATCAAACTGTTGGCTGCTGCCGTCGTAGAAGACGTGCCCCTGGCGTAGCGCGACGATGCGTTCGCAGTAGCGCAGGGCGTAATCCACCTGATGCAGCGTGACGACCACGGTGATGCCGTCGTTCTGGTTGATGTCGCGCAGGGTGTCCATCACGATGCGCGCTGATTCCGGGTCCAGCGAGGCGATCGGTTCGTCCGCCAGAATCACCTTCGCCTGCTGCATCAGCGCGCGGGCAATCGCCACGCGCTGTTGCTGACCGCCGGAGAGGGTGGAAACGCGCTGATGAGCAAAGTGCACCATGCCAACGCGGGTCAGCGTCTGTAACGCGCGCTGTTTCTGCTCACCGGTGAACCAGCTAAAACAGGTGCGCCAGAACGGCGTGCTGCCGAGCGCGCCAATCAGCACGTTCTCCAGTACGCTCAGGCGATTCACCAGGTTGAATTGTTGGAAGATGTAGCCGGTATGGGCGCGGCTTTTGCGGATATCGCGCGCCAGACGGCCTTCGCGCTGGACAGTGCGGCCCAGCAGCTCGATATGGCTACCGACAGATTTATCGCCGGTAATCAAACCGCTTAAGTGACGTAAAAGGGTGGATTTGCCGGAACCCGACGGCCCAAGCAGAGCCACCATTTCACCATGATGAATGTTCAGATCAACCGCGTGCAGCGCCTGATGCTGATTGAAGGTTTTGGCGAGCTTCTCGACACGGATAATCGTTTGCATGATGCAGCCTCCCTAAAAAAGTGGCTCCATCGTGGCGGATTATTGTGACGATTTGGTTAATTAAAAGTGACTAACAGATGAAGAGTTAACGGGAATTCGATGACAGTGCGGGAGGGCGGGCCTCCCGGCGGGTTATTGCGTTGGTTGTTGTTTGACGACATTAATCATCCACGGTACGCCAAATTTATCAGTGACTTTGCCGAAGCCATGCGCCCAGAAGGTTTCCTGCCAGTCCATTTCGATTTTTCCGTTAGCTGCAAGGTTATCAAACCAGCGTTTTCCTTCTTCGACCTGTTGCGAATCGAGCACCAGCGTAAAGCCGGAGTAGCTGGCTTTTCCTGACGGCATGGCATCGCTCATCATGATATCGCTTCCGGCAATACGCACGTTAGCATGGGCGATGGCGGTATCGGGAAATTGCAACCCGGAAGGGCAGCCTTCGGCGCTGTCCTGCGCTGATTTCGGCATTTCGCCGAAGCTGATTTTATAGAGCAGTTCCGCGCCCAATGTGCGTTGATAATAAGCAATTGCGTCGGCACAGTTACCGGCAAAAGAGAGGTAGGGACTTAACGGCATGATGGTGACCTCAGTTAAGAGAAGCCAGTTAAGTGTAGTTCGAAATTTGTACAGATGAGAGGCGGCCTGATAAGACGCGCGAGCGTCGCATCAGGCAGTCGCACTGTTGCCGGATGCGGCGTGAACGCCTTATCCGGCCTACGGATGGTGCGGGTGTGCGGGAATTTGTAGGCCTGATAAGACGCGCGAGCGTCGCATCAGGCATCTGGCACCGTTGCCGGATGCGGCGCGAGCGCCTTATCCGGCCTACCGATCATGTGCCAACATTACATTGAGCAATACAATCAGTTCTTTTTCACGAACTCAGATTTCAGTTTCATCGGACCAAAACCGTCGATTTTGCAATCGATGTTATGGTCGCCTTCAACCAGGCGGATGTTTTTCACTTTGGTGCCGATCTTCAGCATCGAAGAGCTACCTTTCACCTTCAGATCTTTAATGATGGTAACGCTGTCGCCGTCAGCCAGCAGGTTGCCGTTAGCATCTTTAACGATCAGCTCGTCACTTTCCTGCGCAGGTTCTGCGTCGTTCCATTCGTAGGCGCATTCCGGGCAGATGTACATGCCGTTATCTTCGTAAGTGTATTCGGAGTTGCATTTTGGGCAGTGTGGTAATGACATGGGGTTTTCCTCAAAAGTCAGCGGGGCAAAAGCGCCAAAAAACGGCAGATTGCCGAAAAAGGCCGCAATTATACACAAAATCCCTGAGTTTGTCGGGGGTACTGCTGATTTTAGACGACGATCGTTTTCATTTGAAAGAGAAGGCAAAAAGAAAATAATCTTTTTGCCTCAGTTTATTATTTGAGATAAGGTTAACTTTATTCTTGTTCTTTTTTTTATTTAATTGTTTTTTATCTTTCTGACTTTTAAACGTGTCGGAAGAGACGTCGTCATTCTAATAAAAACAACAAATTAAATATAAATTATTTCCCGCAGTAATTATAAAAGCCGAAAACAGAACTAAAAAACGAACTGGCTAAATAAAAGTAATAAAATTTGCTTTAAGGAAGAACTTTCCATGTGCACACAGACAATATATGAGTTAAGTCAGGAGGCGGAACGTCTGTTACTGCTTTCCCGACAACAGTTGCAGTTACTGGAAAAAATGCCTCTCGCTGTACCTGGAGAAGTGGCGCCGCCTCTGACTTTACCCTGGAGTCAGCATAATATCGTCGAGCGCCACGCGATGCTGAATAATGAGCTGCGTAAAATTTCCCGTCTGGAAATGGTGCTGGCGATTGTCGGCACAATGAAAGCAGGGAAATCAACCACCATTAATGCCATTGTTGGCACTGAAGTTCTTCCTAATCGCAATCGCCCTATGACTGCGCTGCCAACGCTTATTCGCCATACACCGGGGCAAAAAGAACCCGTGCTGCATTTTTCACATGTCGCGCCAATTGACCGTTTAATCCAACAATTACAACAACGCCTGCGTGATTACGATATTAAGCATCTGACCGATCTGCTGGAAATAGATAAAGATATGCGTGCACTTATGCAGCGGATCGAAAATGGCGTCGCTTTCGAAAAATATTACCTGGGCGCCCAGCCTATTTTTCATTGTCTGAAAAGTTTGAATGATTTGGTGCGCATGGCGAAAGCGCTGGACGTTGATTTTCCTTTTTCTGCTTACGCCGCCATTGAACATATTCCGGTGATTGAAGTGGAGTTCGTCCATCTGGCGGGGCTGGAAAGTTATCCGGGGCAGTTAACATTACTGGATACTCCCGGGCCAAACGAAGCCGGACAACCACATCTGCAACAAATGCTTAATGAGCAGCTGGCGCGCGCTTCTGCGGTGCTGGCGGTGATGGATTATACGCAACTGAAATCGATCTCCGATGAAGAGGTGCGCGCGGCGGTTATGGCCGTCGGCAAGTCAGTACCGCTGTATGTATTGGTCAATAAATTCGATCAGCAGGATCGTAACAGCGACGATGCCGAACAGGTGCGGGCGCTGATTTCCGGGACGTTGATGAAAGGCTGTGTTACGCCAGGGCAGATATTTCCGGTATCGTCGATGTGGGGCTATCTGGCGAATCGGGCGCGCCATGAGTTAGCCAGCAGCGGCAGATTGCCCGATCCTCAACAGCAACGCTGGGTGGAGGATTTTGCTCATGCGGCGCTCGGCAGGCGCTGGTGTAACGCGGATCTGGAGGATATCGACCATATTCGCCATGCAGTTGAGCAATTGTGGGAAGACTCGTTATTTGAACAGCCGGTGCAGGCGTTGCTTCATGCCGCGTATGCCAACGCGTCGTTGTACGCTCTGCGTTCTGCCTCGCATAAATTGTTGAATTACGCCCAGCAGGCGCGGGAGTACCTTGATTTTCGCGCCCACGGCCTGACTGTCGCCTGCGAGCTATTGCGGCAAAATATCCACCAACTCGAAGAAAATTTGCAGCTATTGCAACTCAATCAGACGCAGGTGAGCGGTGAGATTCAACATGAAATAGAGCTGGCCCTGACATCAGCCAACGACTTTTTGCGTCAGCAGCAAGATCAGATGAATGCCCAGTTAGCCGTGCTGTTTCAACATGATTCGTGGCCATTAAGCGAGATTCGTACTCGCTGCGAGACACTGTTACAGACGGCACAGACCCAAATCAGCCGGGATTTCACGCTGCGTTTTGCTGAACTGGAATCAACCCTTTGCCGGGTACTAACCGATGTTATTCGTCCCATTGAACAACAGGTTAAAGTAGCATTGAGTGAGTCTGGGTTTCGCCCTGGATTTGAGTTTCCTGTTTTTCGCAGCGTGGTTCCCCACTTCAATACTCGCCAGCTATTCAGCGATGCAATATCACTCCAGGAAATACCGGATGAGCAAGTCACCCGTTTAGGTGTTGTACGTGAGACTTTCTCGCGCTGGTTGAATCAACCAGACTGGGGACGGAGTAGTGATAAATCCCCGACGAAGATCGTTGATTACAGTGTGCTACAACGTACGTTAACCGAAGAAATTGACCTCTATTGCCAACAAATGGCTAAAGTTTTAGCGGTTCAGGTCGATGATTCTGTCACGGCAGGAATGAGCACATTTTTCGCTGATTTCGCTGTATGTTTGACGGAATTACACACGCGTTTACGCGAAAGTCTGGCTTTGCGACAGCAAAATGAATCCGTGGTGAAAATTATGCAGCAGCAATTGCAGCAGACTGCAACAACGCACGGCTGGATTTATACGGACTCTCAGTTGTTACGCGATGATATTCAAACTCTTTTCACGGCAGAACAGTATTGACAAAGACGTTACTGGACGGCCCCGGTCGTGTGCTGGAGTCGATTCATCCCCGCTTTTTAGTGGATCTGGCGCTGGGCGATGATACCCGCCATCCGCAAGCCCATCAGCAGCAGTTTCGTGAACGACTGATGCAGGAGATCCTTGCTCGCACACAGCTTCAGACGTGGGCGAATGCCGGAATGTTAAATGCGCCGCTTAGTCTACGCCTGGCATTGGTGGAAAAACTGGCGGCAATGCTTGACCCCGGTCATCTGGCGTTGACACAGATCGCACAATATCTGGCGTTACTGCAAAAAAGGGATCTCCGCCCACAATCCGCTTTCCCGGAACTCCAGCAGCAAATTACCGCTTTATATGAGTGGTTTTCAGCCCGTTGTCACTGTAAGGAAAAAGCCTTAACGCAACGAGGGTTGCTGGTGCAGGCGGGCGAACAGAGCGAGCAAATTTTTACTCGCTGGCGTGCCGGTGCGTATGACAGTTGGTCGCTGCCTGGACGTGGTTTCATCGTTCTGGAAGAACTGCGTTGGGGGGCGTTTGGCGATGCCTGCCGTCTGGGAAGTCCGCAAGCGGCAGCGTTGTTGCTTGATGATTTGCGCGTGAAAGCGACGCAATATCTGGCTGAAAGTATCAACGCGGCACCGACTACTCGTCATTATTACCACCAATGGTTCACATCACCCACAGCTCTAAGCGGTGGGGAGCATGCTGATTTTTTAGGTTGGTTGGGTAAGTGGTCCGATGCAGATAAACAGCCCGTTTGCTGGTCGGTGACCCAACGTTGGCAAACTGTCGCGGTAGGGATGCCACGGCTCTGTTCAGCACAACGTCTGGTGGAGGCCATGGTCGAGGAAATCTTCTCTGTAAATTGCGTGTAAATAATTGGTTACATTGATGGGTGTTTAACGAAATCCATGTGTGAAGTTGATCACAAATTTAAACGCTGGTAGGGTAAAAAGGTCATTAACTGCCCAATTCAGGCGTCAACTGGTTTGGTTGTACAATTCTTAATCGGAACGTGTAAGTAAACCCGCTACGCTTGTTACAGAGATTGCACCCTGCAATTCCCGCTTCCCTTTTGCGGGCGCCATGTTATTTGCCTGACGTGTGCGGAAATGGGCTTACTCTGCGAGGAAAGCTATGCTGAAAAGGAAAAAAGTAAAACCGATTACCCTTCGTGACGTCACTATTATTGATGACGGTAAACTGCGCAAAGCCATTACCGCAGCATCGCTGGGTAATGCAATGGAATGGTTCGATTTTGGTGTTTATGGTTTTGTTGCCTACGCATTAGGTAAGGTCTTTTTCCCGGGGGCTGACCCCAGCGTGCAGATGGTTGCTGCACTTGCCACCTTCTCCGTTCCCTTTCTGATTCGACCGCTTGGCGGGCTCTTCTTCGGTATGCTGGGCGATAAATATGGTCGCCAGAAGATCCTTGCGATCACCATTGTGATTATGTCGATCAGTACGTTCTGTATTGGCTTAATACCGTCCTACGCCTCTATTGGTATTTGGGCACCGATTCTGTTGTTGATCTGTAAGATGGCGCAAGGATTCTCGGTAGGGGGCGAATATACCGGGGCGTCGATATTTGTTGCGGAATACTCCCCTGACCGTAAACGCGGCTTTATGGGCAGTTGGCTGGATTTCGGTTCTATTGCCGGGTTTGTGCTGGGTGCGGGCGTGGTGGTGTTAATTTCGACCATCGTCGGTGAAGAAAACTTCCTCGACTGGGGCTGGCGTATTCCGTTCTTTATCGCTCTGCCTCTAGGGATTATCGGGCTTTACTTGCGCCATGCGCTGGAAGAGACGCCAGCTTTCCAGCAACATGTTGAGAAACTGGAGCAGGGCGACCGGGAAGGTTTGCAGGATGGTCCGAAAGTCTCGTTTAAAGAGATTGCCACCAAACACTGGCGCAGTTTGTTGACGTGTATTGGCCTGGTGATTGCCACCAACGTCACTTACTACATGCTGCTGACCTATATGCCGAGTTATTTGTCGCATAACCTGCACTACTCCGAAGACCACGGAGTGCTGATTATTATCGCCATTATGATTGGTATGCTGTTTGTGCAACCGGTGATGGGGCTGCTTAGTGACCGTTTTGGCCGTCGTCCGTTTGTGATCCTCGGCAGTGTTGCGCTGTTTGCGCTGGCGATCCCGGCGTTCATCCTGATTAACAGTAATATCATCGGCCTGATTTTCGCCGGGTTGTTGATGCTGGCAGTGATCCTTAACTGCTTTACGGGTGTTATGGCCTCAACGCTGCCAGCGATGTTCCCGACGCATATCCGTTACAGTGCACTGGCGGCGGCATTTAATATTTCGGTGCTGATTGCTGGTCTGACGCCAACACTGGCGGCCTGGCTGGTCGAAAGCTCGCAGAATCTGATGATGCCTGCCTATTACCTGATGGTCGTGGCGGTGGTTGGTTTAATCACCGGCGTAACCATGAAAGAGACGGCGAATCAGCCATTGAAAGGTGCGACGCCAGCGGCGTCAGATTTACAGGAAGCGAAGGAAATTCTTGTTGAGCATTACGATAATATTGAGCAAAAAATCGAGGATATTGACCACGAGATTGCCGATTTGCAGGCGAAACGTTCTCGCCTGGTGCAGCAACATCCGCGTATTGATGAGTAATCTGAAATGGATGGCCTGATGCGACGCTGTCTTATCAGGCCTACAACCGAACTCTTAAGGTTCACTTAATCTCTGGCGCGCATACTCTCCTCCAGGTTAACGGAGGAGAGTGCAATGAAAAACCGTATTTATGAACGTTTAACTACCGTGTTCAGCGTGCTGGTAGTCAGCAGCTTTCTCTATATCTGGTTTGCCACGTACTGATCTTTCTTCAGCCGTACCCAGGCACGCGTGCCGGAGGTTTCTTCCCGGTTTTGCAGGAAAAACTGCCCGTGATGCAACTGCGTGATGCGGCTGACAATACTTAATCCCAGACCAATTCCGCCATAACGGCTGTCCATTCGTACAAACGCTTTGCTTAACTCCCCGCATTTACTCTCATCAATACCTGGCCCTTCATCTTCAACCGCCATTACCGCACCGCCATCTTCTTGCAGCTTAATCATAATGTTGCTGCCTTGTGGGCTGTAACGATGGGCGTTTTCTACCAGGTTTCGCAATAACATCCGCAGCAGGGTTGCATCACCCTGAACGGTGATGTCGGCGGCGCTTTCTGGCAACAGCAAGGTTTGCTGACGCTGATCGAGCATGGTACTTAACTCGTCATACGAGGGCAGAATCACATCTTCCAGCAGTTTTACATGCTGATAATTACCGGATGAAAATGACTGACCCGCACGCGCCAGTTGTAACAACTGGGAGACGCTCTCCATCATCTGATCAAGCCGCGCCACTAACGGCGCTACATCAATGTGATGCGTTTTCGCCAGCAACTCCAGATGCAAACGTACCCCCGCCAGCGGCGTTCGCAGTTCGTGAGCGACGTCAGCGGTAAACAAGCGTTCGTTATCCAGCGTGCTGGTCAGGCGAGATACCAGATCGTTCAAAGCCGAAACCACCGATTCTATTTCGAGGGTGGCACTGTGAATGGCAATGGGCGTTAAGTTGTCGGCGGTGCGCGCTTCCAGCTCTTTTTGCAACTCCGCCAGCGGACGGGTGATGCGCCGTACCGCTTGATAGCAGATAAATAGCGTCAGGCTGACCATAAACACGCCGGGGACAATCAGGCTGGCGACCGCCTCGCGGATCTCACGCATGATGTGGCGGTCGTTGTTGCGATTGTCGCGTAACGCCTGCTCAAATAGCTGAATCTGCTCGGTACTTTCATGCCATAGCCAGAAGACGCTGATCAGCTCAAACACCAGCAAAATGGCCCCGATGGTCAATATTAGCCGCTGGCGTAGCGATATTGGACGACGCAGAAAACGCATCAGATTCAATTAGTTCTCCTCATTTAAGACCAGCATATAGCCAAAACCGCGTACGGTACGGATGCGCGACTTACCCACTTTATCGCGCAGGTTGTGGATATGCACTTCCAGGGTGTTAGTCGAGGGTTCGTTGTCCCAGTTATAGATGTCGTTGTAGAGAATTTCCCGATGCACGGGGCTGCCTGCCTTGAGCATCAACCGTGACAGCAGAGCATATTCTTTCGGCGTCAGAATCAGTTCTTCACCGCCCATCCATACCTGACGGCGACCCATATTCAGCGTCAGGTTGCCAACAATCAACTCGCTTTCGCCCTGATTATTATGGCGTCGCAGCAGGGCGCGAATGCGGGCGTGCAACTCTTCCAGCGCAAAAGGCTTCACCAGATAGTCGTCGGCCCCGACATCCAGCCCGGCGATTTTGTCGGTCAGAGTGTCGCGGGCGGTGAGGATCAGCACCGGCAGGGTGTATTTTTTCTGCCGGATACGGGCGAGAAAATGCAGCCCGTCTTCGTCAGGTAAACCTAAATCCAGCACCACCAGACTGTAATGACCAGCTTCCAGGCTTTGTTCCGCCATCCGTGCGGTTGTGACGCCATCACAGGCGTAGCCTTCCGTTTGCGCCGCCAGAATCAATCCCTGCAATAACAGTGTATCGTCTTCAACAATTAGAATTTTCATTCAGTCGTTCTCCTGCAAGTTTGCAGAATATCATCCGCAGCCTGGTAATACTTCGTCTCAACACCGGTTAATCCCAACAGCGTTGAGAATAAATTGTCTTGTGAATAGTGCTGCGTTTGCGCCTGTTTTTGCAGGCAATTCTGGTCAACCTGATACCGCTTTTGATAATCCTCCGACAGCCACAGCAGCATTGGCACCTGTTTTTGGCTATCCGGGGCGATGGCATAAGGCAGGCCGTGCAGATAGATGCCATTTTCACCTAACGATTCACCGTGATCAGAAAGATAAACCAGGCTGGTGGTAAATTTATCCTGATGTTCTTTCAGCAGATTAATCGCTTTATCAACAATATAGTCGACGTAGACCAGCGTGTTGTCGTAAGTGTTCACCAGTTGTTCTTTCGTGCAGGTTTGGATCTCGTTGGTGTCGCAAGTAGGGGTAAATTTCCTGAACTGCGGCGGATAACGGTTGTAATAGGTCGGGCCGTGGCTGCCGATGGTGTGTAATACAATCACGCCATCTCCCTGCAGGTTATTGATGTACTCTTCCAGCCCGTGGAACAGCACTTCGTCATAGCATTCGCCGTTGATGCACTGACCAGGCAAGTTCAGCGCAGTGACGTTCTGGTGAGGCACGCGGTCGCAGACGCCTTTGCAGCCGCCATCGTTGTCATTCCAAAGCACGTTGATACCCGCCCGCTGAATGATATCCAGCACGCCTTCCTGGTGTTGTGCCAGCTCTTCTTTGTAATGCTCGCGCGGCATATCCGAGAACATGCACGGTACAGAAACAGCCGTTGCTGTGCCGCAAGACGCAGTATTTGGGAAATAGACCACGTTATCTTTCGCCAGCCGCGGGTTAGTTTCACGCGGGTAGCCGTTGAGCGAGAAGTTTTCCGCCCGTGAAGTTTCACCGACGATCAAAATGGTCAGGTTTTTCCGATCTCCATTTTGCATTAACGGGTTGCGGCGAGCATCCTCACCAATGCGTACCAGCGGCAGATTCGCCAGTCGTTGATGAGAATACCATGACCAGCTGGCAACAATGCTGTTAGACGGGCTTAAGGATTTCACCAGCTCTTTGTTGTTGCGAAACAGCGAGGCGTAGTCTTTATAAAATAGTGCGGCGACCAGCACAATCAGCAGTATAGAAATCAGGATGCTGGCTCCGCGGAAAAGAACACTGCGCAGGCGCGAGGTGGCAGGTTTGATTTTTATCCAGCAGGCAATCAGCGCGGCAAGTACGCCGCTTAACCCTAGCGTTAATAACATCCGCGGCGTCATCAACGCATAACTTTCCGCCGCTGTGGTATCCATAATATTGGCAATCATTGAACGGTCGATGACGATGCCATAAGTCATGATGAAATATTGCGCTGATGCGCCGACAAGAATAAACAGACATGCCAGCGGGCGATTAAGCCATAAGAAAGAGCTTAGTGTCAGGACAATATTAATCACGCTGAAGGCGACGACCGGCATCGACAAGAAAACCAGCACGTTATGCAGTGAATCCAGCGGTAACGCCTGTAATACCTGTTTAAAAAAGGCAATATTCAGGCAGATAGAGATATAAAAAGAGGCCAGCAATAGCCAGGCGAGTAAATTCAAAGAGGGTCTTTTTAGAAGGCGCTTCAACATCACGGTGTTTCCATCGAACAAAGTGCGCATATGTTCGCAAAGCAAAGTTAAGCCAACCTTAAGTTCTTAAGGTTGGCTTATGCGTTTGCTGGATTAAGAGAGGCTTAATCTTTACTGGTCGGTGCATCTAAAGGATAGGGGTTTTTATGCATCCGGTTGTAGTTCAGCGTGTACATGGCTGTGATCACCATCAGAGTGACGAATGACCACATGACCTCTTTTTCACCAGAACCGACCACCGCCCAGATACAGTAAAGGAAGGCGATAGTCGTGATGGTCACATACGCCGGACGCGTTTTGCCAAAGTGACCGTGACCTAAAAGCAGTAAAGCGGCACAGGTGTAAAGATAAGGCACGAGGGTAAAGATTACCGATACGGAGGACACCAGACCAAACTCTTTGGTGGCGTTTGGCGAGATGCTACTGAACTGGAAGATAGTCATCAGAATACCAACGATAATCAACCCGGCAACCGGAGTACCCGCTTTGTTAACGCGGGCAAAAATGGGGGGGAACAGGCCGTCATCGGCAGCCGCTTTCGCCGTTTGCCCGGCCAGTAGTGTCCAGCCGCCCAGCGAGCCTAAGCAACCTGCCGCTGCGCAGAAGGAGACAATGGCCCCAGCGGTATCACCCAGCGCCATCCGCGCTGCATCGCCAAAAGGTGAGGCGGAAACGCGTAGCGCGGCATTAGGGATCATCCCCATAATTGCCGTGGTCGAGAGTACATAGCAGACGGCGGCAATCAACACCCCGCCAATGGTGGCGATAGGCACGTTGCGTTTCGGGTTTTTCACTACGCCCGCCGCAACGGAAGCACTTTCTACCCCAATAAACGACCACAACGTGACGTTTAAGGTACTTTGAATCGCACCGAAAGTACCCTGACCACTCACGTTCCAGGCTGCCATATACGTTTCACTGTGGAACCAGAACCAGCCGAATACTGCAATTCCGACAATGGGGATCAGCGCCAGCACAGTGGCGACAGCCTGCACGCGGGTGATCATTTTTGGACCGACGATATTAAGCAGAACGAAGATCCACAGCACCACCACACAGGTGATGGTTAATACCAACGGATCTTTGAGGATAGGGAAGAAGTAGCTTAAATACCCCACGCCAATGACCACCATGGCAATATTGCCGATCCAGCAGGCCAGCCAGTAGAGAACGTTTGTTTGATACCCGAGGAAAGGGCCAAAGCAGCGGCGCGCGTAGGCATATGAACCGCCAGGGCTGGGATCAAGGAAAGACATTTTGGCGTAGACCATCGACAAAGCCAGCGCACCGATAATCGTCACCAACCAACCATATATGGCTATCCCGCCTGTCGAGGCCAGGTTTGCAGGTAACAGAAAAACACCTGACCCCATAATATTCCCCGACACCATCAGGGTGACGGGGATTAAGCCCACTTTGTGAGCGTCAGCATCCGAAGACATAATTAAACTCCTGCGAAGGCGAGCTTCGTGACAATAAATTACGTCATATCATACGCCTACACTCGCGCGTTGAATTATCCTCAACCGGGTTATCGCTGATGCTGTTATTAATATAGCTCTTCGTTCAGGTTATAAATCAGGCGACAGAATGTTCTCTGTGCTGACTAACATAATGGAGAGGCGTCATACCATAGAAGTCTTTAAATACAGATATAAAATAGGAAGTGCTGTTGTAGCCGCAGGATTGTGATACCTGTGAGATATTTTTGCCGTCCATCATTAATTCATTTACGGCATAACGCATACGGCAGGTGGTGATTATTTGGCTATAACTGGTGTTTTCACTTTTCAGTTTTTTCTTTAACAGGCTGGGGCTTAGACATAAACAGCTGGCTACCATACTAAGATTCCAGTCTTTATGAATATCGCTTTCAATTATTTGATAAACGCTATCACTTACACAATTACGTAACATATACATCATAAGAGAAAGGAATTTTTTACTGTCGAGAAAGCGTGATAGCACAGTGAATAATAATGCACGAGTGCGTTCTTTTTCTGACTCTGTTTCAGCGGGCATCATGCTATGTTGAGCAGCGACGCGAAAGAGGTCCAGTGTCAGGCATGGTAAGGCCAGAACTGGGGTGGCGCTTCGTTGCCAGACGGGTATTTTTGAGAGATCTTTATTCAGAAAACGGAGGTAATCTTTGATGATGTTATGACTAATATGCGCAACCAAAGTGTTATTAAGTGAGGAGACATCAATAATATTATTTTCACAACTTAATAACGCCATGTGGTTAGCCTTCAGGCTTATAGGTTCTTTCCCATTCACCCTTAACCAGACATCTTTTTCAGTCAATAAAACAATACAAGGTTGGTCGCTGCAAATCCTCATACATGTACTCCTGAATGCAAATAAAAGACCCGTTTTCGCCAGGAAGAGCGATACGGGGAAATGGTTATATAATTGTATGACGAATCAAAACATGCATAAAAATAACGTGTTTTACTAATATTACAAATTTTTATAGTAATTTCTCATGTACAAAAAATTTTACATGCTGAAAAAGTGTAAATAACAGGCAAAAAAAAGCGCGGGGTGGGGCCGCGCAAAAAGTATGACATTTTTGTTTGCAGCAATTTTTATGAAAACGTTGCCATACTCAAAAGGCCTCAGGCCAGGCGACGTAATGTTATTTAAACAATTACGCCTTCAGCGGAATAGTGGTTACGCTTTCACACACATCACGTGGTAAATACCGTCAATAATTTCGGTACCTTCAGTTTCGTGTTCGAAACCAGGGAAATGATGATCCCAGGATTGTAGTGAGCGTAAATAGCTTACCTGCGGACTGTTTTTATCGCCGAAGTTTTCGCCAGAGAGCAGCATTGGGATTCCTGGCGGATACGGGATAACAGAGTTCGCCGCAATACGTCCCGGCAGGTTTTCAATGGATACCAGTTCGACGTTGTTATCGACAATCGCGTTGTAGGCTTCACGCGGGGTGATTTCAGCCACCGGCAGGCCAGAATAGGCTTCGTTCAACCGTGCGCCTGGGTTGTTTTCTTTCAGCCAGGCAAACATTTTGTCACCCAGATCGTGAATACCCATATTCGCGTAAGTGTCAGGATATTGTTCAGCAAGTTCCGGCATCACCTGCGCCAGCGGTGTATTAGCATCGTAGTGGCGTTTGAAAGAGCAAAGTGTGTTAACCAGAGTTCCCCATTTCCCACGGGTTACGCCCATAGAGAACAGGAACATAATCTGGAAGTCAGTGGTGCGGGTTGGCACAATGCCGTGACGACCAAGCCAGGCGGTGACCAGTGCGGCAGGTACGCCAGTCTCTTCCAGTTCGCCGTCTTCTCCCATCCCCGGTGCGAGGATGCTGACTTTAATCGGGTCGAGCATGCTCCAGTTGTCCGGGATATCTTTAAAGCCGTGCCAGCTTTCTCCTGGGTGCATTACCCAGCAGTCCTGAACGGTGGTCAGCAGTTTGCTCGGCGCGTCGGCAAAGTCATAGGTTTTGCCAGTTTCCGGGTCGGTAACCACTTCTTTATTCCACGGTTTAAAGAACCAGTTTCCTTCGTCGGTAAATTCTTTATACAACCGCGCCATTGCCTGACGGAAATCGACCGCTTCGTCGATAACTTCCTGCGTCAGAGACTGGCCGCTGTTGCCGTCCATCATCGATACTGCCACATCGTTTGATGCGCAGATGGCATACAACGGGGAAGTGGTGGCATGCATCATGTATGCCTGATTAAAGCGGGAGAAGTTAATCGCTCCACGACCTTCACGCACATGAATGTAAGACGCCTGCGACAGCGCATTCAGCAGTTTGTGAGTGGAGTGGGTAGCAAAAACGGTTGGGCCGTTATGATCGCCCGGTTCACCGCGCATGGCATAGTGATCGGCATAGATCGGATTAAAGCGCGCATAGCCGTACCAGGCTTCGTCGAAGTGCAGACGATCGGAGGTTTTTTCTAACAGATCCTGCGCTTCTTTGGCGTTGTAGCATACGCCGTCGTAGGTGCAGTTGGTTACCACGCAGTAAGAGGGTTTTTGCCCAACTTTATCTTTGGTCAGCGGGCTTTCGCTGATTTTCTTCTGTAAAGTTTCAGGCTGCATTTCCTGCGGGTAGATTGGCCCGATAATGCCGTAGCGGTTGCGGCTTGGCACCATGTAGACCGGTTTCGCGCCAGTCAGCATTAAGCCTTGTTCGATGGATTTGTGGCAGTTACGGTCAACGACCACCACATCGTTATCGGTCATGCAAGCCTGCATGATAGTGCGGTTAGAGCCGGAAGTCCCGACGACGACCGACCAGGAGCGATCGGCACCAAATACGCGCGCGGCATATTTTTCGCTTTCGCCAAATGCGCCAGTATGGTCGAGTAAAGAACCGAGGGAAGTTCTTTCGATGCCCATGTCGGTACGGAACAGATTTTCACCATAATAGTCATGGTAGAAACGCCCGGCTGGCGTTTTGGTGAAGCCAACGCCGCCCTGGTGGCCCGGTGCGGCCCAGGAATACTCGTGGATGTCGCTATATTTCATCAGCGCGCTGAACAGTGGCGGCAACAGTTGCTGACGATAGCGGGTCATCGCGGCAACGGCGCGTCCGGCGATAAAGTCGGCGGTATCTTCCAGAATCCAGGCGAATTCATCGACAAGCTCCAGCAGGTCGCGATCTATTGCGGCGAGGGCTTTTTCCCGATCGCCCAACAGGAAGACCGGCACATTTTGCTGGCGTTCGTGAAGCTTACCGATCAATTCTCTGACGTTTTGATGTTCGTCCGGATGTTCCATTTGATAGCTGAACATCAGACAATCAATGGCCTCATTTGAAGAGAGAATGGCAAAGCCGTCATCAAATGAGGTTGATTTAATGACAGTGACATTTTGCTGGCTTAAGGCATTCGCCAGACGCTCAACGGCGTTACCGACCCAGGTGTCCTGATGGAGAAACTCGCTTTCAACAATTAATACTTTCATCATTGCTTACCCGGTTATGAAGGAATCTTCGTTGCGGGCAAGTATCTTCTGGGTATTTCAGGCTGTAAAGCGAGTAAAAAACAGTCGCTTTGTTTTTTTTATTTTTATAAACAAGCAATTACATTGATTTCTAAAGTTGTTTTCACTGCTTATTATCGACAGCTAAACTATTTTTTTGGCTGATACTGATATCATCTTTATCCGGGAAGCGTCTGGCGGTGTTGTTGGCTAAGTTTGCGGTATTTTTGCGGCGACATGCCGACATATTTGCCGAACGTGCTGTAAAAGCGACTGCTCGAACGAAAGCCTGCTGTCAGGGCAATATCGAGAATACTTTTATCGGTATCGCTCAGTAACGCGCGAACGTGGTTGATGCGCATCGCCGTAATGTACTGTTTCATCGTCAATTGCATGACCCGCTGGAAGATCCCCATCGCATAGTTGGCGTTAAGTTTGACGTGCTCGGCCACGTCGTTGATGGTTAGCGCTTGATCATAGTTTTCTGCAATAAAGCCCAACATCTGGCTGACATAAAACTGTGCATGACGCGAGACGCTGTTTTTGTGCGTACGCGAGGTTTTATTGACCAGAACCGGCTCCCAGCCAGAGAGGCTAAATCGCTTGAGCATCAGGCCAATTTCATCAATAGCGAGTTGGCGAATTTGCTCGTTTGGGCTGTTGAGCTCCTGCTGCCAGCGACGCACTTCAAACGGACTAAGCTGCTGTGACGCCAGTGATTTGATCACCATACCGTGAGTGACGTGGTTTATAAGGTCTTTATCCAGCGGCCAGGAGAGAAACAGATGCATCGGCAGATTAAAAATTGCCATGCTCTGACAGGTTCCGGTATCTGTTAGCTGATGTGGCGTACAGGCCCAGAACAGCGTGATATGCCCCTGGTTGATCTTCACTTTTTCATTGTTGATCAGGTATTCCACATCGCCATCGAAAGGCACATTCACTTCGACCTGACCATGCCAGTGGCTGGTGGGCATGATATGCGGTGCGCGAAACTCAATCTCCATTCGCTGATATTCTGAATACAGTGATAGCGGGCTGCGGGTCTGCTTTTCATCGCTGCTACACATAAAGTTATCAGTATTCATGGATGGCTCTCTTTCCTGGATTATCAGAATTATGACATGAGTGGGGGAGGATGACTGCGAATGGGAGCACGGTTTTCACCCTCTTCCCAGAGGGACGCGGGGAGCGTCCAAGGATAAGGAGGCCGAAATCTCTGCTTTTCAGCTAATTTATTTCCATAAACTCAGATTTACTGATACTTCACTCAGGATCTGAGTTTATGGGAATACTCGACGGGGAAGCCGGAAGTTTTCTGCGGTATCGCCTGCCATGATGAAGTTATTCAAGCAAGCCAGGAGATCTGCATGATGTCTGCACCCAAAATTACATTTATCGGCGCTGGTTCGACAATTTTCGTTAAAAATATTCTTGGTGATGTGTTTCACCGTGAGGCACTGAAAACGGCGCATATCGCTCTGATGGACATCGATCCCACACGGCTGGAAGAGTCGCACATTGTGGTGCGCAAGCTGATGGATTCAGCAGGAGCCAGCGGCAAAATCACCTGCCATAGCGAACAGAAAGAAGCCTTACAGGGCGCCGATTTTGTGGTGGTGGCGTTTCAGATTGGCGGTTATGAACCCTGCACAGTGACTGATTTTGAAGTCTGTAAGCGCCACGGTCTGGAACAAACCATTGCCGATACGCTGGGACCGGGTGGCATTATGCGTGCGCTACGTACCATTCCGCACTTGTGGCAGATTTGCGAGGACATGACGGAAGTTTGCCCCGATGCCACCATGCTCAATTACGTTAACCCGATGGCGATGAATACCTGGGCGATGTATGCCCGCTATCCGCATATCAAACAGGTGGGGCTGTGCCACTCGGTGCAGGGAACGGCGGAAGAGCTGGCCCGCGACCTGAATATCGATCCGTCCACGCTGCGTTATCGTTGCGCTGGTATCAACCATATGGCGTTCTACCTGGAGCTGGAGCGCAAAACCGCAGACGGCAGTTACGTGAATCTCTACCCGGAACTGCTGGCAGCGTATGACGCAGGCCAGGCACCGAAACCGAATATTCATGGCAATACTCGTTGCCAGAATATTGTGCGCTATGAAATGTTCAAAAAGCTGGGCTACTTCGTCACGGAGTCGTCAGAACATTTTGCCGAATATACGCCGTGGTTTATTAAGCCAGGTCGCGAGGATTTGATTGAGCGTTATAAAGTGCCGCTGGATGAGTACCCGAAACGCTGTGTTGAACAGTTGGCGAACTGGCATAAAGAGCTGGAGGAGTATAAGAACGCCTCCCGGATTGATATTAAACCGTCGCGGGAATATGCCAGCACGATTATGAACGCTATCTGGACCGGTGAGCCGAGTGTGATTTACGGCAACGTCCGTAACGATGGTTTGATTGATAACCTGCCACAAGGATGCTGTGTGGAAGTGGCCTGTCTGGTTGACGCCAATGGTATTCAGCCAACCAAAGTTGGTGCACTGCCTTCGCATCTGGCTGCCCTGATGCAAACCAACATCAACGTACAGACGCTGCTGACCGAAGCCATTCTCACCGAAAATCGTGACCGTGTTTACCACGCCGCAATGATGGACCCGCACACCGCCGCCGTGCTGGGCATTGACGAAATTTATGCCCTGGTTGACGACCTGATTACCGCTCACGGCGACTGGCTACCTGGCTGGTTGCACCGCTAAGGTGTAATAGCCTCCGGCGCTCTGGTGATTAAGCCATAGCGCCGTAACTGGTGGCAGTGAAAGCGAGCGAGGAATATCACCGCGGTTAATGCGCCCAGCAGCGCACAGAACATATCGGATTGCGTGTCCCACTGGTCGCCCTGGGTGCCGAGAAAATCATCCGCCCCCTGGCCCATCGCCAGCGCCGCCCACCACTCGATCAACTCATACATGGCGCTTATTGCCAGCGCTACGCAGCAGACCAGGAACGCCACCATTTTCCGTCCACGAACGTACATTCCGCGCACGAGAATCTCTCGTGCCACCAGTGCAGGCACCAGCCCCTGGAAAAAATGCCCCAGCTTGTCATACGGATTACGGCTCAACCCTAACCATTCCTGCACCTCAAAACCGATGGGAACTTTCGCGTAGGTGTACTGCCCGCCGACCATCAGGATGATGGCGTGAAAGAAAATGAGCGTATAGAGCAGCGGCGTTAACGGGTAACGTCTGGCGGTGGCAAGCAGTAGCGGCACGACAATAATCACCGGTGTTACTTCCATCAGCCAGGTGAGTTTGTCATGGGCCGAAATGCCGGTATAAATCAGGATTAACGTTAGCGCCAGTGCGCCGGTGTTAAGAATTAACGGCTTGAGTGTGCGGGTCATGGTGAGTTCGCAAGTCAGGGAAAATACTGACTATTCACCAGCAAGCGTGAAATTACAATCGCAAAAGAGGTGGCCCAGGGGGATCACCTGGCAGCATGCTGCCAGGCGCTGGGCCGAAGAGGTTACTTAGTGCAGTTCGCGCACTGTTTGTTGACGATCTGCTGGAAGAAGTCGTTGCCTTTGTCATCGACCAGGATAAACGCCGGGAAATCTTCTACTTCGATTTTCCAGATAGCTTCCATACCCAGCTCCGGATAAGCGACACATTCCAGATGCTTGATGCTCTGCTGTGCCAGTACCGCTGCCGGACCGCCGATGCTACCGAGGTAGAAGCCGCCGTGTTTATGACACGCGTCGGTAACCTGCTGACTGCGGTTACCTTTCGCCAGCATGATCATGCTGCCGCCGTGGGATTGCAGCAGATCCACGTAGGAGTCCATACGACCTGCGGTGGTTGGGCCAAGTGAACCAGAAGGATAACCGGCAGGGGTTTTCGCCGGACCCGCGTAGTAGATCGGGTGATCTTTGATGTACTGCGGTAGTTCTTTACCGGCGTCAATCAGCTCTTTCAGCTTGGCGTGTGCAATATCGCGACCCACGATAATGGTGCCGGTGAGCGACAAACGAGTGGAAACCGGATATTGCGAAAGCTGGGCGAGGATCTCTTTCATTGGGCGGTTGAGATCGACTTTCACCGCTTCGCCTTCACCCGCCTGGCGCAGTTCTTCCGGAATGTACTGGCCTGGGTTGTGTTCCAGTTTTTCGATCCAGATACCTTCGCGGTTAATTTTCGCTTTGATGTTACGGTCAGCGGAACAGGACACGCCCATACCGACCGGGCAGGAAGCGCCGTGACGCGGCAGGCGGATTACGCGGATATCGTGAGCAAAATATTTACCGCCAAATTGCGCGCCGAGGCCGAGTTTCTGGGCTTCTTCCAGCAGTTCCTGTTCCAGCTGGACATCGCGGAACGCCTGACCGTGTTCGTTCCCTTCGGTCGGCAGTTCATCGTAATAGTGAGCGCTTGCTAACTTGACGGTTTTCAGGTTGGTTTCCGCAGAAGTGCCGCCAATCACAAACGCGATATGGTACGGCGGGCAGGCTGCGGTCCCGAGGGTGCGCATTTTCTCGACGAGGAAGTTTTTCAGTTTACCCGGAGTCAGCAGGGCTTTAGTTTCCTGATAGAGATACGTTTTGTTGGCAGAACCGCCGCCTTTGGCGACGCAGAGGAATTTATATTCATCGCCATCTACCGCGTACAGGTCGATTTGCGCAGGCAGGTTAGTGCCAGTGTTGACCTCTTTGTACATGTCCAGCGGCGCGTTCTGTGAATAGCGCAGGTTATCTTCGATATAGGTGTTATAGACGCCTTTCGACAGCGCTTCTTCATCACCACCGCCGGTCCATACGCGCTGACCTTTTTTACCAACAATGATCGCGGTGCCGGTATCCTGGCAGGTCGGCAGCACGCCTTTGGCGGCGATTTCGGAGTTTCTCAAGAATTGCAGCGCCACGTACTTATCGTTCTCGCTGGCTTCTGGGTCGTGAAGAATAGAAGCAACCTGTTTCTGGTGTGCCGGGCGGAGCATAAAAGAGGCGTCGTGGAAGGCTTGCTGCGCCAGCAGGGTCAGGGCTTCTGGTTCCACTTTCAGGATGGTTTCGCCGTTGAATTCGGCAACGCTAACGTAATCGGAAGTGAGCAGATAGTATTCGGTGTTGTCTTTCCCCATCGGGAAAGGCGCCTGGTAGATAAATGGTTTGTTTGACATAGCTTCCAGCCTGTAACTCTGTATTTGTTATACGAAAATGGCGTGCCGCACAGCGACGGGCGGCACGCAAAGTGCATTTATAAGAACCCGTACATCGCGGCGAAGATCCAGCCAAAGACGCAAGATACGCTCACGCCAATCAACCCTGGCAGAATAAAGCTGTGGTTGATGACGAAGCGACCGATGTGGGTGGTGCCGGAACGGTCAAACTGAATCGCTGCCAGATCGCTCGGATAGGTCGGCAGGATATAATAACCGTAGCAAGCCGGTGCTGAAGCCACGATGTAAGCCGGGTCAACGCCAATCGCCAGTGCGACAGGAACAATCGCCGCCAGCGCCGCGGCCTGGGAGTTTACAAACTTGGAAACCAGCAGCAGAACAATGGCATAGGCCCACGGATACTCTTTCACCATTTCGCCCAGTACGCCCTGAATTTCAGACATATGCGCACCGAACATGGTTTCTGCCATCCATGCGATACCGTACACCGCCACGATGGCGATCATACCGGAACGGAATACTTCGTTTTTTGAGATAGACGCGGGATTGGTTTTGGTCAGGATAATAATCAGCGCCCCGGTCAGCAGCATAAACATCTGAATAACCAAGACCATCGACAGCGGTTTGCCGCCGAAGGACGGACGCAGGTCCGAATCAGCACCGAGAAGTGCGACCACGGCAATTGCCCCTAGGAAGATCCACATTGCCAGCCAGTTGCTTTTCGGCAGTTTTTTATCCAGCAGCGTCGCGGTGTCACCGTAAACGTACTCACGGTTTTCCGGTACGGAGATGAATTTCTGGAACTCTTCGTCTTTATCCAGATCTTTACCGCGGAACCAACTGAAAATACCGATCGCCAGGATACCGAGTAACGTCGATGGAATGGTGATTGCCAGCAGGTCGAGGAACTCAAGGTGACGACCATCAAAGGTAACGTTACCCAACATCGCGACCAGTGATACTACCGCAACCGACACCGGACTGGCGATAATCCCCATCTGTGCACCGATAGAACTTGCCGCCATCGGACGTTCCGGACGGATATTGTTCTTAATTGCCACGTCGTAGATGATTGGCAGGATGGTGTAAACCACGTGACCTGTACCGCAAAGAATGGTCAGCGTACAGGTAACAAACGGCGCGACAATGGAGACATATTTCGGATTGCGGCGCAGCAGTTTCTCGGCAATTTGCAGCATGACGTCAAGGCCGCCCGAGGCTTGCAACGTGGCCGATGCCGCCACCACCGCGATGATAACCAGCATAACATCAACCGGTGGTTTACCTGGCTGAAGATGGAAGACGAATACCAGAATGACGAGGCCGATACCGCCTAATAGACCTAGCGCGATACCGCCCTTTCTGGCGCCATAGAACAGACATATCAATATTATGATAAGTTGGATAGTAAATAACATTTGTGAACCCTCGCGATAATCCCATTTAAATTTCTACTGAATAGAACGCAGTCTCGTTCTGTTTGTATGAACTTTTTTCAGAGCCTGACTAATATCCTTTTGGTCGTTACTGGTCTGAGTAATTACTTCACAGTGAATATTGGCTGATTCAGGCAGCAATAAATTAATACACTGTGATAAGCGACTTTTTCAGAGAAAAATACTCTCTGGCGATGGGGTTATAGTTTGTGCTGCGCAGATGTTAATAGTTTGTTTTCTACTATCTTATTGATATTTATTGGTATATTTTTTGTTCTAATGACGGTTATAGATTATTCTTATCTACCTATTTATGGGTAAAAATACACATAATGCGGGTGACATAATAGTTAATTAACTTTTGTTAGCGTTTTGAAATTAAAAACACTATTTATCCTAAAGAATATTAAATCGATGAAATGAGAAGGGGATAATTATATTTGATCTGGCACAAGTTTTACTGATGGACGATGTAACTTGTGCCAGTGCTCTTTTGCATTACTGCAATAATTGTTACTTGCGGATAACCAATGGTGCGTTATTGGCAATATTGTTTCAGCAATGAGTAATGTTCCGCTTGAATACGGTAACGGTAAACCGGACGACCCGTGACGCCATAATGGATGCTGGTAAATAAGATGTGGCAGTTGACCAGCCAGATCAGGTACTTGCGGCAGGAAACGCGCGAGATGTTCACCTCGTTGGCCAACTCGTCGGTTGAAAACTCATAGTCCTGATGCGCGTCAATCCACTGGCACAGCGTGCGTAACGTCTGCGGCGTTAAGCCTTTTGGCAAGCGACGAGGATCCTGCTCGTTGGCGCTGCTGCCATGGATTAGCTGATCCAGCTCGGCCTGGTCATAATACTGATGTTTTTCCAGCGCCATTTTCTTTTGTCGCCAGCCGGTGAGTGCCTCTTCAAAGCGTGATGCCTGGAAGGGTTTTATCAGGTAATCAACAACGCCGTAATGCAGCGAATCTTTAATCGTCGCGGCATCGGCGGCGGAAGAGATGACTATCACATCGCTTTTGCAGCGAGCGTTATGCAGTACCGGAAGTAAATCGAGCCCGTTCTCCTTCTGCATATAGATATCGAGCAATATCAGGTCAATAGACGTGTCGCTGTTGAAAATTATCTCTTTGGCTTTTTCCAGTGTAGAGGCCGTTCCGCAGCATTGAAAGCCCGGGATCTGCGCCACGTATCGGCGATTCAGCTCCGCCACCATTGCGTCGTCATCGATAATTAATACATTGATCATTTGCTCGACTTCTCCCCGTCCCAGGGTATCTGGACAAAAAATTGTGTGAAAATCCCGGGTTCCGATTCTACGGCGATACTGCCGTCGAGATTTTCTACCTGTTGTTTGACAAGAGCTAAACCGACGCCTCGTTCGCTTCCTTTTGTCGAGACACCTTTGTCAAAAATGTGATCGATTTTGTCGGGTGCGATCCCCGGTCCATCATCGTTAACTTCACAGTGCAGCCAGCCGTGACGGTAGTGCAATGTTACGCTAATTTCGCCTCCGGGTTCCGGCCCTAATGCCTCCAGCGCGTTTTCTATCAGATTTCCCAACGTGGTGATCAGCGTCGCGACCTGGTCTTCACTGCCGCTGTCGGGCAACTGGCTTTCGCTGTTTAAAATCAGCGTATGGCCTAAATCGGTCGCGCGGTTAATCTTGCTGATTAAAAAACCAGCGATAACCGGCGATTTGATCTTGCCCAACAGAGAGCCAATCTCTTCCTGATAGTTATTGGCTGTTTTGAGAATGTAATCTTCCAACTGCTTATAACTCTTCAGATGCAATAATCCGAGAATCACGTGCAATTTATTCATAAATTCGTGGGATCGTTCACGAAGTGCGTCAGCATAGTTGACCAGACCATCCAGTCGCTGCATCAGTTTACGTACTTCAGTTTTATCCCTGAAGGTTGAAATGGCACCGATGATAACGCCATTACTGCGCACCGGAACGGTGTTGATCAGTAATAGCCGATCTTTGACGGTAATCTCTTCGTCGCGGCGCGGCGTACCGTCGCGTAACACTTCCGAGACATCTACTACCTGTGACCACGAGTGGCTTAGCGTCGACAGTTTCTCATCGTCCTGCGACTTACGGTAATTCAGCAATTCTTGTGCGGCATCGTTGATCAGCGTGACTTCGCCGCGATCGTCCACGGCAACGACGCCTTCTTTGATAGACTGCAACATGGCCTGGCGTTGCTCAAACAGTGTGGATATTTCGTAGGGTTCCAGGCCGAAAAGGATTTTTTTCAGCACCTTAACCAGAATGCAGGTGCCGATGAGGCCGACCAGCATGCCAAATAACACCGACCAGATAATGCTCCAGCGACTGTCATTGATTTGTTGGGTCACGCGGCTTAATTCAAGGCCGATCGCCACCACGCCAATCTGTTTATTATTCTCATCATAGATGGGGGTAAATACGCGTAAAGCCTGCGCCAGAAAACCGCGATTGATAGCGACATTTTCTTCGCCATTCAGCGCTTTAAGGATGTCATCACCTTTAAATGGCTGACCAATACGCTGGGCTTCAGGATGCGAGTAGCGAAGACTTTGCATATCGGTAACGACAATAAATAGCAGATCGTTACGTTTGCGCACGGCTTCCGCGATGGCCTGGATCCCGCTCTCCTGCGGTTTTTTCTGCAAGCCCTGACGGATTTCCGGCGAATCGGCAAGGGTACGCGCTACCGCCAGCGCCTTGTTGGCCAGTCCGTCACGCGTCATATTACTGATTTGCGAGAAGTAAATCAGATGCACCACCAACAGCACCGAGAACAGCACCGCGCTGACCATTAAGATCACTGTGGTACTCAATTTCATCGGACGTTTGCGTAACTTGCGGTAGGGCAATGGATGTCTCATCAGCTTCCTTGTGTGACAAATTTCTTAAGCATTATCTCTGATGAGGCAGGTAATTCAAAGGGAGTAAGAATAATTGGCTATATAGGGGGAGAGACTCTGGAAACTGAAACTGCCGGTGCTGTATGAAGATTCCGGGCTATGCTTATTGCGAAAACCATACTGATGAGAGAGGGAAGGTCATGGATCAGGATCTACTGGACGGTGGTTATCGCTGCTATACCGGCGAAAAGATCGATGTCTATTTCAACACTGCAATATGTCAGCATTCTGGCAATTGCGTACGTGGCAACGGCAAGTTATTTAATCTCAAACGTAAGCCGTGGATCATGCCGGATGAAGTGGACGTCGCCACTGTAGTGAAAGTGATTGATACGTGCCCGAGCGGCGCACTGAAATACCGTCATAAATAAGCGAGGGAAAAATGGAAATACGTGAAGGTCACAATAAATTTTACATCAATGACGAACAGGGTAAGCAAATCGCTGAAATTGTCTTTGTGCCGACTGGAGAGAATTTAGCGATTATCGAACATACCGATGTTGATGAAAGCCTGAAAGGGCAAGGGATTGGTAAACAGTTGGTTGCGAAAGTCGTGGAAAAAATGCGCCGGGAAAAACGAAAAATTATCCCACTGTGCCCATTTGCGAAACACGAATTTGATAAAACGCGTGAGTATGATGATATTCGCAGTTGATGAGTAACGATATTTTTCATGCTCTGCGTAATGCGATGCAGGGGAGTATCTGAAGGGTCGGGGGATGCACAAAGAATGGTCAGAGAGAGCTTTTTCTTGTCCCAAGTCATCCCCTTTAGTGAGCAAAAAAAAAAGAATATCTCCTATATGAGAATCATCAATCGGGGTTAATAAACTTTGCATCCCCAGGGCATTTAATATTGATAGGAGTCTTATTATGGAAGGTAAAAAAAAGTTCAATACTTATGTCGTTTCTTTTGATTATCCATCATCTTATTCCTCAGTTTTCTTAAGGTTAAGATCATTGATGCATGATATGAACTTCTCCTCTATAGTGGCTGATGAATATGGAATACCACGACAATTGAATGAGAATTCTTTCGCAATAACGACATCATTAGCCGCAAGTGAAATTGAAGATTTAATCAGGATCAAATGCTTAGACTTGCCAGATATTGATTTTGACCTCAACATTATGATAGTTGATGACTATTTCCGTCAGTTTTACAAATAGATGGAAGGGATAAGAAGATATTCAAAATGACACTATTCTATAAAATATTAATTTTTTATGTGATTGGTGTGAACATATCCTTTGTCATTATCTGGTTTATCTCACATGAGAAAACACATATTCGTTTACTTAGTGCATTCCTGGTAGGAATAACCTGGCCAATGAGTCTGCCTGTGGCATTACTTTTTTCTCTCTTTTAGGAGCTGTGGTTGAGTGGATCCGCTGGTTATCTTGAAACGAAGCGTCTCTCCTCAAAACTTGATTTGCGGAATGACGAACGAAGCAGTCGCCTGGCTGCTTCGTTCATTAAAGTGAAACTTATTTCTGTGGACGCATCGCCGGGAAGAGAATAACGTCGCGAATAGTATGACTGTTAGTAAACAGCATAATCATTCGGTCGATACCAATTCCCAGACCTGCGGTTGGCGGCAGACCATATTCCAACGCAGTCACGTAATCTTCGTCGTAGAACATCGCTTCGTCGTCACCTGCAGCTTTGGCGTTAACCTGTTCCTGGAAACGTTCAGCCTGATCTTCTGCGTCGTTTAATTCGCTAAAACCATTACCGATTTCACGACCACCGATGAAGAATTCAAAACGGTCGGTGATTTCCGGGTTAACATCATTACGGCGCGCCAGCGGTGACACTTCTGCCGGATACTCAGTAATAAAGGTTGGCTGAATCAGATGTGCTTCTGCAACTTCATCAAAGATTTCGGTGACAATACGTCCCAGCCCCCAGCTTTTCTCTACTGTAATACCGATAGATTCAGCTAATGCTTTAGCGGCATCAAAATTATCCAGGTCGGCCATATCGGTTTCTGGACGATATTTTTTGATTGCTTCACGCATGGTGAGTTTTTCAAACGGTTTGCCGAAATCAAACACATGCTCGCCATAAGTGACTTTAGTGGTACCCAGTACCTCTTGTGCCAGGGTGCGGAACAGTGACTCTGTCAGTTCAATCAAATCGTGGTAATCCGCATACGCCATGTAGAGTTCCATCATCGTGAACTCAGGATTATGACGAACAGAAATACCTTCATTACGGAAGTTACGGTTGATTTCGAATACCCGTTCAAAACCACCTACAACCAGACGTTTCAGATACAGCTCCGGCGCGATACGCAGATACATATCTAAATCCAGAGCATTATGATGGGTAATAAACGGGCGAGCAGATGCCCCACCTGGAATTACCTGCATCATCGGGGTTTCTACTTCCATAAAGCCGCGTGCGACCATGAACTGGCGGATAGCGGCCAGAATTTTTGAACGGACAACAAACGTTTGACGGGATTTATCGTTAGCGATGAGGTCCAGATAACGTTGACGATAACGGACTTCCTGATCCTGCAGACCATGGAATTTATCTGGTAAAGGACGTAGTGCTTTAGTCAGCAGGCGTAACTCAGTACAGTGAATGGAAAGCTCACCAGTTTGCGTCTTAAACAGCGTACCGCGGGCACCGATAATGTCACCCAGGTCCCATTTTTTAAACTGATCGTTATAAACACCTTCTGGCAGGCTATCTCGTGCAACGTACAGTTGAATACGGCCACCGACATCCTGCAATGTTACAAAGGAGGCTTTCCCCATGATTCGACGGGTCATCATTCGGCCAGCAATCGAGACTTCAATGTTTAAGGATTCCAGTTCCTGGTTATCCTTCGCATCAAACTCTTCGTGCAACTGGTCAGAAGTATGGTCGCGGCGAAAATCATTGGGAAACGCCACGCCTTGCTGACGCAGCGCTGCCAGTTTTTCGCGACGATTTCTCATTTCATCGTTAAAATCAATAGCCTCATTGGCTCCCTGTGTTTCTTGTTCAGACATTTTGGTTCCTCTTAATCCAGCTTTCAATTTAGCGTAGATAAAGAGACAGATCGGTACACTGTATTATCTGCCTCGACTATTAGTAACTCAGTTCATCTTATCTAAACCAACGCTTACCTCAAGTTGATATCACTAATAAATAACCATAAAAATGGTTTAAATATCTTATTAATCTGGGATTTGCTAGTGTGATTAACTGAAAGTAAATTGATTCATAACTAATTGTTTTTACGGAAGTTAATCGTTGCTTTCCTGTATCATATTCGTCGGAGTGCTAAACAGAAATCGGGTAGCAAAGGCCAATGCCACGATGATCGCGACACAAGCCAACGTCCACTCTCCCATCTGGGAAAAGAATCGCTGGTAAGCTGCAATTGCCATACCGCTAATTTGCGACTCTGTCGTCTGTTGTGCCACTACGCCTGCCAGCCAGTTGGCGACCGCGCCTGTTGCCAGCATATAAATACCGGTTAATACGCCAGACATTTTCAGACGCGTGATTTGCGCAATCGCCACCGGGTCAATAAAGAGTTCGGCAAAGCCCATTAGCGCCAGCCCGGATATCATCACACCCATTGACGCTTGACCGCCAGCCGCTGCATGTCGGGCATCAAATGCCAGCAACATAAAGCCACAAGCCATCAGCAGTAAGCCAAAGGCAAACTTCAGCCAGACGCGCAATGTTGAGTTGCCGTGGCTTTCTGGCGACGCCAGCCAGGCAAGTACAACTCCAGCGAGCATCACCGCAATTGCATTCACTGACTGGAATAGCGCAGTAGGTACTTCAATATTGAATGCCTGACGATTCACAAAGCGATCGATAAACAAGCTGATGGTACTGCCGCCCTGTTGTGCCAGTACCCAGAACAACGTCCCGACAAACATCAACAATACAATTTGCCAAAGAGCACGGCGGTGTTCGGGGAATTTGATCATCATGCGGGCAATGATTTGTGCAGCAATAAGGCAAACAATCGCCAGCAAATATCCGGACCAGTCGTTCTCCAGCAGCAGGGTAAAAAATACTGGGGCTAAACAGAGCATCACCACTAACCAGCTCCATACCGGTAAGGCAAACTTCACGCGAGTGAGCGCTTTTTTATCCATACTACGCGTGGACTGGAAATGACGATGACCGCTTAAGAAAATCAACAAACCGATAAACATGCCGCCACCCGCAAGGGCAAAGCCAACATGCCATCCATACCACTGAGCAGCCAGGCCGCAGGCGATGGGGGCTGCGATAGAACCGATATTGCCCGCAGCATACAGCAGCGAAAAACCGCCATCACGTCGATGATCGTTCTCGTCGTAGAGCTCGCCAAGCAAACAGCTGATGTTTGATTTGAATAAACCGTAGCCACAAATAATGATTGCCAGCGCCAGATACAGGCTAAAGGTTGAATTTGTATCAATGCCCAGCACCACATGGCCAAGGGTCATTAACAGCGCGCCGGCAATCACCGCAGTGCGGTTGCCGAGCAGGCGGTCGGCAAGCCAGCCGCCGAGAATAGGGGTAACGTAAACCAAAGAAGCGTATGCGCTGAACAGGCTGATGGCATGGTTATCATCAAAACCAAGCTGATGGGTGAGATAGAGAATGAGTAAGGCACGCATGCCGTAAAAACTGAAGTACTCCCAGATCTGGATCGCCACGATATAGTATATCGCGCGCGGCTGTGAGGGTGTTTTCATGTGTTCTCCTTATGAGCAAAAAAGGGAAGTGGCAAGCCACTTCCCTTGTACTAGCTAATTATTTTTTGCTTTCTTCTTTCAATACCTTAACGGTATAGCGGCCATCAGCCTGACGGTATGCACCGTGAATATCGGTTTCAAAGCCCGGATAGTGAGCGCCGATTTCACACAGCATCTGCAGGAACTCCAGAACCGGACGGCTTTCTTCGGTGATCATTTCACCTGGCATTACCAGAGGAACTCCCGGCGGATACGGAAGGATCATATTGGCGTTAATACGACCTACCATTTCGTCGAGGTAAACTTCTTCGGTCATACCGTGCAGCTCTTTCTGGAACGCAGCATACGGAGTCATTACCATTGTCGGCAGCACTTCAAATGCGCGATACATCAGATCCGGCAGATTGTGGTGAACAATCAGTTTGTGGATATTCTGAGCCAGTTCCTGAATACGCATGTTTTCATAGAATTCAGGATCTTCACGATACAGAGACGGCAGCATGTTTTTCACACGCAGGTTCAGGTCGAACGCACGTTTGAAGTCAGTCAGAGCACGCAGCAGGCTCAGTGCTTTGGTCTTATCAATACCGATGCTGAACAGGAACAGCAGGTTATACGGACCGGTCTTCTCAACAACGATGCCATGTTCGTCGAGGTATTTCGCCACGATGCTGGCCGGAATACCAAAGTCGCTCATGGTGCCGTCTTTTTCCATCCCCGGAGTCAGCAGAGTGACTTTGATCGGGTCAAGATACATGTGCTCGTTATCGATGTTTTTGAAGCCGTGCCAGGTGCTGTCAGAACGCAGCGGCCAGCATTCAGTAGTATCGATATGATCCGGCTGCCATACATCAAAGAACCAGCCATCAGATTCCGTTCTCAGACGTTTGATCTCTTTACGGAACTTGATCGCACGTTCAATGGAACCGTCGATCAGGCGTTTACCGGCATTACCTTTCATCATCGCCGCAGCGGTTTCAGTGGACGCCACGATACCGTAGTGCGGAGAAGTGGTGGTGTGCATCATGTAGGCTTCGTTAAAGGTTTCTTCGTTTACATCACCTTTAACGTGGATCATGGAAGCCTGAGAGAACGCCGCCAGCAGTTTGTGAGTGGACTGGGTTTCGTAAATCACTTTCCCTTCGACACGGCCACCGCTCATACCGCATTTACCTTCGTAAATCGGTGAGAAGTTGGTGTAAGGCACCCACGCGGAGTCAAAGTGGATGGATTTCACATCCAGCGTTTTCTTGATGAAGTCGGTGTTGTACAGCAGACCATCATAGGTAGAGTTAGTAATTACGGCATGTACCGGCCAGGTCGCGTTTGGTGTTTCTTTCACGCGCTTAGCAATGGTAGCGTGCTGGAATTCACTCTGTGGAATACCGCCAAGAATACCGTAAGCGTTACGGGTCGGGCGGAAATAGATTGGCGTAACATCGCTCATCATCATCAGGTGGGTCAGCGATTTGTGGCAGTTACGGTCAATCAGAATGGTGCTGCCTGCCGGAGCAGAGTACATACCAACAATTTTGTTCGCAGTGGAAGTACCGTTGGTCACCATGTAGCTGCGCTCTGCGTTAAAGACGCGAGCGATATACTGTTCTGCTTCTTTGTGTGGACCGCTGTGATCCAGCAGGGAACCCAGTTCAGATACTGAAATGGAAATATCAGATTTCATGGTGTTCGGACCAAAGAAATCATAGAACAGGCTACCTACCGGGCTTTTCTGGAATGCAGTACCGCCCATGTGACCAGGAGTACAGAAAGTATATTTACCTTCACGAACATATTTAAACAGCGCTTTGGTCAGCGGAGGCAGAATAGTGTTGATATATTCGTCAGTGGTCTGCTTGATCTTGTTAGCAATATCATCAGCAGCACCCAGCGCATATTCAAAGAAGCTAATCTGTAAACGCAGATCGTTCAGGCTTACATCGAGTGTGGAATATGTATTAGCGAACGCGTACAACGGCAGGTTCTCGTTCATTTTGCTAATTTCTTCGCACAACTCGAGATTATATTTATCCCAGTCAAAAATAACACCGCACAGACGCGCATTGTTTTCGATCAGTTTTAATAAGTCGTCACGGTCGTTCGGGTAAACAATCTGGAAGTTCAGACGTTCAAGCGCGCGATGAAGTTCACGGATGGGTTCTTCTTTAAAATAAACCCCCATGTGATTCAATATTGCAATAACGTTCATAGTCATATCTCCAGGTAAAAAAGGCCCCTCCCAACACATGGGACAAAATGAAAGGAGGAGCCTCGGAAAATACTTTTAATTAATGTGCGTTAGATGCTGTGTGGTTATCCATTGAGTGGCTCTGGCGCTCGTGCATTTTGCGAGCGTAGAACATCAGGATAATCAGGCTGACGATGAAGGTACCTGCCAGCTCGAAGGAGCTTGCGCCCATCAGAGCGATGAAGCAGAACACGCAACCCAGTACAGAGCAGATCAGGCTGACAAAGTTGCGGATGTTAACGCCTTCAAAACGAATCAGGTCAACGCAAGAGTAGAAGTACGGCAGCATAGTCAGCAGTACTGCGATACCGGTCAGTTCACCGAACAGGTCAGATGCTTTACCACCGGCAGAGTTCATCAGAGTGATGAGGATCATCAGGGCAGTCATTTTCACTGCAGCCAGCAGCAGACCTTTTTTCGGAATACCGTTGCTGTCGACTTCACCATAAACTTTCGGGAAGTTTCCGTCGTTAGCGGCACGTACACCTGCCTGGCCTACCAGCATCATCCAGGAGCCCAGAGAAGTCAGGCACGCAAAGGCGGTGAATGCAGAAACCAGCGGCGCAGCCCAGTTACCGAGGATAGTTGAAGCACTGATTGCAAACGGAGCACCGGAAGCTGCCATTACAGAAGACGGATACATACCGGAAAGCACCTGAGTCGCAGCAATGTAAACAATACCTGCTAAACCAGTACCCAGCATGGTTGCCAGTGGAACGGTACGTTTCGGGTTTTTAACCATACCAGTACTTACAGCTGCGGATTCAACACCCACGAAGGCCCACAGGCAGAGCAGAATACTTTTAATGATCGCATGACCATCAGTGGTACCCGCAGTATTCCAGTTAGCTGCATAAGTTGCAGCATCAAACCAATGCCAGCCAACAATAGCAGTCATAACCACAGGAATAAGAACCAGCACCAGGCCAATAGTGGTTAAACGGCTTACCCAGGTACCGCCGAGCATATTTACAAAGGTAAATACCCAGACGATAGCAATACAGGCGATACCCGCCGGAACAGGATCATTTAATACTGGGAAGAAGGTGGAAAGATAAGATACAGCGGTAATACCAATCGCCAGGTTACCAATCCAGTTAGCATGGTAATAAAGAACACCTGTCTGAAAACCAAATGCAGGGGAAATTTCTCCAGCATAAGCAATTGGGCCACCTTGTTGCGGGTTCTTTGTTGCCAGTCGGGCATATACATAAGCCAGCGACATTGCACCAATAATAGAGATGATCCAACCCCAGATAGCAATACCACCGATACTTGCAAGGTTCGCAGGTAATAATGCAATACCGCTCCCCATCATATTACCGGCAACAACACCGGTACAGGCAAATAGCCCAATCTTCTTGGCAGAACTCATGCTCTTCTCCTAATTTCATTTTAGAATTTGGAGTCCGGGTCATGATGTATAACTATTTACTGACCAGACCAAACTGGCGACAAGACTACTCAAAAAAAAAGATTAATCCTAAAGATTAGGTGAAATAATACAAAAGTTTATGTCAGTGAGGATTTTAGCTCTTCATTAACAGATCAGAATCGCAAGTTGATATCATGAAAAGATAAACATTCAATATTTACAATGAATTACGAGAAAGCTGCTGGTTAAATTTATGTAATAAAAAATTATGCAGCAAATAAATTGCTGCAACATGTTATGTCAATAAACATACAAGCGTTTAACGCTAAAAATCCCCGCGAATGAATCAACCCAGGATTCGTTTATTCTGAAGCGAGAAATTTGTCGAGATAAGGAACAACATAAGAAACAGAAGTCTGGAATATGCCATTTTCAATCCAGTAAAGGGTGTTTGCTCCTGGGCGTAAATTAAAGGCGGTGAGATATGCATCAGCAGCTTCTCGGTTCATCCCCTTCATCTCATAAACTTTGCCAAGCAATACATAATTTAGCCAGGACATTTCAAGGTCAATGCCAGTATTTATCGCCTGATAAGATTCGTCTGTTTTTCCTTTTGTCAGAGCACTGACCGCTTTTATTTGATAGAGAATGGCCAGACTATTCATTCCTGGCAGTGTAGCAATGTTATCAATTTCTGTGTTCAGTGCTGCTAATTGTTTTTCATCTAAAGGATGCTGAGAATGACGTACTATATCAACTAATGCTTTCTCTGCTCTCGCGTAGGTAAATTCGGGAGATGATTGAACAATCTCACCTAATAACTCACTGGCACGGTTCAATGATTTATCATCACCATGCATTAAATAATCATGTGCCTGATAAAAATTAGTTAATAACGCACCACGATGAGGCAAAATTTGTTGGAGCATCTCCTGCATTCGTTGTGGCCACGGTTGATTTAACGCTTTTGACAAACTCTCCAGTAAATCATTTTGAATCGCCAGCTGATTACCGTTAGTGATGACATAACGTTTATCCAGCATGGTTGAACCATCTGCATTGTCTACCAATTTCACCGACATAAAGCACTGTTGAGCGCGGTATTGGCGCTGATTAACAAACGCAATAGATAATGTTTTACCGGAACTGCTCGGTTCATCAATGTTGTAGTTGATTTTGTCATGAACCATAAAAGTGGAGAAGGTATTAAGTGACGTAGCCACCAAATCACCCACGCCTATCGCGTAAGAGAGCTGATACGGGGAAGTCCAGCTGTTACAACTCTTATTCACCATATTAATGTCAATATCGCGTGGATTGAGCAAAATACGCGATTTACTCATAGGAAGGCGCGTTTCAAGACTGGAAAACGCCACCAGTGCTACACAGATACCTAACGACAACAGGAAAAAAAACCATACCCAAAAGGTAGTGAATCGTTTGCTTTTAAGTTGGGATTGTTCAGGTGGCGTTGCGGTGTTTTGAATGTTAAGACTGTGGGAAGGAGAATCTGTGTCAGGAATCGCCTCTGGTATAGGGGGAGGCGAAGATTGCATTATTTCTTCTCCCTCCTCTTCGCTGTACCAGATAACTGGCACCATTAATTTATAACCGCGCTTTGGTACAGTAGCGATATAGACAAGACTATCTTCATCATTATCTTTTAATGACTTACGCAGTTCTGAGATACTCTGCGTTACAACGTGATTGGTAACAATACTTCTCTTCCAGACATTATCGATAAGTTCATCTCTGCTAAGTACTTCGCCACTGTGTTGAGCAAAGAAAACCAGAAGATCGATTAGTCTCGGCTCAAGGGTAAGTTGACGCCCATTGCGACTAATTTGGTTTATGGACGGAGTAACAAGCCACTCGCCAACGCGAACTACAGGTTGTTGCATAATAAAAACTCATTCGAAAAGGGAATGGTGCAATGATAATTGCCATAACCTATTTTTACCATCTATAGATGGATGCGTTTACATATTACAGGTGAATGTGAGACGTTATTTTTACCACCCGTAAACCTCTTGATTACATCGCCTTACGAAATGACTTTAATGAGAATCAGAAGTAATTTGCCTTACCACCAAGATTGATTATCTTTGCCAAAGAAAACGTTCAGAAAATAATCCCCGGAAAATTGCCTGGAACGCTTACTATTTTAATGGATTGTTAGTCTTTGCATGATCAAACGGACTGATACATTTCTCTTTGTTCGCATCCAGGAAATCTCATCAGTCGGCGTTCTGTTTATGGATGCGTTACGCTCCTGATGACGTCATTTGACGTTCAACAGCATCACGGGGCCGCACGATATTTCGCGTCAGTCAGTGTCATAGCTCAGGGACAAATTTTCTCAAACAGGGGTATACCCGCAAAATGCTGGTGATGTGGGGAGAATTTGGTTGAGTTTGGTGGGAGTGATTTGGAGGAAGAACGGTTAAATCGTCGCGTCCTGAAACGAAAAACGGACCTCCGTGGAGGTCCGTTCATATGAATTTGGTGCCCGGACTCGGAATCGAACCAAGGACACGGGGATTTTCAATCCCCTGCTCTACCGACTGAGCTATCCGGGCAACGGGGCGCATTAAACCGTAATCTGCACATCTCGTCAACCTAATTTCAGTAAAAGCGATTCAACTGCTTAAGATTGCGGCAAATCGCTTCTTTTCTGTGTTTCTGTCAGGTCAGTGCGCCACCCTGGCGGCAGCGAGCGAAGCGCAGGATATCTTCCGCCAGCCGATGTGCGGTGTCGACATCCGCCTGGCTACGATTCACCAGCATTCGGCTTAAACAACCTTCCAGCACCAGTTCCATCTGCTTTGCTACCATCGCCGGATCGTCCACTTCCAGCGTGGTTAACAGTTCGTGGGTAAAGTCGTAGGCCGCGCTTTTTTGCTGATCGGCCAATTGATGAATAGGGTGGCCAGGATCGGGATAAAACGTACAGGCAGCGATAAACAGACAGCCCGGATAGCGGTTGTTTTTAACGCACTCCGATAGCGCCTGATAACGTGCCAGCAGCTTTTGTTCGGCGGTTTGCGTTTCGTCCAGCATCAGCTGACGACGCCAGACATCTATCTGTTGGCTAAGATAACGCAGCGCATCGTAGAGGATCGCCTCTTTGTCTGGCCAGAAGCGGCGCAGCTCGTCCAGTGGATAATCCACACGTTCAGCAACCATCTCCAGCGTGGTGTTGGCAATCCCTTGTAATTCTAATAATTTCAGGGCTTCTCCCAGTACATCTTCACGTTGCACGCTATTTTCCTCCGTCTTTCCCACTGAAGTGTCGTTCACGGTTGGCGATCGCGCAAATGTGCGCTGAAGGTTTCAGCATCCATAAAGCCCGTGACGCGCGCTTGTGGATGCTCCTGGCCTTGTCCGTCAAAAAAGAGAATTGTCGGTAGGCCAAGGACATTTAGATGCTTTAACAGCGCCACATCTTGTGCGTCGTTGGCAGTGACGTTGGCCTGAAGTAAGACCGTGTCTGCTAACGCTTTTTGCACCTGCGGGTCGCTGAAGGTGTATTTCTCAAACTCTTTACAGGCGACGCACCAGTCGGCATAGAGATCTAACATCACCGGTTTGCCTTTGGCTTCAGCGAGTGCCTGATTTAACTCATCTACCGTTTTGATTTGTGTAAAGTTGAGATGCGCCTGAGTTTGCGCGGTATGCGTCGCGCCAAATGCCCAATCCTGGAGTGGGCGCACGCTAACCAATGCTGCCGCCAGCAGGATAATTTGCACAATACGCATCCAGCCGCGTTTGGCCTGTAAGCTGGTGATAAAGGCCCAGCCAAAGAACGCGACACCAAGCGCCGACCACAAGCGTAATCCCCAGACATCACCAACTACTCGCTCCAGCAGGAAGACCGGCAGTGCGAGGATCACAAAACCAAATGCGGTTTTGACCTGTTCCATCCACGGGCCGCTTTTCGGCAGCAGGCGGTTACCAAAGACGGTTATTAGCATCAGCGGCAGGCCCATGCCCAGCGCATAGAGATAAAGCGTGCCGCCCCCCAGCCACATGTTCCCGCTTTGGGCGATATACAACAGAATCGCGCTAAGCGGTGCGGTGGTGCATGGTGAACAGATCAGTCCGGCAATCGCCCCCATAACAAACACACCGCCAGGTGAGCCGCCCTGTTGGCGATTGCTCATCAGCGTGAGACGTGTTTGCAGCGAAGAGGGGAGTTGCAGAGTAAACAAGCCAAACATTGACATCGCCAGCAAGGTAAAGACGATAGCGAGGCCAATGAGCACGTATGGGTGCTGTAGCGCCGCCTGGAACTGTAACCCTGCGGCGGCAACCACCAGACCCAGTGCCGTGTAAGTCAGCGCCATCCCCTGCACATAAATAAAGGTCAGCAACAATGCTCTGGCAGTGGAGAGCCGCTGTTTACCGCCCAGCACGATGCCAGAAATCAGTGGGTACATTGGCAGCACGCATGGCGTAAAGGCGATACCGATACCAATCAACAACGCCCAGAGCGCGGAAAAGGGCAATTGCGCGACGGGCTGCTCTTGCTGCGGAACTGATGCAGACGGTGGCGTCGCGTTGTTGGTAACCACTTCGCTTAACGGAACGGTTTTGGTTTCTGGCGGATAACAAAAACCGGCGTCAGCACAGCCCTGGTAGGTGACAGTCAATGTCGCACCCGCACTTGCTTGGTTGATGGTCACAGGAAGCGTCAGCCGCTCGCGGTAAATCTCGCTTTTGCCGTAAAACTCATCTTCATGCCAGACGCCCTGGGGCAGCTGCACGTCGGCAATTTTCGCTTGTTCCGGCGTAATGCGGATCTGTTTACGGTAAAGATAGTAACCGTCTTTGATCTGCCAGCTCAGATTAAGCTCATGTTGGTTTTGCTGAAAATCAAAAGCAAAGGCTTGATCCGCGGGGACAAATTGTGAGCGTCCCGGCGCGTCGAATAATCCGGCAAAAACGGAAGTGCTGCAAAGTAGCAGGATCAGCGTAAAGATGCGTTGAGCCATGAGAGGTAATCTGTGTCTCCGTGTGTAACAGGTAAAACCAGAAGCTCCGGGGTTTGATACGGATGATGAGACTTCAGGCATTCCAGCAGTGCCTGCTGGTGAGATACGGTGGTTTTTAAAATCATCTGCACTTCGTATTCCTGTTCCAGTTTACCTTCCCAGTAATAGAGAGAGGTAGCGCCAGGAATCAAGGTTGCGCAGGCCGCCAGTTTTTCCGCCAACACTTTGGCGGCTAATTCCTGGGCCGTCGCTTCATCCGGCGCGGTGCACAGCACCACGACGGACGCGGTATTCGAACTTTTTTCAGCAAGCATAAACACCTCGCAAGAACAGATGGAACCGCAAGAGAGAGGTCACTATACAACGGACGGGGAAAGGATGTTAGTCGGCGGGAAAGAAAGCGGGGCGTGAACGCCCCGCGATTTGTCATTACAGCATCACGCTGCCCAGCACGAAGCCGAAGCAAACGGCCAGGGCAACACCCAGAGTACCTGGGATAAAGAACGGATGGTTGAAGACGAATTTACCGATACGAGTGGTACCCGTGTCATCCATCTGTACCGCAGCAACCAGCGTCGGGTAGGTCGGCAGAATGAACAGACCAGACACGGCTGCGAAAGAAGCTACAGCGGTCAGTGGAGAAACGTTCAGCGCCAGAGCCATCGGCATCAGTGCTTTTGCAGTTGCAGCCTGAGAGTACAGCAGAGCAGAAGCAAAGAAGAAGATAACAGCCAGCAGCCACGGATGGCCCTGAATAACTTCACCAGCGGTATCTTTGATCCAGTCGATGTTGTTGGAAACGAAAGTATCGCCCAGCCATGCAACACCCAGGATACAAATACAGGCGCTCATACCTGCTTTGAAGGTGCTGGAGTTGAGGATGTTGTCGGTGTCCACTTTACAAAGAACAGTGGTCAGGGTTGCAACGCTCAACATGATAATCAGGATCGCGTTAGTGGTGTTCATCAGCGGTTTTTCAACCAGGCCCATGCTCGGGCTGTTGATAATCGCATAGATAACCACGCCAACTACGCCCAGCAGGAACAGCCAGACGGATGCTTTCGCGCCTTGTTTGATTTCAATCTGTTTCTCACCGCGCAGTTCAACCAGACCTTCTTCCAGACGCTTGCGATAAATCGGATCGTCAGACAGTTTGGAGTTGAAAAGCATGGTTACCAGGAAGGACATCACCAGAACTGCCAGCAGGGTAGACGGGATGACCACAGAGAGCAGATGCAGGTAGCTGATGCCATGACCTTCCATCACGGAAGACATGTAAACTACCGCCGCAGAGATTGGCGATGCGGTGATCGCAATCTGCGCGGATACCACTGCAGTAGACAGCGGACGGCAAGGTTTAACGCCTTGTTCCTTCGCAACTTCAGCGATAACTGGCAGTGTCGCCAGAGAGATGTTGCCGGTACCAGCAAAGATGGTCAGGAAATAGGTTACGATCGGTGCAAGGATCGTGATGTATTTCGGGTTACGGCGCAGCAGCTTTTCTGTCTGGTGAACCAGATAGTCCAGACCGCCAGCAACCTGCATAGCAGAAATAGCAGCGATAACCGCCATGATAATGGAAATGACATCGAATGGGATGTTACCAGGCTTGACGCCGATAGCGGCAAGAACCAGCACCCCCAATCCACCTGCAAAACCAATACCAATTCCCCCTAATCTGGCGCCCAAGAAGATCGCCAGCAAAACGATGATGAGTTCTACAACTAGCATATTAGCCTTCCTTGTTTTTTAACAAGTTGATATCAGGTTGTTGTTTTTAAGTTACTACTCACAAGAAAAAAGGCACGTCGTCTGACGTGCCTCTTTTATTTGTACTACCCTGTACGATTACTGTTCGCTTTCATCAGTATAGCGTTTTGCTTTGTAAGCCGGATGCATCAGGTTCTGTACGGAGAAAATATCGTCTAGTTCTGCTTCAGTCAACAGACCGCGCTCCAGAACGACTTCACGTACGCTCTTGCCAGTTTCGGCACAGATTTTACCCACGATGTCACCGTTGTGGTGGCCGATGAATGGGTTCAGGTAAGTGACGATACCGATAGAGTTGTAAACGTAACCTTCGCACACTTCTTTGTTAGCAGTGATGCCGTTAACGCATTTTTCCAGCAGGTTGTAGCAAGCGTTGGTCAGAATGTGAACGGATTCAAACATGGCCTGGCCAATGACCGGCTCCATAACGTTCAGCTGCAGCTGACCCGCTTCTGCTGCCATGGTAACAGTGATGTCGTTACCGATGACTTTGAAGCAAACCTGGTTAACCACTTCCGGAACAACTGGGTTTACTTTAGCTGGCATGATGGAAGAGCCAGCCTGCAGTTCCGGCAGGTTGATCTCGTTCAGGCCGGCACGTGGGCCAGAAGAGAGCAAGCGCAGGTCGTTACAGATTTTGGACATCTTCACAGCCATGCGTTTCAGCGCGCCATGAACCATAACGTAAGCGCCGCAGTCAGAGGTCGCTTCGATCAGGTCTTCAGCAGGTACGCATGGGAAGCCAGTGACTTCAGCCAGTTTTTTCACTGCCAGCGGAGAGTACTCTTTCGGCGTGTTCAGGCCAGTACCGATTGCAGTTGCGCCGAGGTTAACTTCCAGCAGCAGTTCAGCGGTACGTTCGATGTTTTTCACTTCTTCTTTCAGCAGGATGCTGAAAGCGCGGAATTCCTGACCGAGGGTCATCGGTACTGCGTCCTGCAGCTGGGTACGACCCATTTTCAGGATGTCCTGGAATTCGACAGCTTTACGTTCAAAGCCTTCACGCAGTTGGTTAATAGCATCTACCAGTTTAATCAGAGAAGAGTAAACTGCGATGCGGAAACCGGTCGGGTAGGCGTCGTTAGTGGACTGACATTTGTTAACGTGGTCGTTCGGGTTCAGATACTGATATTCACCTTTCTGGTGACCCATCAGTTCCAGACCGATATTGGCCAGCACTTCGTTGGTGTTCATGTTTACGGAAGTACCTGCGCCGCCCTGGTAGACGTCTACCGGGAACTGATCCATGCATTTTCCGTTGTTCAGGACTTCATCACATGCGGCAATGATTGCATTCGCTACACTTTTAGGAATGGTTTGCAGCTCTTTGTTTGCCATAGCTGCAGCTTTTTTAACCATTACCATACCGCGAACAAATTCAGGAATATCGCTGATTTTGTTGTTGCTGATATAGAAGTTTTCAATCGCTCTCAGAGTGTGAACACCATAGTAGGCATCAGCTGGAACTTCCCTGGTACCCAACAGATCTTCTTCGATACGAATGTTGTTTGACATGTGAACCTTCTTTTTCAAGCTGCCAATGATTTGCTTTAAACACACAGAATATATGTGGTTTCGAATGTTTTTCGACCGACGATTATCCCCTGCATCAGTCGAATACCCGGGATCATATGCTGCTTGAGGATTTCTACCGTAATCTGGATCACTTTAAGTGTTGGTTTTTACCCCTTAATTATTAATTTGTGAAATAGATCACCGCTTTGGGATTACTACCAAAAATAGTTGCGCAAACATCTTGAAATTTTGCTAATGACCACAATATAAGCTGAACGCGATTCGCAACCCATTCAGGCGACCTGATTTAACTGGTTGCTATTACAGGAGAAACCTTTGCGCTGGTTACCTTTTATTGCCGTTTTCCTTTATGTCTATATTGAGATTTCAATCTTTATTCAGGTTGCTCATGTCCTTGGGGTATTGCTGACCCTCGTGCTGGTTATATTCACCTCAATTATTGGTATGTCACTGGTACGTAATCAGGGCTTTAAGAATTTTGTGCTGATGCAACAAAAAATGGCGACGGGAGAAAACCCAGCGGCGGAAATGATTAAAAGTGTTTCGTTGATCATTGCCGGTTTGCTGCTTTTATTACCGGGCTTTTTCACCGATTTCCTCGGTCTTCTTCTTTTATTACCGCCAGTGCAAAAGCATCTGACAGTGAAGTTGATGCCGCATTTGCGCTTTTCCCGTATGCCGGGCGGCGGATTTAGTGCCGGAACCGGTGGCGGTAATACTTTTGATGGTGAGTATCAGCGTAAGGATGATGACCGCGACCGCCTTGATCATAAAGACGATCGCCAGGATTAATGACGAAACGCCGGATTATGTGGTTATGCCATTTTCCGGCGTTTTTCGTTTTGGCAGAAATAGCCATAACCCCGTCAGCATGATCAGGGCATATAAACTTTTCCAGCCGACCATCGCCAGTAACATAACACATAACAGCCCGCCAATTACCGCCAGTAGTCGATAACGTCCTTGCAATAATTTACAGCCTGCCAGCATGCATAACAGGTAAATCATAATAAAGATGCCATTGGCATAGATGATAAGTGCGTCCAGATTGATCTCTAACATATGGATCGCCAACGTGCTCACCACGCAACAGCCGAGCACGGCATTAAGGGCATTAGTCGGGATATGGCGAGAAGAGAGGCGTGCCAGGTAGTGGTCAGGATTGTGTTGCGCCTGCGACCAGACTAATCGGGCGAAGCTCTGTATATAAATGTTGAGACTGGCAAAGCAGGCCAGATAGCCAATTACGCAGGCAATCCACAATGCTCCTACACCGAACAGCTGCACCACAATTTTTGGAAGCGATGCTGCCGCCGCCATTTTTTCACCATAGGCGTCGAAGTGTAATACCACCACCGTACAGCCCCAATAGACTAATCCTGCCAGCAACAGACCAATCATCAGAGCGCGGGGAAAATCACGCTCTGGATTTTTAAATTCCGAGGCGAGATGGGCAAATGCCTCCAGACCGACAAAGCACCAGAACATCACCGATAACGCAGCAAACAACCCGGAAAGTTCGATATCACCAGGCGCAGGGAAGTGGATATTCGCAGGTTTGATATCGCCCGCCCACCAGATAGCGACAATCAGCGCGACGATAAGCCCGGCAATAACCGTTTGTAGATTAGCACTGGAACTGGCACCGCGAGTACCGATGTACCACACCAGTGCCAGCGTACCAAGTTCTGCCAACAACAGTTGCCAACTATGCCAGCCAAACATTGCCTGGCCAAAGCCGGCGGCAATTTGTAGTGCAGCGGGCAGGCCCACGGGAATGACCGATAAAAATAGCCAGCCAGTGACTCGCTCAAGCCGCGAGCCAAACGCCATACCAACGAAGTGCGCGACGCCGCCCGCGCTGGGATAGTGGCGTCCCAGCAGCGCAAAGACGATTGCAATCGGGAACACCAAGATAATCAAAACGGGCCAGGCCCACAGGCTGGTATTGCCCGCTAGCAGGGCGGCTAATGCGGGAACGGCAAACACGCCCGTGCCTAATAATGAGGTTGATAACAGGCCGATCCCCTGGGCTAATCCCAGTTCTTGTTTGAGTCCACTCATGGGTTAATGTCCAATTGTGCCCAAATTTTGGGCAGCTGCGCAGGATTTCGATGGTAGCACAATCAGATTCGCGTATGGCGGCGATGGAGAAATTGCGATGAAATGTGATGTGAATCAGGATTTTTACCCGATTTTGTACTGATCAGAATTTTTTTTCATTTGCCCCCTTGAAGGGGGAGAAGCCCATCCCCATTTCACTGGTCACCAGCCGGGAAACCACGTAAGGTCCGGCGTCACCCATAACAGATACGGACTTTCTCAAAGGAGAGTTATCAATGAATATTCGTCCATTGCATGATCGCGTGATCGTCAAGCGTAAAGAAGTTGAAACTAAATCTGCTGGCGGCATCGTTCTGACCGGCTCTGCAGCGGCTAAATCTACCCGTGGCGAAGTGCTGGCTGTTGGCAATGGCCGTATCCTTGAAAATGGCGAAGTGAAGCCGCTGGATGTGAAAGTTGGCGACATCGTAATTTTCAATGATGGCTACGGTGTGAAGTCTGAGAAGATCGACAATGAAGAAGTGTTGATCATGTCCGAAAGCGACATTCTGGCAATTGTTGAAGCGTAATCCGCGCACGACACTGAACATACGAATTTAAGGAATAAAGATAATGGCAGCTAAAGACGTAAAATTCGGTAACGACGCTCGTGTGAAAATGCTGCGCGGCGTAAACGTACTGGCAGATGCAGTGAAAGTTACCCTCGGTCCGAAAGGCCGTAACGTAGTTCTGGATAAATCTTTCGGTGCACCGACCATCACCAAAGATGGTGTTTCCGTTGCTCGTGAAATCGAACTGGAAGACAAGTTCGAAAACATGGGGGCGCAGATGGTGAAAGAAGTTGCCTCTAAAGCGAACGACACTGCAGGCGACGGTACCACCACCGCAACCGTACTGGCTCAGGCTATCATCACTGAAGGTCTGAAAGCTGTTGCTGCGGGCATGAACCCGATGGACCTGAAACGTGGTATCGACAAAGCCGTTACTGCTGCAGTTGAAGAACTGAAAGCGCTGTCCGTACCGTGCTCCGACTCTAAAGCGATTGCTCAGGTTGGTACTATCTCCGCTAACTCCGACGAAACCGTAGGTAAACTGATCGCTGAAGCGATGGACAAAGTCGGTAAAGAAGGTGTTATCACCGTTGAAGACGGCACTGGTCTTCAGGACGAACTGGACGTGGTTGAAGGTATGCAGTTCGACCGTGGCTACCTGTCTCCTTACTTCATCAACAAGCCGGAAACTGGCGCAGTAGAACTGGAAAGCCCGTTCATCCTGCTGGCTGACAAGAAAATCTCCAACATCCGCGAAATGCTGCCGGTTCTGGAAGCCGTTGCAAAAGCAGGCAAACCGCTGCTGATCATCGCTGAAGATGTTGAAGGCGAAGCGCTGGCAACTCTGGTTGTTAACACCATGCGTGGCATTGTGAAAGTCGCTGCGGTTAAAGCTCCGGGCTTCGGCGATCGCCGTAAAGCTATGCTGCAGGATATCGCAACCCTGACTGGCGGTACCGTAATCTCTGAAGAGATTGGTATGGAGCTGGAAAAAGCAACCCTGGAAGACCTGGGCCAGGCTAAACGTGTTGTGATCAACAAAGACACCACCACCATCATCGATGGCGTGGGTGAAGAAGCTGCGATTCAGGGCCGTGTTGCTCAGATCCGTCAGCAGATTGAAGAAGCAACTTCTGACTACGACCGTGAAAAACTGCAGGAGCGCGTAGCGAAACTGGCAGGCGGCGTTGCAGTTATCAAAGTTGGTGCTGCTACCGAAGTTGAAATGAAAGAGAAAAAAGCACGCGTTGAAGACGCCCTGCACGCGACCCGTGCTGCGGTAGAAGAAGGCGTGGTTGCTGGTGGTGGTGTTGCGCTGATCCGCGTAGCGTCTAAACTGGCTGACCTGCGTGGTCAGAACGAAGAGCAGAACGTGGGTATCAAAGTTGCACTGCGTGCAATGGAAGCTCCGCTGCGTCAGATCGTACTGAACTGCGGTGAAGAACCGTCTGTTGTTGCTAACACCGTTAAAGCTGGCGACGGCAACTACGGCTACAACGCAGCAACCGAAGAATACGGCAACATGATCGACATGGGTATCCTGGATCCAACCAAAGTAACTCGTTCTGCTCTGCAGTACGCAGCTTCTGTGGCTGGCCTGATGATCACCACTGAGTGCATGGTTACCGACCTGCCGAAAAACGATGCAGCTGACTTAGGCGCTGCTGGCGGTATGGGCGGCATGGGTGGCATGGGCGGCATGATGTAATTGCCCTGCACCTCGCAGAAATAAAGAAACCCCCGGGCAGAAATGTCTGGGGGTTTTTCTTTTGGTCATCTTTCTAGTATAAGATTCAGACACGGACGACGCGAGTTGCGTCCAGCTCATTGATTATGGGGAATAACATGCACGTAAAATACTTAGCAGGGATTGTCGGTGCCGCGCTACTGATGGCGGGTTGTAGCTCCAGCAACGAATTGAGCGCTGCCGGACAGAGCGTTCGCATCGTGGACGAGCAACCAGGTGCAGAGTGCCAGCTGATTGGTACTGCTACCGGTAAGCAAAGTAACTGGCTTTCCGGGCAACACGGTGAAGAGGGCGGTTCTATGCGTGGTGCGGCAAACGATCTGCGCAACCAGGCGGCAGCAATGGGCGGTAACGTGATTTATGGTATCAGCAGCCCGTCGCAGGGCATGCTGTCCAGCTTTGTCCCGACTGACAGCCAGATTATCGGTCAGGTATATAAGTGCCCGAACTGATGGGATCCTGAGGCTGGGTGACAAACGTATAATTGCCAGATGCGCTTCGCTTATCAGGCCCACATCAGGCATTGCAACTGATTGAATGCTCGAGAATTTGTAGGCCGGATAAGGCGTTTACGCCGCATCCGGCATGATCAACGATCACGTTATCGGTCATTTCAGGCTGGATGGCTCCAGCCTCGCATTAGCAAAGATGGGATTATTTCGCCTGTGGTGCAGTTTTGCTGATGGATTGAACGCGTAGGTGATGCAGTGCGCGTAGGCATTGATCCTGGGTCAGTGGTTGGGCGTTATTGGCTGCCATAGTCCGAACGTAGACCTGACACGGCACACCCGCGAGTTTTTTCAGTCGAGGACTGAAATCAAGCATCCGGCGAGTGATAGCCTCCACTTCTTTACCCGCTGTTGCTTCACGCGTTTTTACTACTGCTCCGCTAAATTGCTCTTTGCCACCTTCATCTTTAAAGCGATAAAGTACGGCCAGATAATGACTAAACAGATTATGTTTCCATTCTGGTTGGGAATAGGTGTCGTATTCCAGATTGCCATTGTCCTGGCAGTCGACGTCATATAACGGCAGGAAATCTAACAACGATGTAATACGTAACGCCAGTTCACGCATTTCTGCATTATTAATTGCATGAATGATTGCTCGCGCCAGCATTTCAATCTGCAACTCATTGACCACTAATTCGCATTTGCTGCCATCATGTAGCGTTAATGCGAAATTAAGATTTTCGCCCTGATTATCGGTAAGTTCCAGTGCGTTAACCCGGCGATTAATATCGGCATTTTTAAGCTCATCAACCAGAATTTCCGGGATATTTTCTGCCATTTTCTTAATGACTTTATCGCGAGCTTGCTCATACAGAAGGCGTGCATCAGCATCCAGTTTATGCTTTTGATGCAGACGACTTTCCAGCGCAATCAGAAGGTCGCGCAGTTCCATCACAGACATGAAGAACAACGATTCTTTATTGCGAGGCTCTTTAATTTTCAGCGCCAGTGCAATGAAATTATTACTCTTGCGAATAACACCGGTATTAACACCCTTGATGCTTATGGCCATGTAGGTTCTCCCTAACCATTTCTCAATTAAATAATTAATTTTAATTTATAAGCCAGATAAATGGGCTTGGTAGTAATAGTTGTTAAAATAACATAAATAGCCGTGCTCACTCTATATAAACAGAAAAGAAAGGTTAATTATTGGTGTTGGCTATATAAAGAGTAAAAATAGCAATGTATATGAATAATTAAAGGTTATGCAACGGGCAAAGATTAAACTTCCCTGTAAAATGACAGGTCGCTGTACTGCGTTTGTTGCTCTTGCCGGATGCGGCGTAAACGCCTTATCCGGCCTATAGTTCATTGAAAATTCATTCAATTTCAATGCACGATGTAGGCCTGATAAGCGTAGCGCATCAGGCAATTTTAATGTTTAACTTCCCTGTTTAATCAGTTACTGCTGGCGTAGCTGGAGATCCAGCGGCGTTTTGCTGGGTTCGCCACCAATCTCGCGCGCCAGTTTTGGCACCAGATATCCCGATACTAACGTCAGCAACTCACGCATAATCTGCCGCGCTTCATCATCGCTCACCATGAAATGCGCCGCGCCCTGCACTTTATCGAGCACATGCAGGTAATAGGGCATCACACCGGCGTCAAACAGTGCATTACTCAGATTTGCCAGCGTTTGCGCGTTATCGTTCACGCCACGTAACAGAACGCTTTGGTTAAGCAGGGTGACGCCGACACGGCGCAATTTAGCCATCGCCTGACGAAACGTTTCATCTACCTCATTGGCATGGTTGATGTGATTCACCAGCAAGATTTGCAGCGTAGAACGGGCAAAGCGTTCAACCAGCGCCTCGGTGATGCGTGCCGGGATCACAATCGGCAGACGGCTGTGAATCCGCAGACGTTTGATATGTGGGATGGCTTCCAGTTGCGTTAATAACCAGTCCAGTTCGTGATCTTTCGCCATCAGCGGATCGCCGCCGGAGAAAATAATCTCGTCCAGTTCCGGATGCGCAGCAACATACTCAAGTGCCGTCTTCCAGTTTCGCTTGTTGCCCTGATTTTCGGCATACGGGAAGTGGCGACGGAAGCAATAGCGGCAATTTACCGCGCAGCCGCCTTTGACCAGCAATAGCGCCCGGTTGTGGTATTTATGCAACAAACCAGGCACTACGCTGTGCTGTTCTTCCAGCGGGTCGGTGGAGAATCCGGGCGCGACGACAAACTCATCTTGCGAGGTAAGTACCTGACGCAAAAGTGGATCGTTTGGATTGCCTTTCTCCATGCGATCGATAAATGAGCGGGGCACGCGCAGGGCAAACAGCTTTTTGGCGCTGCGTCCGGCCAACAGTTTTTCGTCCGCGTCTATATTCAAAAGACGCAGAAGTTCATCAGGATCGGTCACAACATCGGCAAGTTGCGCTAACCAATCTTCTCTGGATGGGGTATTTAGGGTTACAATATGCGCCATTTTGTGGCTTAGCTACCAATTAATAAATTTCAGAGGGCCTTATGGCAACGTACTATAGCAACGATTTTCGTGCTGGTCTTAAAATCATGTTAGATGGCGAACCTTACGCGGTTGAAGCCAGTGAATTCGTGAAACCGGGTAAAGGTCAGGCATTCGCTCGCGTTAAACTGCGCCGTCTGCTGACTGGCACTCGAGTAGAAAAAACCTTCAAATCTACCGATTCCGCTGAAGGCGCTGATGTTGTCGATATGAACCTGACTTACCTGTACAACGACGGTGAGTTCTGGCACTTCATGAACAACGAAACTTTCGAACAGCTGTCTGCAGATGCAAAAGCAATTGGCGACAACGCTAAATGGCTGCTGGATCAGGCAGAGTGCATCGTAACTCTGTGGAATGGTCAGCCGATCTCCGTTACTCCGCCGAACTTCGTTGAACTGGAAATCGTTGATACCGATCCGGGTCTGAAAGGTGATACCGCAGGTACTGGCGGCAAACCGGCTACCCTGTCTACTGGCGCTGTGGTTAAAGTTCCGCTGTTCGTACAGATCGGCGAAGTCATCAAAGTGGATACCCGCTCTGGTGAATACGTATCTCGCGTGAAGTAATGCGGTTGTGGTGCGGCCTGTGGGCTGCACCATCACTTTCTCAGGTCAGAGATGATGAAACGCCTTATCCTTCTTGTTTTGCTTGCCAGTGCGCTGCTCACGGGCTGTAACACCGCTCGCGGTTTTGGTGAAGACATTAAACATCTCGGTAATTCCATCTCTCGCGCAGCCAGCTAATTTTTCTTCTCTTCCTAAAAATCATCAGATTTCCGTCATTTTCGGTGGTGTTGTCTATTATTAATTTGCTATAGGCAAACACAAATAACATTACCTAAAAGGAAGACGTTATGGTGAAGAAGACAATTGCAGCGATCTTTTCTGTTCTGGTGCTTTCAACAGTATTGACTGCCTGCAACACCACGCGTGGCGTTGGTGAAGATATCTCCGACGGCGGTAACGCGATTTCTGGCGCAGCAACGAAAGCGCAGCAATAAGCAATAACGGTACGGCAGTTTTGTCGTGCCGTTGATACTGATGACAAAGGCAAAATTGCCTGATGCGCTACGCTTATCAGACCTACATAGCCCATGCAATATATTGAATTTGCACAATTTTGTAGGCTGGGTAAGGCATTAACGCCGCATCTGGCATAAACAACTGACACTTTGTCAACAATCTGTAACGGTACGACAAGTTTGTCGTACCGTTTATTTTTTCAGCGATAGTCACTAAGGTAATAGTTGAAATTCCCCTGCCACCAGGCAAAATATCCGTTCAACCATCAGCTTTGCAGGACGACCTGCAAACGCTTCTTTTCACCGGGGACGGCCCCATTTCTCCGGAGTTTTATATGTCCTGGATTATCTTATTTATTGCTGGGTTGCTGGAAGTCGTCTGGGCTGTTGGCCTGAAATATACCCACGGCTTTAGTCGTTTGACGCCAAGTGTTATTACCGTGACGGCGATGATTGTCAGTATGGCGCTGCTCGCCTGGGCGATGAAGTCATTACCTGTAGGAACGGCTTATGCTGTCTGGACGGGGATTGGCGCAGTCGGTGCGGCTATCACCGGCATTGTGCTGCTCGGCGAGTCCGCTAACCCGATGCGCCTGGCGAGTCTGGCGTTAATTGTGGTGGGAATTATTGGTCTGAAGCTCAGCACTCACTAACTACCGGGCTGTTGTACCCAAATAAACTTACTAACATCAAACCCTTCCCGGGTTGCGACTGCCAGCATCTCCTGTTTAACTTCGTCAGAAATGGTTGGCGTGCGAGAGAGTATCCACAGGTAGTCGCGGTCCGGGCCGCAAACCAGCGCGTGGCGGTACTCCCGGTCGAGCGCGATGACATTATAACCGCCGTAGAATGGCCCAAAGAACGACACTTTCAGGGCTGCGCGACGCGGATCTCCAGTAAAGTAGGCTTTTCCTTCACTCTGCTGCCACATCTCTCTGTCTGGGTTATAGCCTTTATTAATGACATTCAGGCCGCCGTCATCCCGCAGGCTATACGTCGCGGTCACTTTCTCCAGCCCGCGTTCAAAGCGGTGATCAAAACGGGCAATCTCATACCATGTACCCAGATAGCGTTTGGTATCGAAATTATTTACCACGGTCACGCCACGCGGTGGTGTGGGAGAACTACAGGCAACCACCAGAAATGCAGCCGTCGCTGCGGCAACGAGAGGGAGCAGGCGCATAAATGTTTCCTTACTGGTTTTTTCTAAGTGTAGATGACAGCAAGGAAATGCGAAGAAAAGGTCCGAAAATTCGGACCCGATGAAATTTTACTGCAGAGCGTTGAGAATCTGCCAGGCGGCGGTAACTCTCGCTGGATTGGGATAATTTTTGTTAGCCAGCATCACAATACCCAGCTCTTTTTCTGGGATAAACGAGACATAGCTACCAAATCCGCCGGTCGCACCTGTTTTATGCACCCATGATGACCGCACAGCAGGAGCAGGGGGCGTAATCGCTTTTACTGGGCTTGTCGCCAGCGCAATTTTACTGTCGCTGCCATTGATGATGCTGTCAGGATTTACCGGCCAGTCCAGCATTTCCCAGCCCAGGCCCTGATACATATCGCCGGTTTGCCAGTAGCGAGATTGCGCCAGTTGTATCCCTTGCTGAAGTGTTTTGTCGTTGATATCACGGGGATTCATATTGCTTCGTACCCAGCGGGCCATATCTTCAATCGTCGATTTTACACCGTAAGCCTCAGCATCCAGCGCCCCTGACGAAACATGCACTGCCTTGCCTTCGCGATATCCCCAGGCGTAATTCTTTTCTTCCGCTGATGGCACATTAATCCACGTATGGGTGAGTTTGAGTGGCTGGAAAACACGAGTTTGCATCGCCTGCTCAAAACTCAAACCGGATGGCTTCACAGCCAGTGCGCCGAACAAACCGATACTGGAGTTTGCATACAGACGTTGTGTTCCTGGCGCCCATTCAGGCTGCCAGTTTTGATAGAAGCGCAACAAGTCGCTTGAGGATTTCACCTCATCCGGCACCTGTAACGGCAGGCCGCCAGCGGTGTAGGTTGCGAGATGTAATAGTGTGATCCCATTCCACTGTTTAGCGGTAAGTTCAGGCCAGTATTTTGTGACGGGATCGTTTAGATTGATTTCCCCTCGAGCAATAGCATCGCCACCAAGCACGCCCGTAAATGTTTTACTGACCGAGCCTAACTCAAACAACGTTTGCTGCGTGACGGGCCGCTTTTTTGCCACATCCGCGTAGCCCCAGGTAAAGTAATAAGGCTTACCCTGATAAATCACTGCAACGGCCATGCCGGGGATGTTTTGTTGCTCAACAAGTGGGGTAATTGTGTGATGCACAATATCGTTGATTTGTTGTTCGCTATGGGGCGCGGCAAGAGTGGAGCAAGAGACGGTAATCAGTAAGGCGCAAAGCGTCGTTTTGAGCATAAGGTCTGGTTTCCATACAAAACGGCCCGCCATAGGCGGGCCGGATTTACATTGGCGATACGTTAGATTGTAACGATACCAATCAGCGTGACAACTGTCAGGATAGCAGCCAGACCGTAGAAAACCCATTTGCCCGCAGGCACGTGAATTTTCAGATCGTGCATCGCGTGGTGCATACGGTGTAAACCACACCACAGCGGCAGGACGATCATCAGGAACAGGAATACGCGACCAATGAAGCTTTGCGCGAACGCCAGAACGCGTTCGTAGCTCAGTGCGTCACCCGGGAACAGACCCAGCGGCAACAGAATGCCAACCAGCAGGATCACTACCGGCGCAATGATCGCACTCCACATACCACCGGCCCCGAAGAGGCCCCAGAATACCGGTTCGTCAGAACGCTTTGGATTTGGATTAATCATCTCAGGCTCCTTACCAGTACAGGGCAACAAACAGGATTACGATGGTGGCAACCACGGTTACCGCCCAGAGACTTTTGATAATTGGCTCTGGTCCCATTTTTTCGTCTTTTACAATGATATTGGCCGCTTTCGGTGCCAGTTCAAACCAGGTTTTGGTGTGCAGCAGGGCTGCCGCCAGAGTAATCAGGTTAATGATCACGATAACCGGGTTTTGTAAAAAGTCGACGAATCCCGCCCAGGTTTCCGGGCCATTTTTCAGGGCAAACAGCCCGAAAATCAGTTCAATGCTGAACCACACAGCCGGAACCGCTGTGCCTTCGCGCAGCATGTAAAAGCGATAAAACGGCAATTTTTTCCACCAGGTGGACGTCATTGGCCGTACATACGGTTTACGTTTAGTCGTCATGTTGCACTCCTTAGCGTGGTTTCAGGGTCGCGATAAGAAAGTCTTTTGAACTTTCTACTTTGCCCTGCTGAATGGCCGCAGCCGGATCGACGTGTTTCGGGCAGACTTCGGAGCAGTAGCCCACGAAAGTACAGCTCCATACGCCGTTCTGGCTGTTTAACTGCGCCATACGCTCCTTCTTACCGTGGTCGCGGCTATCTTCGTTATAACGATGTGCCAGCGTAATGGCAGCCGGACCGATGAACTCTGGGTTCAGGCCGAACTGCGGGCATGCGGCATAGCACAGACCACAGTTGATGCAACCGGAGAACTGGTGATACTTCGCCATCTGCGCCGGGGTCTGGATGTTAGTACCCTGATCCGCGGTGCGGGAGTTGCCGATGATGTACGGTTTGATCGCTTCCAGACTTTCGATGAAGTGGGTCATATCGACCACCAGATCGCGTTCAATCGGGAAGTTAGCTAACGCTTCAACCTTCATGCCGTTGGTGTAGTCACGCAGGAAGGTTTTACATGCCAGTTTCGGCACGTTGTTAACCATCATGCCGCAGGAGCCACAAATCGCCATACGGCAGGACCAGCGGTAGCTCAGGTCCGGCGCAAGGTTGTCTTTGATATAGCCCAGCGCATCCAGCAATGAGGTGGTTTCATCATAAGGCACTTCATAGAATGCGCTATGTGGTGCGGTATCGACTTCCGGGTTATAACGCACCACCTCAATTTTCAGGTTTTTCATCTCAGCCATTCGCCTTCTCCTTCTTATTGGCTGCTTCCGCCTTATCGGCTGCATCCGCTTCGCCACCGTACATGCGTTTGGCCGGCGGCAGCTTAGTAATTTTCACGTCGCTGTACTCCAGGCGAGTAGTGCCATCAGCATCGCGGAAGGCGAGGGTGTGTTTGAGGAAGTTGATGTCGTCACGTTCAGTGCAACCTTCGTCCAGACGCTGGTGCGCGCCGCGGGACTCTTTACGTGCCATTGCGGAGTGCGCCATACATTCGGCAACGTTCAGACCGTGGCCCAACTCAATGGTGTAAAGCAGGTCGGTGTTGAACACGCTGGAAGTGTCGGTGATGCGAACGCGCTTGAAGCGTTCCTGCAGTTCCGCCAGCTTGTCGATGGTTTTCTGCATCAGTTCCGGCGTACGGTAGATACCGCAGCCTTCTTCCATGGCCAGGCCCATTTCGTCGCGGATCTTCGCCCAGTTTTCGCCGCCGTCCTGGTTAACCAGATCTTTCAGACGCTGTTCAACGCCAGCAACCTGGGCATTGATCGCTGCATCGTTGCCATTACCGGCAGTAGATGCGCGCTCCATTGCTTGCTCACCAGCCAGACGACCAAAGACCACCAGTTCCGCCAGGGAGTTGGAGCCCAGACGGTTTGCGCCGTGCAGACCTACAGAGGAACATTCGCCCACGGCGAACAGGCCCTTAATGCGGGTTTCGCAGTTCTGATCGGTTTCGATACCACCCATGGTGTAGTGTGCGGTCGGACGTACCGGAATCGGCTCTTTAACCGGATCGACGCCAACATAAGCTTTCGCCAGTTCACAGATGAACGGCAGACGTTCGTGCAGTTTTTTCTCGCCCAGATGACGCAGGTCAAGGTAAACCACATCGCCACGCGGCGTGGAAATGGTGTTGCCTTTACGCCATTCGTGCCAGAAGGCCTGAGAAACTTTGTCGCGTGGACCCAGTTCCATGTATTTGTTTTTCGGCTCGCCCAGCGGAGTTTCTGGACCCATGCCGTAGTCTTGCAGATAACGGTAGCCATTTTTGTTGACCAGAATACCGCCTTCGCCACGGCAACCTTCGGTCATCAGGATACCGGAACCTGGCAGACCGGTTGGGTGATACTGAACGAATTCCATGTCACGCAGCGGAACACCGTGGCTCAGCGCCATACCCATACCGTCGCCAGTAACGATGCCGCCGTTGGTGTTGTAACGATAAACACGGCCAGCGCCACCAGTTGCCATCACCACTGCGTTAGCACGGATCTGAACCAGCGTGCCTTCCATCATGTTCATTGCTACCAGGCCGCGAACATGACCATCATCAACCAGAATATCCAGCACGAAATGTTCGTCAAAACGCTGGATCTGCGGGAATTGCAGAGAGGTCTGGAACAGCGTATGCAGCATATGGAAGCCGGTCTTATCGGCGGCGAACCAGGTACGCTCGATTTTCATGCCGCCGAAGCGACGTACGTTCACGCTACCATCCGGGCGACGGCTCCATGGGCATCCCCACAGTTCCAGTTGGGTCATTTCGGTTGGGCAGTGGTGGACGAAATAATCCACAACATCCTGCTCACATAACCAGTCGCCACCCGCTACTGTATCGTTAAAGTGATAATCGAAGCTGTCATGATCCTGCGCGACAGCGGCGGAGCCCCCTTCTGCAGCAACGGTATGGCTGCGCATTGGGTACACTTTTGAGATTAGTGCGATTTTTGCATTCGGATTTGCCTGCGCGGCAGCAATTGCAGCACGTAATCCCGCGCCACCGGCACCTACAATGGCAAGATCGGCTTGAAAGGTTTGCACGACATTCCTCCAGATTGTTTTTATCCCACATCCACGTACTTCAGGGTAAGTGCCTGAAAGTTACGGTCTGCGAACGCTATTCCACTGCTCCTTTATAGGTACAACAGTATAGTCTGATGGATAAGTCTGAAATTTGACGAGATCGATTTTTTTAGTGCGCAAGCGGGCTAAATTATCACTGAAGATGATTAATTTAATTACTAAACCATCAGATTGTGGTTTTTTTAGTCACCCCCTCTTGCTGAATGATTCCTGCGTAAAATTTGTCTCGCCGTCGCGTTGCGAGTAGACTTCGTGCCCTTGTTAAAAACTGGAGATTTCACTATGAGCGAAACGGCATCCTGGCAGCCGAGCGCATCCATTCCTAACTTATTAAAACGCGCGGCGATTATGGCGGAGATCCGTCGTTTCTTTGCCGATCGTGGAGTGCTGGAGGTGGAGACGCCTTGTATGAGCCAGGCGACGGTAACCGATATTCATTTGGTCCCGTTTGAGACACGTTTCGTTGGCCCCGGACACTCCCAGGGGATGAATCTCTGGTTAATGACCAGCCCTGAATATCACATGAAACGCCTGCTGGTTGCCGGTTGTGGCCCAGTATTCCAGCTGTGCCGCAGCTTCCGTAATGAAGAGATGGGGCGTTATCACAACCCTGAGTTCACGATGCTGGAGTGGTATCGGCCGCATTATGATATGTACCGGTTGATGAACGAAGTTGACGATCTTCTGCAGCAAGTACTGGATTGCCCGGCTGCAGAAAGCCTTTCTTATCAGCAAGCCTTCTTACGTTATCTGGAAATTGATCCGCTCTCAGCTGATAAAACGCAGCTGCGGGAAGTGGCGGCGAAACTGGATCTGAGCAACGTTGCTGATACCGAAGAAGACCGCGATACGTTGTTGCAGTTGCTGTTTACCTTTGGTGTGGAACCGAACATTGGTAAAGAAAAACCGACCTTTGTTTATCATTTCCCTGCCAGTCAGGCATCACTGGCGCAAATCAGTACCGAAGATCATCGGGTCGCAGAGCGCTTCGAGGTCTACTACAAAGGTATTGAGCTGGCGAATGGTTTCCATGAATTAACGGACGCCCGTGAACAGCAACAACGCTTTGAGCAGGATAACCGTAAGCGTGCGGCGCGTGGTTTACCGCAGCATCCAATCGACCAAAACCTCATCGAAGCTCTGAAAGTCGGTATGCCTGACTGCTCCGGCGTAGCTCTGGGCGTTGATCGTCTGGTGATGCTGGCGTTGGGCGCGGAGACGCTTGCGGAAGTGATTGCCTTTAGCGTTGACCGGGCATAATTCTGAAAAATCATCTAATTAACCACACAGAATGGCGCTGTAACGCCATTCTGTAGCAGATGTTTTCATTTTTCTGCTAAAGGCCACAATTTAAGACCGGATATTTGCTATCATCCAGGTATCAATTCTGTATGTTTTTTTATTGCGGCCCGTCAATCGAGGGGTAGTGCAGTTCAGTGCGCGCGTTTTATACATGTGCTAAAACGAAGGATAATTTCATGCCTCACACGATAAAAAAGATGAGTCTGATAGGACTCATATTGATGATCTTTACCTCAGTATTTGGGTTTGCCAATAGTCCGGCAGCTTATTATTTAATGGGGTATAGTGCGATTCCCTTTTATATATTTTCTGCATTATTATTTTTTATACCATTTGCCTTAATGATGGCAGAAATGGGCGCGGCCTATCGCAAAGAAGAAGGCGGCATCTATTCCTGGATGAATAATAGTGTCGGACCACGTTTCGCCTTTATCGGCACATTTATGTGGTTTTCCTCTTATATCATCTGGATGGTGAGTACCTCAGCTAAAGTCTGGGTACCATTTTCTACGTTCCTCTACGGTACCGACATGACTCAGCACTGGCGCATTGCTGGCCTGGAGCCAACGCAGGTGGTGGGTCTGCTGGCAGTGGCATGGATGATCCTGGTTACCGTGGTTGCCTCAAAAGGGATTAATAAAATTGCTCGTATTACTGCAGTAGGTGGTATTGCAGTAATGTGTCTTAATTTAGTATTACTGTTAGTGAGCATTGCCATTTTGTTATTAAATGGTGGCCATTTTGCACAGGATATTAATTTCGTGGTATCGCCGAATCCAGGATATCAATCCGGTCTGGCGATGTTATCGTTTGTGGTATTTGCCATTTTTGCTTACGGCGGAATTGAAGCGGTTGGTGGTCTGGTAGATAAAACAGAAAACCCAGAAAAGAACTTTGCCAAAGGTATTGTTTTTGCCGCTATTGTTATTTCAATCGGTTATTCGCTGGCGATATTTTTATGGGGCGTCAGCACTAACTGGCAGCAGGTATTAAGTAATGGTTCCGTTAACCTCGGCAATATCACCTATGTGTTGATGAAAAGTCTGGGGATGACGCTGGGTAACGTGCTGCATTTGTCACCTGAAGCGTCATTGTCGCTGGGCGTATGGTTTGCGCGTATTACCGGGCTTTCGATGTTCCTCGCCTATACCGGTGCGTTCTTTACGCTTTGCTATTCACCGCTGAAAGCGATCATCCAGGGTACGCCGAAAGCGTTATGGCCGGAACCGATGACGCGCCTGAACGCCATGGGCATGCCGTCTATCGCCATGTGGATGCAGTGTGGGCTGGTTACTGTCTTCATCCTGCTGGTTTCGTTTGGCGGTGGTACTGCATCAGCGTTCTTTAACAAGCTGACGCTGATGGCGAACGTTTCCATGACGCTTCCCTATCTGTTCCTCGCGCTGGCTTTCCCATTCTTTAAAGCTCGTCAGGATCTCGACAGACCATTTGTGATTTTCAAAACACACATGTCAGCAACGATCGCGACAGTGGTGGTGGTACTGGTGGTGACGTTTGCGAACGTTTTCACCATCATCCAGCCAGTGGTTGAAGCCGGAGACTGGGATAGCACATTGTGGATGGTTGGCGGCCCTGTCTTCTTCTCGCTGTTAGCGATGGCGATTTACCAGAACTATTGCAGCAGAGTGGCAAAAAATCCGCAGTGGGCGGCTGAGTAATCAGATGCCCTATCGTCGGCCTGACGATAGGGCGCAATGACAGGGAATGAGTGGGATTTCGTATGCGCTATAGCGAAATTAAACTACGGGTTACCTCATGAGTGCGCGCATGTTTGTCTTGTGCTGCATCTGGTTTGTTGTGGCGATCCCCTGGATACTCATCACTTCCACGCTGGACAAAGAGTGGATGATTGATGAAGGCGGGGTTAAAAACATCTGCGATGTGCTGGAGTATCTGGAAAATGACGATACTCGCGATGTCGGTGTGATATTGACGTTGCCGCTCTTTTTCCCTTTTCTCTGGTTCGCGCTGCGGCGAAAAAAAGGCGGCTGGTTTATGTACGTCACCGCACTTGCGATCTTCGGCTACTGGCTGTGGCAGTTTTTCCTGCGCTATCTGTTTTGTTGGTGAGCCGGATGAGACTATCCGGCCACAAAGACCTTACAAACTTCCCACCTGACGACCTTTACCCGCAGAAGTCAGCGTTCTCCCCGTTTGCTTACCATTCAGGCTTTCCAGACGCATCTGGAAGGGCGGGAATGGCATATCAATACCGTGGGCGTGGAAGCCCGCCAGAATCAGTTGATGGATTTCATGGCGCAGCGGCATGCGGTGACCCATTTCTGCGGCGTAAATACGCAGCTCGAAAATCTGGATCCCTTGCTGTAGATCCACCAGGAAGACTTCCGGCGCCGGGTTATCGATCACCAGCGAGCAGCGGCGCGCAGCGTTGAGCAAGATTTCTGTCACTTCTTCACTGTTGGCATCGGCAGGGGCCGGAATCGTCAGCACCACGCGCGTGACCGAGTCAGAGAGCGACCAGTTGATAAACTGCTCAGTAATAAACGCCTTGTTTGGCACGATAATCTCTTTGCGGTCCCAGTCGCTGATAGTTGTGGCGCGGGTGTTAATTTTCGTCACGCTACCGGTAAGATCGCGGATCGTTACCGTATCGCCAATGCGAATCGGTTTTTCGAATAGGATAATCAGGCCAGAGATAAAGTTGGCGAAAATTTCCTGCAAACCAAAGCCCAGACCAACACCGAGCGCGGCGACCAGCCACTGTAATTTCGACCACTCAATACCAATCATCGAGAAGCCGACCAGCCCGCCAATCAGCATCAGCAGATATTTGGTGATGGTGGTGATGGCGTAGCCCGTACCCGGCGTTAAATCCAGGTGCTGCAAAATCGCCAGTTCCAGCAGCGCGGGCAGGTTGCGCACCAGCTGCGTGGTGATGATGAACACCAGAATGGCTATCAGCACCGCACCGAGGGTGATCGGCTCCAGACTTTCTACGCCCTGTACCGTGGAGGTGACGTCCCACAGCGAAATATTTTCGAGGAAGCCGAAAGCGGAATGGATTTCTGACCACAGCACAATGACCGAAAGCAGGGCGATCAACATCAGGATTGAGCGCACCAGCCGCAAGGACTGCGCACTGATGGCATCGAGATCGACTTCGCTTTCATCGACTTCAATCGCCCCTTCCAGGCTACTGTGATGATGCGCTTCCTCTTCGCCACGCGCGCGCTGCGCTAACATCTCGGCCCGGCGATGTTTCGCCCGGTCAAAAGCCAGTCTGCGCCGCTGGATTAGCATCCAGCGGCGGATAACGTGGTAAACCACCAACAGCAGGAACCAGATGGCGACCGAGGTTTCAAGCCTTGCTAACAGCGCCTGTGCCGTTGCCAGGTAACCGACTGCCGCTGCCAGAATAGCGACCAGCGGCGCGCCAATCATCATGTTCCATAACATATGGTTGGTAATGTTATCGCCGCTTCCCTCTTTGTTGAGGTACAGCGGGATCCCCGCTTTTTTCAAACTGAGGGTGACCACCGCCAGCGCACCACATATGAGAATAAAGCAAAGCCGTCCCAGCGAACCGGAAAACTCGCGGTCGTCGAGATTATCGAACATCATCAGCGCCATAATCAGCGGCACGATAAGCCCGATGCTCATCAGGTAGTAGCGCATCCCGCGGGAAACACGTTCGCGCGGCCAGCCAAAATGAGCGATAAACAAGCCGTTCGGGCGGGCAAATGTGGCGCAAATCATCACTACCCACAGCAGCGGCACGGTGGCTGTTACGCCATCACCAATCGCTACCGCCAGCGGATAAGGCCACGCCTCGCGCAAGCCGTAACCCAGCGTCATCCACAGCACCGGTAACGGTGACGCGACGAGAATCGACCAGAAAAGGGTGCGTAATGTCAGCCAGAAGTGATCCTGAGTCACCTTGCCGACTTTCGCTGCCGAACGTTCGAGAAAACGGGTGAAATAGCGGCGCGAGTAAATACTGCAACCGACCAGAATCAACGCGCCAAACAGCGGCAAAATCGTCTCTTTGCTGGTCAGCATCATGATGCTGGCTTTACCTAACTGGCTGAAGGTGTCCAGCGAAATGAGACGACGCAGATCCTGGGCGATTTCCAGCGGCCAGGCGATGGTCATCGGGCGCACGTCAGAGGTCCAGAACAGATAGCGGTGCGTCGCTTCGTTCACCTCTTTCAGCGCATCTTCCAGTTGCCCGTTGGAGACTTTCAGCTTGGTCAGTTCCAGCAGTAGCGTGTCACCACCCTGCAACAATGAGTTCAGCAACTCACGCTGAGTACGCAGTTGTGCTTCGAGAATACGGTTTTGCTCGGCGGTCAGCGGCTGACCGTCAGTCTGAAGGATTTGTCGCAGTTGCGGTTGTTTATTGAGTAGATCCTCATAGTGCAGCCGTTGAACGCGCAACTGCGCCATTTCGGTATCAAGTTGTTGTGGTTTCGGCATTTCCGGTAGCCGTGCCACCTGCGCTCGCAATGCTTCGCCGAGCAGGTTGGACGCTCCCAGCCATTGTGACTGCTCGCGTAGGGTATTCAGCGCCTGCCGGACCTGTAATGTCTGGCTGGCAGCCTGACGCTGTTGCGAAGCGACGAGATCCATTCGCTGCGCCTGCTGATTCAGCGCCGCCGAAAGCTCGCGGTTAATTTTGAATTGCGCGACGATATCTTTCGGTAAATTGGCACTACTTTCAGCCAACAACTCGGTGCTTTCCAGCGCCCGCTCCGCCTCAAGCTGGCGTTGGCTGTTCAACTGATTACGTAAGGCCTGCAAATACGCATCCAGCTGCTGGCTCTCTTTTTCCGCCAGCTCAGAGCGCAAGCGCGCTAATTCCTGGCGGTTATTGGCAGACAGCTGCGCCAGCTCCAGTTCATCAACGAGGGCTTTCAGACGTGCGGAGTCAGACTGCAACGCGAAATTTTGTGCCTGATTAAGCGGGGTATTGCCGGTAAGTGTTCCCAGGCGGCGCTCAATTTCATTTAACTGACGACGGGCATCGGTTTGCTGTTGCGGCAGTTGATTCAATGAATCCGCTATCTCGCGGGCGCGTTCCTGCTCTTGCTGGGCCTGACGGCTCTTATCCAGCAACTGACTGCTGACCTGGAGAATTTCCTGATTCAGCGCGTCGGTAGACATTCCCGGCGACACGCTGCGCGGCTCGTCACGCATGTTGTTCAATTGTGCGCGCAGAGTAGCAGAGAGTTTCGGATAATTATCAATGACTTCTTGGTATTGCTTGATGCGCTCAAGGGAACCTTTTCGTTCCTCAAGCGCATTTAAGGCAGACTGGAGCGCCTCTACGACTTCCGGCTGCGCGGGTTTCGCCGCTTTTGCCTGCTCCAGTTCCTGGGTGATTTGTTTGCTATCGGGGGCCGTCGCGGCGTACGCCCCCCAACTGAGGCACCAGGCCATCAGAAAAGTGATAATCAGGCGCACGTCAGCGTTTCCTTTGATGGATTAGACCTGGTCTTTTTTGTCGTCAACCAATGGGCTGGCGTCGTGTTCTGCTTCGATCTCTTCAGCAGGAAGCGGGGCTGGTTCAGCGTCTGGCGTAACAAAGGTTTCGGTAGATACTGCCAGCGGCTGGCCAATTTTCGTGACAGACAGGCTTTCCAGTTGCTCAACCAGGTTCACTTTACCCGGTGCAAACAGGTTGATAACGGTAGAGCCAAGTTTAAAGCGACCCATTTCCTGGCCTTTCAGTAGCGCCACAGAACCGTCGTTTTCCCCGGCAGGCCAGGTCCAGCGTTTGATGATGCCTTCGCGCGGTGGTGTAATGGTACCCGCCCAGACAGTCTCAATGCTGCCAACAATCGTCGCACCAACCAGAATCTGCGCCATCGGGCCAAATTCGGTATCGAACAGGCAGATCACGCGTTCGTTACGGGCAAACAGATTTGGCACGTTCTGAGCAGTGAGATGGTTAACGGAGAAGAGATCGCCCGGCACGTAGATCATCTCACGCAAAATACCGTTGCACGGCATGTGTACGCGGTGATAGTCACGCGGGGAGAGGTAAGTGGTCACAAACGTACCATTGCGGAAAAGATCCGCCAGCAGATAGTTGCCCGCCAGCAGGGCTTCGAGGCTGTAATTGTGGCCTTTGGCTTGCAGGATTTTATCTTCTTCGATTTTACCTAACTGGCTGATAACGCCATCGGCAGGCATGACCAGAACATTCGGATCGGTATTGATTGGGCGTACTTCGTCACGCAGCGGACGGACAAAAAATTCGTTAAAGGAGCGGTAGCTGGCAGTATCCGGCTTCTGCGCCTCTTGCATGTCGACTTTGTAGTATTTAACGAACAGATCGATAACCAGTTTTGTCAGCCATCCTGCTCGCTTGCTTGCGCCCCAACCCGCCAGGCGAGTAAGCCATAGTTTCGGCAGAATGTACTGTAGCGAAAGTTTAAATGAATTTAACAAAGTAGCCTCCAGGCCATTGTTTTGTCGTTCCTGATCCGGCGTACATGCCGGATCCTGAAAAAAAGGGGACGATTCTAACGACGGTTAGCTTAATTGTCAGTCATCCGTATCAGAAAAGTTTTTACGCGTTTTTACCTGCGCCATGCTTTCCAGAATACGGTGATAGTTTTCGAAACGGGTTTCCGCGATTTTCCCTTCGTCAACGGCTTCACGGATAGCGCAGCCCGGATCGGTATCGTGTTTGCAATCGCGGTATTTGCACAGACCTAAGTAGTCATGGAATTCGACAAAACCGTGAGTGATTTGTTCCGGCTCGAGATGCCAGAGTCCGAATTCGCGTACCCCAGGAGAATCAATCACATCGCCGCCGTGCGGGAAGTGATACAACCGAGCGGCAGTCGTGGTGTGCTGGCCCAGACCTGAGTTGTCAGAGACATCGTTGGTCAGGATCTCTTTTTGCAGCCCCAGCAACGCATTCAGCAGGCTGGATTTGCCGACGCCAGATTGCCCGGCAAAAATGCTGATGCGTCCGGTCAATGCCTCTTCCAGCGGTTTCAGCCCATCCTGAGTATGGCTGGAAACCATCAATACGCGATAACCGATGTTGCGGTAGATATCCATCTGTTCGTTGACGAACGCCATGCCTTCGTCGTCCAACAGGTCAATCTTGTTGAGCACAATAATCGGCTCAATCTGCAAGGTTTCGCAGGCTACCAGGTAACGGTCGATGATATTGAGCGACAGCTCCGGCAAAATGGCGGAGACAATAACAATCTGATCGATGTTGGCGGCGATGGGTTTCACGCCGTCGTAGAAATCCGGGCGCGTTAACACCGAGGTGCGCTCATGTACCGCTTCCACGATCCCTTTGACATTTACGCCTTCCGCCGCCGGTTTACCCGGACGCCAGACTACGCGGTCGCCGGTCACCAGCGAACGGATGGTACGGCGAATATTGCAGCGGTGAACGTCGCCATCGGCGGATTCCACATCAGCGTGCATACCAAAGCGGCTGATGACGATACCTTCATCAGGCTCGCCAAACAGATTGTCGTCGTAGTCGGGCTTCTCCTTAGACGTTTTAAGACGACGCTGGTGATTGGCGTTCACGCGGCGCTGCTGGCCTTTGGAGAGTTTATTTTTACTCAATCGTACAGACTCCTGGTCGCCCCTGATGGGCAAAACATCTATGATACACGCAATTGTGGATCAATATAGTCACTGTGAATGGGTGGAAAATAGCATGAGTGCCAATGAAAACAACCTGATTTGGATCGATCTTGAGATGACCGGTCTGGATCCCGAGCGCGATCGCATTATTGAGATTGCCACGCTGGTGACCGATGCCAACCTGAATATTCTGGCAGAAGGGCCGACCATTGCAGTACATCAGTCCGATGAACAGCTGGCGCTGATGGATGACTGGAACGTGCGCACCCATACCGCCAGCGGGCTGGTGGAGCGTGTGAAAGCGAGCACGATGGGCGATCGGGAAGCAGAACTGGCGACGCTCGAATTTTTAAAACAGTGGGTGCCTGCGGGGAAATCGCCTATCTGCGGTAACAGCATCGGTCAGGATCGCCGCTTCCTGTTCAAATACATGCCGGAACTGGAATCGTACTTCCACTACCGCTATCTCGATGTCAGCACGCTGAAAGAGCTGGCGCGCCGCTGGAAGCCGGAAATTCTCGACGGTTTTACCAAGCAGGGGACGCATCAGGCGATGGATGATATCCGCGAATCAGTTGCGGAACTGGCTTACTACCGCGAGCATTTCATCAAGCTGTAACATTTTTCCTGGTCACGTAACCGCCGGAATCCACTTGCGGCGGCGTGATTTTGACGCTAAATTGAACGTCTTGCTGATAATTTCAGCACTTGAGATAAAAATTCGAAAAATTTTTTTTAGGGGGGTTGCAGAGGGAAAGATTTCTCGTATAATGCGCCTCCCGTAACGACGCAGAAATGCGAAATTACGAAAGCAAAAATTAAGTAGTACGCGGGAATAGCTCAGTTGGTAGAGCACGACCTTGCCAAGGTCGGGGTCGCGAGTTCGAGTCTCGTTTCCCGCTCCAAAATTTGAAAAGTGCTGTAAAGCACAGACCACCCAATCGCAGTATTTCGAATTGCGACAAGGCGGCAACTGAACGAATCCTTGGGGACTTACAAAAGTAAGTGACTAAGGTGAGTGAAGGCAGCCAAGGCAGTAGCAGTTCGAAAGACGAAGATTAAGCGGGAATAGCTCAGTTGG
>NZ_RHJQ01000004.1:184560-288526 GCF_004211995.1 Escherichia sp. E14S1
AGTCTCGTTTCCCGCTCCAAATTCTTCCCCCAATAAAATATCCACAGCGACGCGATGCGTTATTGCTGGTTTTTGTTGCCTCTGACAAACTCTTGTAAACAGAGTTATCCACAGGTCCGGGCTGTAATCTTAATTTCAGAAAAACTTCGCACGGTGAATAGTAATTTTTTAACTTGTTGATATATAAGTTGAAAATTAAGATTGCATTTTGTCGTATCGATCACTTGACGATGATATTCGTCTTGAATTGCAATGCGTTTTTATTTTTATTCACAAGCTGTGGATGAATCAGGCGTCACGTGGTAGTCCCTTTTCAATTACACGAACCAGACGCTGTTTTTTTGGTAATTGCACTTCGACCACGCACGCATTTCGTCTCTCAATTTGCTGCGCAATCGCCCACGCTATATGCTCATCAAGAAGTGGGTGCTCACCTTTACGACTTTCCAGCGCCGTCAGAATCGCTTCATCCCAGGGCGCATTGCCTAATGCTACGGCGATATTACGCAGCCAACGCAGGTGACCTATACGGCGAATCGCCGATCCTTCCGTGACTTTTAAGAATTTCTCTTCGCTCCATGCAAAAAGCTCAATGAGTTCCGGTGCGTGTAGTGGTTTGCGCGGGCTGAAATCGTCTTCAGTTGTCAGTTGTGAATAGCGATTCCACGGGCAGATAAGCTGACAGTCATCACAGCCGTAAATACGGTTTCCCATTAACGGTCGCAACTCTTCCGGGATAGCCCCTTCCAGCTCAATCGTCAGATAAGAAATACAACGGCGAGCATCGACGGTATATGGCTCGACGATGGCGCCGGTCGGGCAAATCGTCATACAGGCCACGCATTTACCGCATCCTTCCTCGACCGGTTGATCCACGGGCAGAGGAATATCGACCAGCAATTCACCTAAAAAGAAGAACGAACCGGCCTCGCGATTGAGGATAAGTGAGTGCTTACCTGTCCAGCCAAGTCCAGCTTTTTCAGCTAACGGGCGCTCGAGAATAGGCGCAGAATCGACAAACGGTCTAAAATTCAGCGAAACACAATGTTGCTGAATCATCTCGCCCAGCTTTTTGAGTCGGTTGCGCAGAAGCTTGTGATAGTCACGGCCCAGCGCATAACGGCTAACATAGCCGAGTTTGGGATTTTTCAGCGTGCTGGCAAATGCGGCGTTGGCAGGAAGATAATTCATCCGCACGCTGATCACGCGCAGCGTACCGGGCAATAACTCGTGGGGGCGGGCGCGCAGCATACCGTGACGCGCCATCCAGTCCATTTCGCCGTGGTACTGTTTGTCCAGCCATGCTTGCAGTTTGGGCTCGGACTCGCTGAGATCGGTATCGGTAATACCCACCTGCTGAAAGCCCAGTTCCAGCCCCCACTGTTTAATTTTTTGCGCTAACTGATTGAGATCGAGGGGCTCTGACATGACGGACCATACAATGAAGAAAAACCCCGTAAGTATACCACACACCGTCTGGCACGCCGACGATATCCGCCGCGGCGAACGTGAGGCGGCAGATGCGCTGGGGCTAACGCTCTATGAGCTGATGCTTCGCGCTGGCGAAGCCGCATTTCAGGTGTGTCGTGCTGCTTATCCTGACGCCCGCCACTGGCTGGTGCTGTGCGGTCACGGCAATAACGGCGGTGATGGTTACGTGGTCGCGCGGCTGGCAAAAGCGGTCGGCATTGATGTCACGCTGCTGGCCCAGGAAAGTGACAAACCGTTGCCGGAAGAGGCCGCGCTGGCACGCGAGGCATGGTTAAACGCGGGAGGCGAAATCCATGCGACGAATATTGTCTGGCCCGAGTCGGTGGATCTGATCGTCGATGCGCTGCTCGGCACTGGATTGCAGCAAGCGCCTCGTGAATCTATTAGCCAATTAATCGACCATGCTAATACCCATCCCGCGCCGATTGTGGCGGTTGATATCCCTTCCGGCCTGTTGGCGGAAACCGGCGCCACGCCAGGTGCGGTGATCAACGCCGATCACACCATCACCTTTATTGCGCTGAAACCTGGCTTGCTCACCGGGAAAGCGCGGGATGTTACCGGACAACTGCATTTTGACTCTCTGGGGCTGGATAGCTGGCTGGCAGGTCAGGAGACGAAAATTCAACGGTTTTCTGCTGAACAACTTTCTCACTGGCTGAAACCGCGTCGCCCGACTTCGCATAAAGGTGATCACGGGCGGCTGGTGATTATCGGTGGCGATCACGGCACGGCAGGAGCTATTCGTATGACAGGAGAAGCGGCGCTGCGTGCTGGCGCTGGTTTGGTCAGAGTGCTGACCCGCAGTGAAAACATTGCGCCGCTGCTGACCGCACGACCGGAATTGATGGTGCATGAACTGACTATGGACTCTCTTACAGACAGCCTGGAATGGGCCGATGTGGTGGTGATTGGCCCAGGTTTGGGCCAGCAAGAATGGGGAAAAAAAGCCCTGCAAAAAGTTGAGAATTTTCGTAAACCGATGTTGTGGGATGCCGATGCATTGAACCTGCTGGCAATCAATCCCGATAAGCGTCACAATCGCGTGATCACGCCGCATCCTGGCGAGGCTGCGCGGTTGTTAGGCTGTTCCGTCGCTGAAATTGAAAGTGACCGCTTACATTACGCACAACGTCTGGTACAACGTTATGGCGGCGTAGCGGTGCTGAAAGGTGCCGGAACCGTGGTCGCCGCACATCCTGACGCTTTAGGTATTATTGACGCCGGAAATGCAGGCATGGCGAGCGGCGGCATGGGCGATGTGCTCTCTGGTATTATTGGCGCATTGCTTGGGCAAAAATTATCGCCGTATGATGCAGCGTGCGCGGGCTGTGTCGCACACGGTGCGGCAGCTGACGTACTGGCAGCGCGTTTTGGTACGCGCGGGATGCTGGCAACCGATCTCTTTTCCACGCTACAGCGTATTGTTAACCCGGAAGTGACTGATAAAAACCATGATGAATCGAGTAATTCCGCTCCCTGATGAGCAGGCAACATTAGACCTGGGCGAGCGGGTAGCGAAAGCCTGCGATGGCGCAACCGTAATCTATCTGTATGGCGATTTAGGCGCAGGTAAAACCACCTTCAGCCGGGGCTTTTTACAAGCTCTGGGTCATCAGGGTAATGTCAAAAGCCCCACTTATACGCTGGTCGAACCCTATACGCTCGACAATTTAATGGTTTATCACTTTGATTTGTACCGCCTTGCCGATCCCGAGGAGTTGGAGTTTATGGGGATCCGCGACTATTTTGCCAACGATGCCATCTGCCTGGTGGAGTGGCCACAACAAGGTACAGGTGTTCTTCCTGACCCGGATGTCGAAATACACATTGATTATCAGGCACAAGGCCGTGAGGCGCGCGTGAGTGCGGTTTCCTCTGCGGGTGAATTGTTGCTGGCGCGTTTAGCCGGTTAACCTTTAAAAGGTGGCGGGATGATGTATCGCATCAGAAATTGGTTGGTGGCGGCGTTGGTGCTGCTGTGCGCGCAGGCTGGCGCCGCGACGCTCTCTGATATTCAGGTTTCTAACGGTAATCAACAGGCGCGGATAACGTTAAGTTTTAATGGCGATCCTGATTATGCGTTTAGCCATCAAAGCAAACGCACCGTGGCGCTCGATATCAAACAAACGGGCGTGATTCAGGGGCTGCCGTTGTTGTTCAGCGGTAATAATCTGGTGAAGGCGATTCGCTCTGGAACGCCTAAAGATGCACAAACGTTGCGGCTGGTGGTCGATCTTACCGAAAACGGTAAAACCGAAGCGGTGAAGCGGCAGAATGGCAGCAATTACACCGTTGTCTTTACGATTAATGCCGATGCGCCGCCACCGCCCCCTCCACCGCCTGTGGTTGCTAAACGCGTTGAGGCTCCGCCAGTGGTTGCCCCGCGTGTCAGCGAACCGGCGCGCAATCCGTTTAAAACAGAAAGCAACCGTACCACGGGTGTTATCAGCAGCAATACGGTAACGCGTCCGGCAGCGCGCGCGACGGCTAACACTGGCGATAAAATTGTCATCGCTATTGATGCTGGACACGGCGGTCAGGACCCTGGCGCTATCGGCCCTGGTGGTACGCGGGAGAAAAATGTCACCATCGCCATTGCGCGTAAATTACGTACCTTGCTCAATAACGATCCGATGTTTAAGGGCGTTTTAACCCGTGACGGGGATTACTTTATCTCGGTGATGGGGCGCAGTGATGTGGCACGTAAGCAAAACGCCAATTTCCTTGTGTCGATTCATGCCGATGCCGCACCAAACCGTAGTGCCACCGGTGCCTCCGTATGGGTGCTCTCAAACCGTCGCGCCAACAGCGAAATGGCAAGCTGGCTGGAACAGCATGAGAAGCAGTCGGAGCTGCTGGGCGGGGCGGGCGATGTGCTGGCGAACAGTCAGGCCGACCCGTACCTAAGCCAGGCGGTGCTGGATTTACAATTCGGTCATTCCCAGCGGGTAGGGTATGATGTGGCGACCAATATGATCAGTCAGTTGCAACGCATTGGCGAAATTCATAAACGCCGACCAGAACACGCCAGTCTCGGCGTTCTGCGTTCGCCGGATATCCCGTCAGTACTGGTCGAAACTGGTTTTATCAGCAATAACAGCGAAGAACGTTTGCTGGCGAGCGACGATTACCAACAACAACTGGCAGAAGCCATTTACAACGGCCTGCGCAATTACTTCCTTGCGCATCCAATGCAGTCTGCGCCGCAGGGTGCAACGGCACAAACTGCCAGTACGGTGACGACGCCAGATCGCACGCTGCCAAACTAAGGATTATTGATGCCAATTCAGGTCTTACCGCCACAACTGGCGAACCAGATTGCCGCAGGTGAGGTGGTCGAGCGACCTGCGTCGGTAGTCAAAGAACTGGTGGAAAACAGCCTCGATGCGGGCGCGACGCGTATCGATATTGATATCGAACGCGGTGGGGCGAAACTTATCCGCATTCGTGATAACGGCTGCGGTATCAAAAAAGATGAGCTGGCGCTGGCGCTCGCGCGTCATGCCACCAGTAAAATCGCCTCTCTGGACGATCTCGAAGCCATTATCAGCCTGGGCTTTCGCGGTGAGGCGCTGGCGAGTATCAGTTCGGTTTCCCGTCTGACGCTCACTTCGCGTACCGCGGAGCAGCAGGAGGCCTGGCAGGCTTATGCCGAAGGCCGCGATATGGACGTGACGGTAAAACCGGCGGCCCATCCGGTGGGAACGACGCTGGAAGTGCTGGACCTGTTCTACAATACCCCGGCGCGGCGCAAATTCCTGCGCACTGAGAAAACTGAATTTAACCATATCGATGAAATCATCCGCCGCATTGCGCTGGCGCGTTTCGACGTCACTATCAACCTGTCGCATAACGGAAAAATCGTACGCCAGTACCGCGCAGTGCCGGAAGGCGGGCAAAAAGAACGCCGTTTAGGGGCGATTTGCGGCACCGCTTTTCTCGAACATGCGCTGGCGATTGAATGGCAACACGGCGATCTCACGCTGCGCGGCTGGGTGGCCGATCCGAATCACATCACGCCCGCACTGGCGGAAATTCAGTATTGCTACGTGAATGGTCGCATGATGCGCGATCGCCTGATCAATCACGCGATCCGCCAGGCCTGCGAAGACAAACTGGGGGCCGATCAGCAACCGGCATTTGTGCTATATCTGGAGATCGACCCGCATCAGGTGGACGTCAACGTGCACCCCGCCAAACACGAAGTGCGTTTCCATCAGTCGCGTCTGGTGCATGACTTTATCTATCAGGGCGTGCTGAGCGTGCTGCAACAGCAGCTGGAAACGCCTTTGCCGTTGGAAGATAACGCCCAGTCAGCACCGCGCCATATACCCGAAAACCGCGTGGCAGCAGGGCGTAATCACTTTGCTGAACCGGCAGTTCGTGAGCCAGTGGCTCCGCGTTACTCTCCGTCTTCATCTCCTGCGCCTGCTGCAAGTAGCGGTAGCCGTCAGGCCGCCCCGTGGCCGAACGCGCAACCGGGCTACCAGAAACAGCAAGGCGATGTGTATCGCCAGCTTTTGCAAACGCCTGCAGCGATGCACAAACCAAAAGTGCAAGAATCGCAGGAACTTACGCTGGCTGCGAATGGTCAAAGCTTTGGTCGGGTGTTGACTATCGTCCATTCGGACTGTGCGCTACTAGAACGTGACGGCAATATTTCACTTTTAGCCCTGCCGGTGGCGGAACGCTGGTTACGTCAGGCGCAGTTAACGCCGGGAGATGCGCCGGTCTGCGCTCAGCCGCTGCTTATTCCGCTGCGGCTAAAAGTCTCTGGTGAAGAAAGATCGGCCTTAGAAAAAGCGCAGTCTGCACTGGCGGAATTGGGTATTGAATTTCAGTCCGATGCGCAGCATGTGACCATCAGGGCCGTGCCTTTACCCTTACGCCAACAAAATTTACAAATCTTGATTCCTGAACTGATAGGCTACCTGGCGAAGCAGTCCGTATTCGAACCTGGCAATATTGCACAGTGGATTGCACGAAATCTGATGAGCGAACATGCGCAGTGGTCAATGGCACAGGCCATTACCCTGCTGACGGACGTAGAACGGTTATGTCCGCAGCTTGTGAAAACGCCGCCGGGTGGTCTGTTACAATCTGTTGATTTACATCCGGCGATAAAAGCCCTGAAAGATGAGTGATATCAGTAAGGCGAGCCTGCCTAAGGCGATTTTTTTGATGGGGCCGACGGCCTCCGGTAAAACGGCGTTAGCTATTGAGCTGCGTAAAATTTTACCAGTAGAGTTGATAAGCGTTGATTCTGCCCTTATTTACAAAGGGATGGATATCGGGACGGCGAAGCCGAACGCTGAAGAATTACTCGCCGCGCCGCACCGATTGCTGGATATTCGCGATCCGTCGCAGGCTTATTCGGCCGCTGATTTTCGCCGCGATGCGCTGGCGGAAATGGCCGATATCACGGCGGCGGGGCGGATCCCGCTGTTAGTGGGCGGTACGATGTTGTATTTCAAGGCGTTGCTGGAAGGGTTGTCGCCACTACCGTCGGCGGACCCGGAAGTACGGGCCAGAATTGAGCAACAGGCGGCAGAGCAAGGTTGGGAGTCATTGCATCGTCAACTTCAGGAGATCGATCCGGTTGCGGCAGCAAGGATTCATCCAAATGATCCACAAAGGCTTTCCCGAGCACTGGAAGTTTTTTTCATTTCGGGTAAAACTTTAACGGAACTGACGCAAACGTCAGGAGACGCTCTACCGTATCAGGTGCATCAGTTCGCCATCGCCCCGGCGAGCCGTGAACTGCTCCATCAACGAATTGAGCAGCGTTTTCATCAGATGTTGGCTTCAGGTTTTGAAGCAGAAGTCCGGGCGCTTTTTGCCCGAGGAGATTTGCATACGGATTTGCCTTCCATTCGTTGCGTGGGTTATCGCCAGATGTGGTCTTACCTTGAAGGCGAAATCTCATACGATGAAATGGTTTATCGAGGTGTTTGCGCCACGAGACAGTTGGCGAAGCGGCAGATAACCTGGCTGCGTGGTTGGGAAGGGGTTCACTGGCTTGACAGTGAAAAACCAGAACAGGCGCGTGACGAAGTATTACAGGTTGTTGGTGCTATCGCAGGCTGAATGTGTACAATTGAGACGTATCGTGCGCAATTTTTTCAGAATCGAAAGGTTCAAAGTACAAATAAGCATATAAGGAAAAGAGAGAATGGCTAAGGGGCAATCTTTACAAGATCCGTTCCTGAACGCACTGCGTCGGGAACGTGTTCCAGTTTCTATTTATTTGGTGAATGGTATTAAGCTGCAAGGACAAATCGAGTCTTTTGATCAGTTCGTGATCCTGTTGAAAAACACGGTCAGCCAGATGGTTTATAAGCACGCGATTTCTACTGTTGTCCCGTCTCGCCCGGTTTCTCATCACAGTAACAACGCCGGTGGCGGTACCAGCAGTAACTACCATCATGGTAGCAGCGCGCAGAATACTTCCGCGCAACAGGACAGCGAAGAAACCGAATAAGGTTTCGGGCTGTTTTTTTTACACGGGGAGCCAGCGATCCTGCGTTCCCCGCTGATCTATTTAGAGGGTTATACGCTTGTTTGACCGTTATGATGCTGGTGAGCAGGCGGTACTGGTACACATCTATTTTACGCAAGACAAAGATATGGAAGACCTCCAGGAGTTTGAATCTCTGGTTTCTTCCGCCGGTGTCGAAGCATTGCAGGTGATTACCGGTAGCCGTAAAGCGCCGCACCCAAAGTATTTTGTAGGTGAAGGTAAAGCAGTTGAAATTGCGGAAGCCGTAAAAGCGACGGGAGCTTCGGTCGTTCTTTTTGACCATGCCCTGAGCCCGGCGCAGGAGCGTAACCTGGAGCGTTTGTGCGAGTGTCGTGTTATCGACCGCACCGGCCTTATTTTAGATATTTTCGCCCAACGTGCGCGTACCCATGAGGGTAAGTTGCAGGTTGAGCTGGCGCAGCTGCGCCATCTGGCTACGCGCCTGGTGCGTGGCTGGACCCACCTTGAAAGACAGAAAGGCGGGATCGGTTTGCGGGGGCCGGGTGAAACCCAGCTCGAAACCGACCGTCGTTTGTTGCGTAATCGCATCGTACAGATACAGTCGCGCCTGGAAAGAGTTGAAAAGCAGCGTGAGCAGGGGCGGCAATCACGTATCAAAGCCGACGTCCCTACTGTTTCGCTGGTGGGATATACCAACGCCGGTAAATCTACCCTTTTCAATCGCATCACCGAAGCGCGGGTCTACGCGGCAGACCAGTTGTTTGCCACCCTCGACCCGACGTTGCGGCGTATTGACGTCGCAGATGTCGGTGAAACCGTGCTGGCAGATACCGTAGGGTTTATTCGCCATCTGCCGCACGATCTGGTGGCGGCATTTAAAGCCACGTTACAAGAGACGCGGCAAGCCACATTGCTGCTGCACGTCATTGATGCGGCAGATGTGCGTGTACAAGAAAACATCGAAGCGGTGAATACGGTTCTTGAAGAGATCGATGCTCACGAGATCCCAACTCTGCTGGTGATGAACAAGATCGATATGCTGGAAGATTTCGAACCGCGTATTGATCGGGACGAAGAGAACAAACCGATCCGTGTCTGGCTTTCCGCACAGACCGGAGCGGGGATACCACAGCTTTTTCAGGCTTTGACGGAGCGGCTTTCCGGCGAGGTGGCGCAGCATACATTGCGTTTGCCGCCGCAGGAAGGGCGTCTGAGAAGTCGTTTTTATCAGCTTCAGGCAATAGAAAAAGAGTGGATGGAGGAGGACGGCAGCGTAAGTCTGCAAGTTCGTATGCCGATCGTTGACTGGCGTCGCCTCTGTAAACAAGAACCGGCGTTGATCGATTACCTGATCTAACGGCGTAGCGTCTGAAGCGTGGAGTCATATCCTCTGGCGTCGAAAGACAACAGGGATCACCGCATAACAAATATGGAGCACAAACATGGCGTGGAATCAGCCCGGTAATAACGGACAAGACCGCGACCCGTGGGGAAGCAGCAAACCTGGCGGCAACTCTGAGGGAAATGGAAACAAAGGCGGTCGCGATCAAGGGCCACCTGATTTAGATGATATCTTCCGCAAACTGAGCAAAAAGCTCGGTGGTCTGGGCGGCGGTAAAGGCACTGGTTCTGGCGGTGGCAGTTCATCGCAAGGCCCGCGCCCGCAGCTTGGCGGTCGTGTCGTTACCATCGCAGCGGCAGCGATTGTCATTATCTGGGCGGCCAGTGGTTTCTACACCATTAAAGAAGCCGAACGCGGCGTGGTAACACGCTTTGGCAAATTCAGCCATCTGGTTGAGCCGGGTCTGAACTGGAAACCGACGTTTATCGACGAAGTCAAACCGGTGAACGTGGAAGCCGTGCGTGAACTGGCCGCTTCCGGTGTGATGCTGACGTCCGATGAAAACGTAGTGCGCGTTGAGATGAACGTGCAGTACCGCGTCACCAATCCGGAAAAATATCTGTATAGCGTGACCAGCCCGGATGACAGCCTGCGTCAGGCTACCGACAGCGCCCTGCGTGGGGTTATCGGTAAATACACCATGGACCGCATTCTGACGGAAGGTCGTACCGTGATTCGTAGCGATACTCAGCGCGAACTGGAAGAGACTATCCGCCCGTATGACATGGGTATCACGCTGCTGGACGTCAACTTCCAGGCTGCTCGTCCGCCGGAAGAAGTAAAAGCGGCGTTTGATGATGCGATTGCCGCGCGTGAAAACGAACAGCAATACATTCGTGAAGCAGAAGCGTATACCAACGAAGTTCAGCCGCGTGCGAACGGTCAGGCGCAACGTATCCTCGAAGAGGCGCGTGCGTACAAGGCCCAGACCATCCTGGAAGCTCAGGGTGAAGTGGCGCGCTTTGCTAAACTTCTGCCGGAATATAAAGCTGCGCCGGAAATTACTCGCGAGCGTCTGTATATCGAGACGATGGAAAAAGTGTTGGGCAACACCCGCAAAGTGCTGGTTAACGATAAAGGTGGCAACCTGATGGTTCTGCCGTTAGACCAGATGCTGAAAGGTGGTAACGCGCCTGCGGCGAAGAGCGATAACGGTGCCAGCAATCTGCTGCGTCTGCCGCCAGCCTCTTCCTCCACAACCAGTGGAGTAAGCAACACGTCGTCCACCAGTCAGGGCGATATTATGGACCAACGCCGCGCCAACGCGCAGCGTAACGACTACCAGCGTCAGGGGGAATAACGATGCGTAAGTCAGTTATCGCGATTATCATCATCGTGCTGGTAGTGCTTTACATGTCTGTCTTTGTCGTCAAAGAAGGTGAGCGCGGTATTACGCTGCGTTTTGGTAAGGTACTGCGTGACGATGACAACAAACCTCTGGTTTATGAGCCGGGTCTGCATTTCAAGATACCGTTCATTGAAACGGTGAAAATGCTCGACGCGCGTATTCAGACCATGGACAACCAGGCAGACCGCTTTGTGACCAAAGAGAAGAAAGACCTGATCGTCGACTCTTACATCAAATGGCGCATCAGCGATTTCAGCCGTTACTACCTGGCAACGGGTGGTGGCGACATTTCGCAAGCGGAAGTGCTGTTGAAACGTAAGTTCTCTGACCGTCTGCGTTCTGAAATTGGTCGTCTGGACGTGAAAGACATCGTCACCGATTCCCGTGGTCGTCTGACCCTGGAAGTGCGTGACGCGCTGAACTCTGGTTCTGCGGGTACAGAAGATGAAGTTACTACCCCGGCAGCAGATAACGCCATTGCCGAAGCGGCAGAGCGCGTAACGGCTGAGACGAAGGGCAAAGTTCCGGTCATCAACCCGAACAGTATGGCGGCGCTGGGTATTGAAGTTGTCGATGTGCGTATCAAGCAGATCAACCTGCCGACCGAAGTGTCTGAAGCGATCTACAACCGTATGCGCGCCGAGCGTGAAGCGGTAGCGCGTCGTCATCGTTCACAAGGTCAGGAAGAAGCAGAAAAACTGCGTGCGACTGCTGACTATGAAGTCACCAGAACGCTGGCAGAAGCAGAACGTCAGGGCCGTATCATGCGCGGTGAAGGTGATGCCGAAGCTGCCAAGCTGTTTGCAGACGCATTCAGCAAGGATCCGGACTTCTACGCGTTCATTCGTAGCCTGCGTGCTTATGAGAACAGCTTCTCTGGCAATCAGGACGTGATGGTCATGAGCCCGGACAGCGATTTCTTCCGCTACATGAAGACGCCGAGTTCCGCGACGCGTTAAGATAACGACCGCGGTACAGGTCAATAAAGCCACCGCATCCTCAGGGATGTCGGTGGTTTTCTTTTTCTATAAGGATAATGAATGAATTCGACAATCTGGCTGGCGCTTGCCCTGGTTTTAGTCTTGGAAGGTTTAGGGCCGATGCTTTACCCGAAGGCATGGAAGAAGATGATCTCCGCAATGACTAATTTACCCGATAATATTTTACGTCGTTTTGGCGGTGGACTTGTGGTTGCGGGCGTTGTGGTCTACTACATGTTGAGGAAAACGATTGGCTGAGCAAAAAATAGGCTGGCTAAGGTCATTTTTGGATGCAAAAAGTGCTGTAACTCTGAAAAAGCGATGGTAGAATCCATTTTTAAGCAAACGGTGATTTTGAAAAATGGGTAACAACGTCGTCGTACTGGGCACCCAATGGGGTGACGAAGGTAAAGGTAAGATCGTCGATCTTCTGACTGAACGGGCTAAATATGTTGTACGCTACCAGGGCGGTCACAACGCAGGCCATACTCTCGTAATCAACGGTGAAAAAACCGTTCTCCATCTTATTCCATCAGGTATTCTCCGCGAGAATGTAACCAGCATCATCGGTAACGGTGTTGTGCTGTCTCCGGCCGCGCTGATGAAAGAGATGAAAGAACTGGAAGACCGTGGCATCCCCGTTCGTGAGCGTCTACTGCTGTCTGAAGCATGTCCGCTGATCCTTGATTATCACGTTGCGCTGGATAACGCGCGTGAGAAAGCGCGTGGCGCGAAAGCGATCGGCACCACCGGTCGTGGTATCGGGCCTGCTTATGAAGATAAAGTAGCACGTCGCGGTCTGCGTGTTGGCGACCTTTTCGACAAAGAAACCTTCGCTGAAAAACTGAAAGAAGTGATGGAATATCACAACTTCCAGTTGGTTAACTACTACAAAGCTGAAGCGGTTGATTACCAGAAGGTTCTGGATGATACGATGGCAGTTGCCGACATCCTGACTTCTATGGTGGTTGACGTTTCTGACCTGCTCGACCAGGCGCGTCAGCGTGGCGATTTCGTCATGTTCGAAGGTGCGCAGGGTACGCTGCTGGATATCGACCACGGTACTTATCCGTATGTAACTTCCTCCAACACCACTGCTGGTGGCGTGGCGACCGGTTCCGGCCTGGGCCCGCGTTATGTTGATTACGTTCTGGGTATCCTCAAAGCTTACTCCACTCGTGTAGGTGCAGGTCCGTTCCCGACCGAACTGTTTGATGAAACTGGCGAGTTCCTCTGCAAGCAGGGTAACGAATTCGGCGCAACTACGGGTCGTCGTCGTCGTACCGGCTGGCTGGACACCGTTGCCGTTCGCCGTGCGGTACAGCTGAACTCCCTGTCTGGCTTCTGCCTGACCAAACTGGACGTTCTGGATGGTCTGAAAGAGGTGAAACTCTGCGTGGCTTACCGTATGCCGGATGGTCGCGAAGTGACTACCACTCCGCTGGCAGCTGACGACTGGAAAGGTGTTGAGCCGATTTACGAAACCATGCCGGGCTGGTCTGAATCCACCTTCGGCGTGAAAGATCGTAGCGGCCTGCCGCAGGCGGCGCTGAACTACATCAAGCGCATTGAAGAGCTGACCGGTGTACCGATCGATATCATCTCTACCGGCCCGGATCGTACTGAAACCATGATTCTGCGCGACCCGTTCGACGCGTAATTCTGGGACGCCCGGCAGATATTTTGCCTGCTGGGCTAACAGTGTGATACATTGCTGTGTCGGGTAAGCCATTACGCTATCCGACACAGTGTTAAATCCTCGCTTTTTTCCTTCCCCAAACTGAAATAAATTAGCGACACAGCTTGTGGCTGGTTTATCATCAATATAAATGTATTTTTTCCCGATTTCCCTTTTTTGAGGTTGATGTGCAGTTAACGAGTTTCACTGATTACGGATTACGTGCGCTGATCTATATGGCATCATTGCCAGAAGGGCGGATGACCAGTATTTCTGAAGTGACTGACGTCTACGGCGTCTCCCGTAATCATATGGTCAAAATAATCAATCAACTTAGTCGTGCCGGCTACGTGACTGCTGTTCGTGGAAAAAATGGCGGCATTCGCCTGGGTAAACCGGCGAGTGCGATACGTATTGGTGATGTGGTGCGCGAGCTGGAACCTTTATCGCTGGTGAATTGCAGTAGTGAGTTTTGCCACATTACACCTGCCTGTCGGTTGAAACAGGCACTTTCTAAGGCCGTGCAAAGTTTTCTTACGGAACTGGATAACTACACGCTTGCCGATTTGGTTGAAGAGAATCAACCGCTTTATAAATTATTGCTGGTGGAGTGACGAAAATCTTCATCAGAGATGACAACGGAGGAACCGAGATGTCACAAGATCCTTTCCAGGAACGCGAAGCTGAAAAATACGCGAATCCCATCCCTAGTCGGGAATTTATCCTCGAACATTTAACCAAACGTGAAAAACCGGCCAGCCGTGATGAGCTGGCGGTAGAACTGCACATTGAAGGCGAAGAGCAGCTTGAAGGCCTGCGTCGCCGCCTGCGCGCGATGGAGCGCGATGGTCAACTGGTCTTCACTCGCCGTCAGTGCTATGCGCTGCCGGAACGCCTCGACCTGGTGAAAGGTACCGTTATTGGCCACCGTGATGGCTACGGCTTTCTGCGGGTTGAAGGACGTAAAGATGATTTGTATCTCTCTAGCGAGCAGATGAAAACCTGCATTCATGGCGATCAGGTGCTGGCGCAGCCGCTGGGCGCTGACCGTAAAGGTCGTCGTGAAGCGCGTATTGTTCGCGTACTGGTGCCAAAAACCAGCCAGATTGTTGGTCGCTACTTTACCGAAGCGGGCGTCGGCTTTGTGGTTCCTGACGACAGCCGTCTGAGCTTCGATATTTTAATCCCGCCCGATCAGATCATGGGCGCGCGGATGGGCTTTGTGGTGGTTGTTGAACTGACCCAACGCCCGACTCGCCGTACCAAAGCGGTGGGTAAAATCGTCGAAGTGCTGGGCGACAATATGGGCACCGGCATGGCGGTTGATATCGCTCTGCGTACCCATGAAATTCCGTACATCTGGCCGCAGGCTGTTGAGCAACAGGTTGCCGGGCTGAAAGAAGAAGTGCCGGAAGAAGCAAAAGCAGGTCGTGTCGATCTGCGCGATTTACCGCTGGTCACCATTGATGGCGAAGACGCCCGTGACTTTGACGATGCAGTTTACTGCGAGAAAAAACGCGGCGGCGGTTGGCGTTTATGGGTCGCGATTGCCGACGTCAGCTACTATGTGCGTCCGCCAACACCGCTGGACAGCGAAGCGCGTAACCGTGGTACGTCGGTGTATTTCCCTTCGCAGGTTATCCCGATGCTGCCGGAAGTGCTCTCTAACGGCCTGTGCTCGCTCAACCCGCAGGTAGACCGCCTGTGTATGGTGTGCGAGATGACAATTTCGTCGAAAGGCCGCCTGACTGGCTACAAATTCTATGAAGCGGTGATGAGCTCTCACGCGCGTCTGACCTACACCAAAGTCTGGCATATTCTGCAGGGCGATCAGGATCTGCGCGAGCAGTACGCCCCGCTGGTTAAGCATCTCGAAGAGTTGCATAACCTCTATAAAGTGCTGGATAAAGCCCGTGAAGAACGCGGTGGGATCTCGTTTGAGAGCGAAGAAGCGAAGTTTATTTTCAACGCTGAACGCCGTATTGAGCGTATCGAACAGACCCAGCGTAACGACGCAAACAAGTTAATTGAAGAGTGTATGATTCTGGCGAATATCTCGGCGGCGCGTTTCGTTGAGAAAGCCAAAGAACCGGCACTGTTCCGTATTCACGACAAGCCGAGCACCGAGGCTATTACCTCTTTCCGTTCAGTGCTGGCGGAGCTGGGGCTGGAACTGCCGGGCGGCAACAAGCCGGAACCGCGTGACTACGCGGAGCTGCTGGAGTCGGTTGCCGATCGTCCTGATGCAGAAATGCTGCAAACCATGCTGCTGCGCTCGATGAAACAGGCGATTTACGATCCGGAAAACCGTGGTCACTTCGGTCTGGCATTGCAGTCCTATGCGCACTTTACTTCGCCGATTCGTCGTTATCCTGACCTGACGCTGCACCGCGCCATTAAGTATCTGCTGGCGAAAGAGCAGGGGCATCAGGGCAACACCACTGAAACCGGCGGCTACCATTATTCGATGGAAGAGATGTTGCAACTGGGTCAGCACTGTTCCATGGCGGAACGTCGTGCCGACGAAGCAACGCGCGATGTGGCTGACTGGCTGAAGTGTGACTTCATGCTCGACCAGGTGGGCAACGTCTTTAAAGGCGTTATTGCCAGCGTCACTGGTTTTGGCTTCTTTGTTCGTCTCGACGACCTGTTCATTGATGGTCTGGTCCACGTCTCTTCGCTGGACAATGACTACTATCGCTTTGACCAGGTAGGGCAACGCCTGATGGGCGAATCCAGCGGCCAGACTTATCGCCTGGGCGATCGCGTGGAAGTTCGCGTCGAAGCGGTTAATATGGACGAGCGCAAAATCGACTTTAGCCTGATCTCCAGCGAACGCGCACCGCGCAACGTCGGTAAAACGGCGCGCGAGAAAGCGAAAAAAGGCGATGCAGGCAAAAAAGGCGGCAAGCGTCGTCAGGTCGGTAAAAAGGTAAACTTTGAGCCAGACAGTGCCTTCCGTGGCGAGAAAAAACCGAAGCCGAAAGCGGCGAAGAAAGATGCGAGAAAAGCGAAAAAGCCATCGGCTAAAACGCAGAAAATAGCCGCAGCGACCAAAGCGAAGCGTGCGGCGAAGAAAAAAGTGGCAGAGTGATCATTACCCTCTTCAAACAGAAGAGGGTTAGATTGCTGACAAAATGCGCTTTGTTCATGCCGGATGCGGTGTGAACGCCTTATCCGGCCTACATAATCACGCAAATTCAATATATTGCAGAGATCATGTAGGCCGGATAAACGTAGTGCATCAGGCAAAACGTAAACAACGAGTACATTAATGAGCGAAATGATTTACGGCATCCACGCAGTGCAGGCCCTGCTGGAGCGCGCCCCTGAACGTTTTCAGGAAGTCTTTATTTTAAAAGGCCGTGAAGATAAACGTCTGTTACCGCTGATTCACGCCCTTGAGTCTCAGGGCGTGGTTATCCAGTTGGCAAACCGCCAATATCTCGATGAGAAAAGCGACGGTGCCGTGCATCAGGGCATTATCGCCCGTGTGAAACCAGGACGGCAGTATCAGGAAAACGATCTGCCGGATCTGATCGCTTCGCTCGAACAACCGTTCCTGCTGATCCTCGACGGTGTAACCGATCCGCACAACCTCGGTGCGTGCCTGCGTAGCGCGGACGCCGCTGGCGTTCATGCGGTGATTGTGCCGAAAGATCGCTCCGCACAGCTCAACGCCACGGCGAAAAAAGTAGCCTGCGGCGCGGCAGAAAGCGTTCCGCTGATTCGGGTGACTAACCTTGCGCGCACCATGCGTATGTTGCAGGAAGAGAACATCTGGATCGTCGGTACGGCAGGCGAGGCGGATCATACGCTCTATCAGAGCAAAATGACCGGACGACTGGCGCTGGTGATGGGCGCGGAAGGTGAAGGTATGCGTCGTCTGACCCGTGAACATTGCGATGAGTTGATCAGCATCCCAATGGCAGGAAGTGTTTCTTCGCTGAACGTTTCGGTTGCGACCGGAATTTGCTTATTTGAAGCGGTTCGCCAGCGCAGCTAATCCCTCTGATTTAAGAAAAACCATCCAGATTTGGATGGTTTTTTTTTATCTATAGCTGGTAAGATAATTACGCTCTATAAATATTCACCTTATTAATAATTAAATTTAATATATATGGAATAATATATGATATGGAATCCGTTGGCGCTGGCGACAGCGTTACAAGCTGTACCTAAACAAAATATTGATGTAACAAATAGTGAAAATGCATTAATTATTAAAATGAATGATTACGGCGATTTGCAAATCAATGTTCTTTTTACTTCTCGCCAGATGATTATCGAAACATTTATTTGTCCGGTAAGCTATATCAATAATCCAAATGAATTTAATACATTCCTTTTAAGAAATCAGAAAATTATGCCGCTGTCATCGGTGGGGATCTCCAGCGTGCAACAGGAAGAGTATTACATTGTTTTCGGGGCATTATCGCTTAAATCTTCTCTTGAAGATATCCTGCTTGAAATAACCTCGCTGGTGGATAATGCATTGGATTTAGCTGAAATTACTGAAGAATATTCACACTAATTACAAGGACAGGTATTTATGGGAATTTTAAAAAGTTTATTTACGCTGGGGAAATCGTTTATCTCCCAGGCGGAAGAATCCATTGAAGAAACCCAGGGCGTGCGCATGCTGGAACAACATATTCGGGACGCCAAAGCTGAACTGGATAAAGCCGGAAAATCTCGCGTCGATCTGCTGGCGCGGGTGAAATTAAGTAACGATAAGCTGAAAGATTTACGCGAGCGTAAAACCAGTCTGGAAGCCCGTGCGCTGGAAGCATTAAGCAAGAACGTTAACCCATCGTTAATTAACGAAGTCGCCGAAGAAATTGCGCGCCTTGAGAATCTTATTACCGCTGAAGAACAGGTGTTGTCGAATCTGGAAGTCTCCCGCGATGGTGTGGAAAAAGCCGTTACGGCAACGGCACAGCGTATTTCCCAGTTTGAGCAACAAATGGAAGTCGTTAAAGCTACTGAAGCCATGCAGCGTGCGCAGCAGGCCGTAACGACCTCGACTGTTGGTGCCTCTTCCAGCGTTTCGACAGCTGCAGAGTCATTAAAACGCCTGCAAACGCGTCAGGCTGAGCGCCAGGCCCGGCTGGATGCCGCCGTGCAGCTGGAAAAAGTGGCAGACGGTCGCGATCTCGACGAAAAACTGGCGGAAGTGGGGATTGGTGGTGTTAACAAAAGCAATGCCCAGGATGTGCTGGCAAGGCTGCAACGCCAACAGGGTGAGTAATTTTTTGCCAGCCTCACTAAAAGGCTGGCTGCTAATTTAAGGATAAAATATGTCTGGTTTTTTCCAGCGCCTGTTTGGTCAGGATGATAAGCCTGTTATCGTTCGCGGTCCGCTGGGACTTCATCTCAATAGTGGCTTTACGCTCGACTCGTTAACGTTTCGTTTGCTGGAAGATGAATTGCTGATTGCGCTGCCGGGTGAAGAATACACGGTAGCAGCTGTCAGCCACATCGATCTGGGCGGCGGTAGCCAGATTTTCCGCTACTACACTTCGGGCGATGAATTTCTGCAAATCAATACCACCGGCGGCGAAGATATTGATGACATTGATGATATCAAGCTCTTTGTCTATGAAGAGAGCTACGGTATCAGTAAAGAGAGTCACTGGCGCGAGGCGATCAACGCCAAAGCGATGGGGGCAATGACCTTAAACTGGCAGGAAAAACGCTGGCAGCGATTTTTTAACAGCGAAGAACCGGGAAATATCGAACCCGTCTACATGCTGGAAAAAGTAGAAAATCAAAACCATGCCAAATGGGAGGTCCATAATTTTACCATGGGCTACCAACGGCAAGTGACCGAAGATACTTACGAATATTTGCTGTTAAATGGTGAGGAATCTTTTAACGATCTCGGCGAGCCGGAGTGGTTATTTTCGCGCGCGCTGGGCGTCGATATCCCGCTGACATCACTTCATATTATTGGTTAATTACAGGGACGTTTACGATGCATATACTGGATTCACTTCTTGCTTTTAGCGCCTATTTTTTTATTGGCGTGGCGATGGTAATTATTTTTCTTTTTATCTATTCTAAAATTACACCACACAACGAATGGCAGTTAATCAAAAACAATAATACCGCGGCGTCACTGGCGTTCAGCGGTACATTGTTGGGTTACGTGATCCCGTTATCCAGTGCGGCAATCAATGCGGTGAGCATTCCGGATTATTTCGCCTGGGGCGGGATTGCACTGGTGATTCAGTTACTCGTTTTTGCTGGTGTCAGACTTTATATGCCCGCATTAAGCGAAAAAATTATTAATCACAATACCGCCGCAGGAATGTTTATGGGAACCGCCGCGCTGGCTGGCGGTATTTTTAACGCAGCTTGTATGACATGGTAATGGACGATCATGGCCAGAAAACGCAAATCAAGAAATAACAGTAAAATTGGTCACGGAGCGATCAGTCGCATTGGTAGACCGAATAATCCTTTTGAGCCACGCCGCAATCGCTACGCACAAAAATACTTAACGTTGGTGTTAATGGGCGGCGCCGCTTTTTTAATAGTCAAAGGATGGAGTGAAAGTAGCGATGTCGATAACGACGGCGACGGAACGTTTTACGCGACAGTGCAGGATTGCATTGATGACGGTAATAATTCAGACATCTGTGCTCATGGCTGGAACAATGCCAAAGCGGCATTTTATGCCGATGTTCCGAAGAATATGACTCAGCAAAATTGCCATTTTAAGTATGAAAATTGCTATTACGACAATGTTGAACAGAGTTGGATCCCGGTCATTTCTGGATTTTTGTTAAGCCGGGTTATTCGTAAAGATCGCGATGAGCCGTTTGTTTATAACAGCGGCGGATCCTCATTTGCTTCCCGTCCCGTCTGGCGCAACACTTCCGGTTATTACTCCTGGCGCTCCGGTTCTGGCAAAAAAGAGTCTTACTCCACGGGCGGCTTTACCACCAAAAAAGCGTCTACCGTTTCTCGCGGCGGCTATGGTCGCTCGTCCAGCGCCCGCGGGCATTGGGGAGGCTAATCATGCTGAGACACAATGTTCCTGTGCGGCGGGATCTGGACCGGATTGCCGCCGATAACGGATTTGACTTTCATATCATCGACAATGAAATCTATTGGGATGAGAGTCGGGCTTACCGCTTTACTCTGCGCCAGATTGAAGAGCAGATCGAAAAACCGACTGCGGAACTGCATCAGATGTGCCTGGAGGTGGTGGATCGTGCGGTTAAAGATGAAGAGATCCTGACGCAACTGGCGATCCCGCCGTTGTACTGGGATGTGATCGCCGAAAGCTGGCGCGCACGCGATCCTTCGCTGTATGGCCGTATGGATTTTGCCTGGTGTGGTAATGCGCCGGTTAAGTTGCTGGAGTACAACGCCGATACGCCAACTTCATTGTACGAGTCGGCTTATTTCCAGTGGTTGTGGCTGGAAGATGCTCGGCGCAGCGGCGTTATTCCGCGCGATGCCGATCAGTACAATGCCATTCAGGAGCGCCTGATTTCACGCTTTAGCGAGCTTTATAGCCGGGAGCCGTTTTATTTTTGCTGCTGTCAGGACACCGACGAAGACAGGAGTACCGTGCTGTACTTGCAGGACTGCGCTCAGCAGGCAGGACAGGAGTCGCGGTTTATCTACATTGAAGATCTCGGTTTGGGCGTCGGCGGTGTACTGACCGATCTTGATGATAATGTCGTCCAGCGTGCATTTAAGCTGTATCCGCTGGAGTGGATGATGCGTGACGATAACGGTCCGCTGCTGCGCAAGCGTCGTGAGCAGTGGGTGGAGCCGTTATGGAAAAGTATCTTGAGTAACAAAGGGCTAATGCCGCTGCTTTGGCGCTTCTTTCCTGGTCATCCTAATCTTCTGGCGTCCTGGTTTGAGGGTGAAAAACCGCAGATCGCCGCTGGCGAAAGCTATGTGCGTAAACCGATCTACTCACGCGAGGGCGGTAACGTCACCATTTTCGACGGCCAGAATAACGTCGTTGACCACGCTGATGGTGATTACGCCGATGAACCGATGATCTATCAGGCGTTTCAACCGCTACCGCGATTTGGCGATAGTTACACGCTGATTGGTAGCTGGATTGTCGATGATGAAGCGTGCGGTATGGGTATCCGCGAAGATAACACGCTGATCACTAAAGACACTTCGCGTTTTGTTCCGCACTACATTGCGGGTTAAGAATGTTTTAGCAATCTCTTTCTGTCAGGAATCCGTGGCAGTGACCATACTAATGGTGACTGCCATTGATGGAGGGAGACACCGTGCACTGGCAAACTCACACTGTTTTTAACCAACCTATACCCTTAAATAACAGCAATTTATACCTGTCTGATGGCGCGCTCTGCGAAGCGGTAACGCGCGAAGGCGCTGGCTGGGATAGCGATTTTCTTGCCAGTATTGGTCAGCAACTCGGAACGGCAGAATCCCTTGAACTGGGGCGGCTGGCGAATGTAAACCCACCTGAACTGTTGCGCTACGATGCCCAGGGGCGACGTCTGGACGATGTTCGTTTCCATCCCGCATGGCACCTGCTGATGCAGGCGTTATGTACCAATCGGGTACACAACCTGGCCTGGGAAGAAGATGCTCGTTCTGGCGCATTTGTGGCGCGGGCGGCGCGTTTTATGTTGCACGCGCAGGTTGAGGCCGGGTCGTTATGTCCGATAACGATGACCTTTGCCGCCACGCCATTGCTGTTACAGATGCTACCCGCGCCGTTTCAGGACTGGACCACCCCGCTGCTGAGCGATCGCTACGATTCTCACTTATTGCCAGGCGGGCAAAAACGCGGTTTGTTGATTGGCATGGGAATGACGGAAAAGCAGGGCGGTTCCGATGTCATGAGCAACACCACCCGTGCAGAGCGTCTGGAAGATGGCTCTTATCGGCTGGTGGGGCATAAATGGTTTTTCTCGGTGCCACAAAGCGACGCGCATCTAGTGCTGGCGCAGACCGCGGGCGGTTTGTCCTGCTTTTTTGTGCCGCGATTTTTGCCTGACGGGCAACGCAACGCGATTCGGCTGGAGCGTCTGAAAGATAAGTTGGGTAATCGTTCCAATGCCAGTTGCGAAGTGGAGTTTCAGGATGCCATTGGCTGGTTGTTGGGTCAGGAAGGGGAAGGGATTCGCCTGATCCTGAAAATGGGCGGGATGACGCGTTTTGATTGTGCACTGGGCAGCCACGCCATGATGCGCCGTGCGTTCTCGCTGGCGATTTATCACGCACATCAGCGTCATGTATTTGGTAATCCGTTAATAGAACAGCCTCTGATGCGCCATGTCTTAAGTCGCATGGCGCTTCAGCTTGAAGGGCAAACAGCATTGTTGTTTCGTCTGGCGCGGGCCTGGGATCGACGTGCCGATGCTAAAGAAGCCCTATGGGCGCGCTTATTTACGCCTGCGGCGAAATTTGTGATCTGCAAACGTGGCATTCCGTTTGTGGCTGAAGCGATGGAGGTACTGGGCGGTATTGGCTATTGCGAAGAGAGCGAACTACCGCGACTTTATCGAGAGATGCCAGTGAACAGCATCTGGGAAGGCTCTGGCAATATTATGTGCCTCGATGTGCTGCGCGTTCTTAATAAGCAAGCGGGCGTATACGACTTGCTGTCGGAAGCGTTTATGGAAGTGAAAGGGCAAGATCGTTATTTTGATCGCGCGGTTCGTCGTTTACAGCAGCAACTGCGCAAACCGGCTGAGGAATTGGGACGGGAGATAACACATCAATTATTTTTGCTGGGCTGCGGCGCGCAAATGTTGAAATATGCTTCTCCGCCAATGGCGCAGGCGTGGTGTCAGGTGATGTTAAATACGCGCGGTGGCGTGCGGTTGTCAGAGCAGATCCAGAATGATTTATTGCTGCGGGCGACGGGGGGAGTGTGTTTGTAAGCGTATACGACGGATGCGACGCTGGTTTCGATTAACTAAATGAAATATGTGAAAATTGTAGGCCGGACAAGGCGCTCGCGCCGCATCCGGCATTGTTCATTTGCTGTAGATGACACTCACGCATACAGTATCGCCTGTACACGCCAGTTATCGGGCTGCTGGTCTTCATACATGGTAATAATGCGATACCATGATGCCCCTTGTTCATCGGCCTTTAACGCCACGATACGTTCCACGTCCTGCGGATCCCCTGAAATATTGCTAACCGAGATCTGACCTATTTCATTCAGGCCCGTCACGCAGTCAGCACTGGCGAATTCTGCAGACTGTGCCGTGGCGCTCGCAGGATAAGTCACTAATTGCAGCGAGGGTGAGGCAAGTAATTGTTTCATCGTCAGCTCCATTTTTCGTTTCCCCACATGTTGCAGGGCATTCCATCGCGGTAATAAACGCCCGAGCTTCCAGCCGGTAATTTATTGTGCACAGGTAAACGCATAGGGACGCAAAGCAATGTAAAGCTGACTATGTAAGTTGTCTGATTTATTTACGGTACAAAATGGCTTGTGAATACCACTGTCCTGTCACGATGGTTTCATCCACCATTACGACAACGTAATAATCAGCTTTTGCAGCGACAGCTTTCGCTCTGATTTCTGCTAATGCGTCATCCGGAGAGCCCCGTACCATCGTGCTTACGCTACCTATTCGCTGTAACCCTTGTGTCTGGTCACGGCGAATCTCTTGCGGATGGTCCGTTACTGGCGGTGCTGGCTGTGGCGTACCTTGCAGTGCGCTACAGGCGCTTAGCATCAACACCAATAATAAACTGGCAAACCGATAAATAACGCTATTACGTTTCCTGCTAACCATAGTGTAGTGCCTTATTTATTTAACTTGAGGGGAATGTTCCCGAATTGTTACCTGGTACGCGATTTTCGAATGAAAACGTTGTGAAAGCGTAATCCACATCTCAACATTATGAACTAATACGGTCAGCAGAAACTTGTGCTAAGGATTTCTTCATGTCATACCAGACTCAAAGGAGAAAAAGATGATTGAATTAGAATCACGCGTGCTGGCTGATATTCCCGTTCTTCACGCTTATCCCATAGGGCAAAAAGAACCCCCATTACCGTGTGTGATTTTTTATCACGGATTTACTTCATCCAGCCTGGTTTATAGCTATTTTGCCGTCGCGCTGGCGCAGGCTGGTTTCCGGGTGATCATGCCGGATGCGCCCAATCACGGTAGCCGTTTTAGTGGCGACGCAGCGAGGCGTTTAAATCAATTCTGGCAAATCTTGCTACAAAGTATGCAGGAATTCACTACTTTACGTGCGGCAATAGCCGAAGAAAACTGGCTGCGTGATGAACGCCTGGCGGTTGGTGGCGCGTCGATGGGCGCAATGACCGCGTTGGGGATTACCGCTCGCCACCCCACGGTGAAATGTACCGCCAGCATGATGGGGTCTGGCTATTTCACATCGCTTGCCCGTTCACTGTTTCCACCGTTGAAGCCTGAAACGCCAGCACAGCAAAACGAATTTGATAACATTATTGCTCCACTGGCAGAGTGGGAAGCGACAAACCACCTGGACGAACTGGGAAGCAGGCCACTGCTGTTGTGGCATGGCCTTGACGATGATGTTGTGCCTGCCGAGGAATCACTACGTTTGCAGCAGGCATTAAGAGAAACGGGACGAGATAAACAGTTAACCTGTTTATGGCAGCCTGGCGTGCGCCACCGTATTACACCCGAGGCGTTAGATGCTGCAGTGACGTTTTTCCACCAGCATCTTTAAACACGCAGAATGCTGACCCCTTGCGCTTCCAGCTGTTGCAGGATCTCTGGGTTAGCATTTTTGCCGGTGATCAGCATATCGATTTGATCGGCGCGGCTAAAGAGCATCCCCGCGCGTTCACCAATCTTACTGCTATCGACCAGCACTACCAGTTTCCCTACCACGCTCAGCATCTTCTGCTCTGCCATCGCTGTCAGCATATCGGTTTTATATAACCCTTCTGCGGTCAGCCCTTTGCCGCTGGTAAACATCCAGTGCCCGGCATAGAGACTGTTTTCGCTGCCCTGTGGGCTTAAGGTGATGGACTGACTTTTGTTGTACTGCCCGCCCATGATGATCACGCTGTCATGTTCCTGATCGATCAGATAGTTTGCCAGCGGGAGATAATTAGTGATGATTTGTACCGGTTTGCCACACATTTCCCGGCCGAGCAGAAACGCGGTAGAGCCGCAGTTGATGACCACGCTTTCGCCCGGATTGACCAGTTGTGATGCCGCTTTAGCGATACGTACTTTTTCATCGTGATTCTGCGCCTGATGCAGATTCATCGGCGTCCATCGCGGGCGCTGCTGGGTAATCGCTTCGGCGCCATTGCGCACTTTTTTCAGTTTGCCGCTTTCGTCGAGTTTATTGATATCGCGTCGCGCAGTGGCAGGCGAAATTCCCAGACGCTCAACGACTTTCTCCACGGTCACAAAGCCCAATTGTGCGAGCATTTCCAGGAGGATTTGATGTCTTTGTGCTTCAGTCATGAGCTATTCCGATAAAATTTGATTTTTTTAGATGATATTTGAAATAGCCAGGAAATACTACGCCGGATAGCGCGAACAGATCCACGCTACCCGGTATCAACGACAGATTACAGGAACGATTTGAACGGCAGATCCGGTTCAATAGTGAAGCAATCGTCAAAACCACGCGGATAGTGATACTCGAAGTTATCTTTATCCAACGGCCAGGTAAACTTGCCACCGACCTGCCAGATAAATGGCTTAAAGCCATACTTCAGACGATCTTTTTTCATCTCCCACAGTACGCGGATTTCCTGCGGATCGGCCTGGAAGTTTGACCAGATATCATGGTGGAACGGGATAACTACTTTCGCATTCAACGCTTCGCCCATACGCAGCATATCGGCGCTGGTCATTTTGTCGGTAATACCGCGAGGGTTCTCACCGTACGATCCTAACGCCACGTCGATCTGATGCTCGTTGCCATGTTTTGCATAGTAGTTAGAGTAGTGGGAATCGCCGCTGTGATACAGGGAACCGCCCGGTGTTTTGAACAGATAGTTTACTGCGCGATCGTCCATGCCGTCTGGCAGCACGCCAGCCGCTTTTTGATCCGCTGGTAGGGTGATCAGTGCAGTACGGTCGAACGCGTCAAGGGCATGAATTTCAATGTCTTTCACTTTTACCACATCGCCTGGTTTGACCACGATGCAGCGCTCTTTTGGTACTCCCCAGCCAATCCATAAATCCACGCAGGTTTTCGGTCCGATAAACGGTACGTCATCAGCACAGTTCTGCATCACGGCAGCAGCGACGTTGACGTCGATATGATCGTTGTGATCGTGAGTTGCCAGTACGGCGTCGATCTGGCGAATCGCAAATGGATCAAGAACAAACGGGGTGGTACGCAGGTTTGGCTGCAGTTTTTTCACACCAGCCATGCGCTGCATCTGATGACCCTGTTTCATCAGCGGGTTACCGTGACTTTGTTTGCCAGTACCGCACCAGAAATCAACACAAACGTTGGTGCCACCTTCCGATTTCAGCCAGATCCCAGTACAACCGAGCCACCACATCGCGAATGTACCAGGAGCTACCTGCTCTTGTTCAATTTCTTCATTCAGCCAGCTACCCCACTCCGGGAAAGTGCTCAGGATCCAGGATTCACGGGTGATACTTTTCACTTTACTCATCGCCATTTACCTTCATGATGTTCAGTTTTAATCAATATGTGATTGGTTTTGATTAATCCTGACACTATTTTTTCAGGAAGGCAATGACCATTTTTTGACTTTTTGCCAGGGGAGTTGTTGTGGATTTTGAGTGTGGAAAGATTTAACGGAATGTGTAATTCATTTAACTAAATGAATTTAAATGAGTAATTGTTTCGTTGCATGAATCCCACTCTATCCATGTGGAATTATTTGCGTGCCGCGTCACATTTAATCATAAATAATCTTGTTGTGATTATTTTTGAAAATTAGAGTGAATGCACAACATTCCGGGTGTGCGGAATACCCGGTTACCTCTTCTTCAGGAGATCGTTATGGAGATCCTCTACAACATCTTTACCGTGTTTTTTAACCAGGTCATGACCAATGCCCCGTTGTTGCTGGGTATTGTGACCTGTCTGGGCTACATCCTACTGCGCAAAAGTGTCAGCGTTATTATTAAAGGGACGATTAAAACCATTATTGGTTTCATGTTGTTGCAGGCAGGGTCCGGCATCCTGACCAGCACCTTCAAACCGGTGGTGGCGAAAATGTCGGAAGTCTACGGTATCAACGGTGCGATTTCAGATACTTACGCTTCGATGATGGCCACTATCGAGCGCATGGGCGATGCCTATAGCTGGGTGGGTTATGCGGTGTTGCTGGCTCTGGCGCTGAACATCTGTTACGTGCTGCTGCGTCGTATTACCGGTATTCGCACCATCATGCTGACTGGTCACATCATGTTCCAGCAGGCGGGGCTGATTGCCGTTACGCTGTTTATTTTCGGTTATTCCATGTGGACGACCATTATCTGCACCGCGATTCTGGTTTCGCTCTACTGGGGCATTACCTCCAACATGATGTACAAGCCGACTCAGGAAGTGACGGATGGCTGCGGTTTCTCCATCGGTCACCAACAGCAGTTTGCATCATGGATTGCTTATAAAGTCGCGCCGTTCCTGGGCAAAAAAGAGGAGAGCGTTGAAGACCTCAAACTGCCTGGCTGGCTGAACATTTTCCACGACAACATCGTCTCCACGGCGATTGTCATGACCATCTTCTTTGGCGCCATTCTGCTCTCCTTCGGTATCGATACCGTGCAGGCGATGGCGGGCAAAGTGCACTGGACGGTCTACATTCTGCAAACCGGTTTCTCCTTTGCGGTGGCGATTTTCATCATCACTCAGGGCGTGCGCATGTTTGTGGCGGAACTCTCTGAAGCATTTAACGGTATCTCCCAGCGTCTGATCCCAGGTGCGGTTCTGGCGATTGACTGTGCGGCTATCTATAGCTTCGCGCCGAACGCCGTAGTCTGGGGCTTTATGTGGGGCACCATCGGTCAGCTGATTGCGGTTGGCATCCTGGTCGCCTGCGGTTCCTCCATTCTGATTATTCCTGGCTTTATCCCGATGTTCTTCTCCAACGCCACCATCGGCGTGTTCGCTAACCACTTCGGCGGCTGGCGTGCGGCGCTGAAAATTTGTCTGGTGATGGGGATGATTGAAATCTTTGGTTGCGTCTGGGCGGTGAAACTCACCGGTATGAGTGCCTGGATGGGTATGGCGGACTGGTCAATTCTGGCACCGCCGATGATGCAGGGCTTCTTCTCCATCGGTATCGCCTTTATGGCCGTCATCATTGTAATTGCACTGGCTTATATGTTCTTCGCTGGCCGCGCGCTGCGCGCAGAAGAAGATGCAGAAAAACAACTGGCAGAACAGTCTGCTTAATAAGGAGTTTTGATTATGACCGTACGTATTCTGGCTGTGTGTGGCAACGGACAAGGCAGTTCCATGATCATGAAGATGAAAGTGGACCAGTTTTTAACCCAGTCGAACATCGACCACACGGTAAACAGCTGCGCGGTTGGCGAATACAAAAGCGAGTTGAGCGGCGCGGATATCATCATCGCTTCTACGCACATTGCGGGCGAAATCACCGTGACCGGCAACAAATACGTGGTTGGCGTGCGCAACATGCTCTCTCCTGCCGACTTTGGCCCGAAACTGCTGGAAGTGATCAAAGAACATTTCCCGCAGGATGTGAAGTAAGGACGCGCCATGAAATTACGTGATTCGCTGGCGGAGAATAAATCTATCCGTCTGCAGGCTGAAGCTGAGACATGGCAGGACGCAGTGAAAATCGGCGTTGACCTGCTGGTGGCGGCGGATGTCGTCGAGCCGCGTTACTACCAGGCGATTCTGGATGCGGTTGAACAGCACGGCCCGTACTTTGTGCTCGCACCAGGCCTGGCAATGCCGCACGGTCGCCCGGAAGAGGGCGTTAAGAAAACCGGTTTTGCGCTGGTGACGCTGAAAAAGCCGCTGGAGTTCAACCACGAAGATAACGACCCGGTGGATATCCTCATCACTATGGCGGCGGTTGATGCCAACACTCACCAGGAAGTGGGCATCATGCAGATCGTCAACCTGTTTGAAGATGAAGAGAATTTCGACCGTTTACGTGCCTGCCGTACCGAGCAGGAAGTACTGGATCTCATTGACCGCACCAACGCGGCAGCTTAAGAAGGAATTGAACATGTCATTACCGATGTTGCAAGTCGCGCTGGACAACCAGACTATGGATAGCGCCTACGAAACCACTCGCTTGATTGCCGAAGAAGTCGACATTATCGAAGTGGGCACCATTCTATGCGTGGGCGAAGGCGTGCGTGCGGTTCGTGACCTGAAAGCGCTCTACCCGCACAAAATCGTGCTGGCAGATGCCAAAATTGCCGATGCGGGCAAAATCCTTTCTCGTATGTGCTTCGAAGCCAACGCTGACTGGGTGACCGTAATTTGCTGTGCGGATATCAACACCGCCAAAGGTGCGCTGGACGTAGCAAAAGAGTTTAACGGCGACGTGCAGATCGAACTGACCGGTTATTGGACCTGGGAACAGGCGCAGCAGTGGCGTGACGCAGGCATTCAGCAGGTGGTTTATCACCGCAGTCGTGACGCGCAGGCCGCAGGCGTGGCATGGGGCGAAGCGGACATTACCGCGATCAAACGTCTTTCCGATATGGGCTTCAAAGTAACCGTCACCGGTGGTCTGGCGCTGGAAGATCTGCCGCTGTTCAAAGGTATTCCGATTCATGTGTTTATCGCAGGTCGCAGCATCCGTGATGCCGCTTCTCCGGTTGAAGCTGCGCGTCAGTTCAAACGTTCCATCGCCCAGCTGTGGGGCTAAGGAGCGGATATGTTGTCCAAACAAATCCCGCTTGGCATCTATGAAAAAGCGCTCCCCGCCGGGGAGTGCTGGCTGGAACGACTGCTACTGGCAAAAACATTAGGCTTCGATTTTGTCGAGATGTCAGTGGATGAAACGGACGATCGCCTGTCGCGCCTCGACTGGAGTCGCGAGCAGCGTCTGGCGCTGGTCAACGCGATTGTTGAAACCGGCGTGCGCGTGCCGTCCATGTGCCTTTCTGCCCATCGTCGTTTCCCGCTGGGTAGCGAAGATGATGCAGTGCGGGCGCAGGGGCTGGAGATTATGCGTAAAGCTATCCAGTTCGCCCAGGACGTCGGCATTCGCGTGATCCAGTTGGCGGGCTATGACGTTTACTATCAGGAAGCCAATAACGAAACGCGTCGTCGTTTCCGTGACGGCCTGAAAGAGAGCGTTGAGATGGCGAGCCGCGCGCAGGTCACGCTGGCAATGGAGATCATGGATTACCCATTGATGAACTCTATCAGCAAGGCGCTGGGCTACGCGCACTATCTCAACAATCCGTGGTTCCAGCTCTACCCGGATATCGGCAACCTGTCGGCGTGGGACAATGACGTGCAGATGGAATTGCAGGCCGGAATCGGGCATATCGTCGCGGTGCATGTGAAAGACACTAAACCGGGTGTCTTCAAAAACGTGCCTTTTGGCGAAGGTGTAGTGGATTTCGAACGTTGCTTCGAAACGCTCAAGCAGAGTGGCTATTGCGGGCCGTACCTGATTGAGATGTGGAGCGAAACGGCGGAAGACCCGGCGGCAGAAGTGGCGAAAGCGCGTGACTGGGTAAAAGCGCGCATGGCCAAAGCGGGCATGGTGGAGGCGGCATAATGCAAAAGCTGAAACAGCAGGTGTTTGAAGCCAACATGGATCTGCCGCGTTACGGGCTGGTGACCTTTACCTGGGGCAACGTCAGCGCCATTGACCGCGAACGCGGGCTGGTGGTGATCAAGCCCAGCGGCGTCGCCTACGAAACCATGAAAGCGGACGATATGGTGGTGGTCGATATGAGCGGCAAGGTGGTGGACGGGAAGTATCGCCCGTCTTCCGACACCGCGACGCATCTCGAACTCTACCGCCGTTATCCGTCGCTCGGCGGCATTGTCCATACCCACTCCACTCATGCCACCGCATGGGCGCAGGCAGGGCTGGCGATCCCGGCGTTAGGCACCACGCACGCTGACTACTTTTTGGGCGATATCCCGTGTACGCGCGGGTTAAGCGAAGAAGAGGTGCAGGGCGAGTACGAACAGAACACTGGCAAAGTGATTATCGAAACGCTGGGTGACGCCGAGCCACTGCATACGCCGGGAATTGTGGTGTATCAGCACGGACCGTTTGCCTGGGGGAAAGATGCCCACGATGCGGTGCATAACGCGGTGGTGATGGAAGAAGTGGCGAAAATGGCGTGGATTGCCCGCAGTATTAACCCACAACTGAATCACATCGACAGCTTCCTGATGAATAAACACTTCATGCGTAAGCACGGTCCCAACGCCTATTACGGGCAGAAGTAAAATACGTGCTGCGGAAATTTCCTTCTTCGGGAGATAACTGGTCTGATTCCGCAGCCGTTTTTTCAAAAAAATGCCCCCTGTGAAGGGGGCAAAGCAAACTATGGCAATGTTTCGTTGGTTATACCTGGTGCTAGCGATAAATATCCGCGCTGGCGTGCATATTGCCGTTACTCCCCGGTTCCCGCATCAGAATCACGTGGTAGTACGTTGCGCCTTGCGCATCTGTCTCTTCATTCAGTGCCTGGCGAGCTTCACTTTCAGTGGCGAAGTTATGGTTGATATAAATCACGCCTAAGCTCTGCACGTCGTCCATATTTCTGGCCTGGTGGTTATTAATTTCAATGGCTGCCCATGTATTTGCACTTAGCAAAAGCACAGCCAGAAGGGCTAAAACACGGCTGAACATAGATACCTCCTCAACGGCTGACTTTGTGTGCGCTCCTCTGTAATGATCTTCTGATTTAATTTTAATCAATGATAAAGAAGTTGATGGTGACCATTTCTGATGCAGTTGTTCAAAAAAACGCCCTGATGGGATGTGATGAACTTCAAATCAGCGGGTTAGTACGATTTGGCGAAAGATGAGATTTATTTGTCGGCTGGCCTTGAGTTTAGCGGGGCATACAAGTACTATAACGCGTCATTTTTCAGCCGACCTTTAACACGTTCCTTGCCTCCCCGGGATTCGGCTGACCCAGACAGGAGGCTGAATAATCCGTAAGGAGCAATTCGATGCGTCATTACGAAATCGTTTTTATGGTCCATCCTGACCAGAGCGAACAGGTTCCGGGCATGATCGAGCGCTACACTGCTGCCATCACTGGTGCAGAAGGCAAGATCCACCGTCTGGAAGACTGGGGCCGCCGTCAGCTGGCTTACCCGATCAACAAACTGCACAAAGCACACTACGTTCTGATGAACGTTGAAGCTCCGCAGGAAGTGATCGATGAGCTGGAAACTACCTTCCGCTTCAACGATGCCGTTATCCGCAGCATGGTTATGCGTACCAAGCACGCTGTTACCGAAGCATCTCCGATGGTTAAAGCGAAAGACGAGCGCCGTGAGCGTCGCGATGATTTCGCAAACGAAACCGCAGATGATGCTGAAGCTGGGGATTCTGAAGAGTAATTTCTGATGACCAACCGTCTGGTGTTGTCCGGCACCGTGTGCAGGACTCCCCTTCGCAAGGTCAGTCCATCAGGAATTCCTCACTGCCAGTTCGTGCTTGAGCATCGTTCTGTGCAGGAGGAAGCCGGTTTTCACCGGCAGGCGTGGTGCCAAATGCCCGTTATTGTTAGCGGACACGAAAACCAGGCCATTACTCACAGTATAACGGTCGGCAGTCGCATAACCGTTCAGGGGTTCATTTCATGCCACAAGGCAAAGAACGGTCTGAGCAAAATGGTTTTGCATGCCGAGCAGATTGAATTGATAGATTCTGGAGACTAGCCATATGGCACGTTATTTCCGTCGTCGCAAGTTCTGCCGTTTCACCGCGGAAGGCGTTCAAGAGATCGACTATAAAGATATCGCTACGCTGAAAAACTACATCACCGAAAGCGGTAAGATTGTCCCAAGCCGTATCACCGGTACCCGTGCAAAATACCAGCGTCAGCTGGCTCGCGCTATCAAACGCGCTCGCTACCTGTCCCTGCTGCCGTACACTGATCGCCATCAGTAATCGGTCACGGTCCATTAATACGACTTTGAGAGGATAAGGTAATGCAAGTTATTCTGCTTGATAAAGTAGCAAACCTGGGTAGCCTGGGTGATCAGGTAAACGTTAAAGCGGGCTATGCTCGTAACTTCCTGGTACCGCAGGGTAAAGCTGTTCCAGCTACCAAGAAAAACATTGAATTCTTCGAAGCACGTCGCGCTGAACTGGAAGCTAAACTGGCTGAAGTTCTGGCAGCAGCTAATGCTCGCGCTGAGAAAATCAATGCACTGGAAACTGTTACCATCGCGTCTAAAGCTGGCGACGAAGGTAAACTGTTCGGTTCCATCGGTACTCGCGACATCGCTGACGCTGTAACTGCAGCTGGCGTTGAAGTGGCTAAGAGCGAAGTTCGTCTGCCGAACGGCGTTCTGCGTACCACTGGCGAACACGAAGTGAGCTTCCAGGTTCACAGCGAAGTATTCGCGAAAGTGATCGTAAACGTAGTAGCTGAATAATTCGTTATTCAACGAGACGTAAAAACGCCGACCTTGTGTCGGCGTTTTGCTTTTAGTGATAAAAACCTCAGAAACAGCTGTTCCCTTCATAAAGTTCTCTTACTATTCCTTTTATAAAAAATTCTCAGGACCCATACCTGGCCCCCAGCCTCGCCGCTGGTAGCTCGTGTCATGTTTTTTTACGCGGAAAACATGACAAAAGCATCAATACAGCGTCTCCCTTGTAAGATAATAAAAACAATAAGTTAGGTGCAAATGCGCTGTTATTTTATTGTTTTTTTAGATAAAAAGATAAAATATTATCGCTTCTATGGGGCTGATTGCTTGATGTGCAAAGTAAAAGATCGTTTAACCAAAAAAATGCTAATATTATGGTTATTATGGTCGTAAAAAGATAAAATATTATCGCTATGGGTAAAAAAACAGCACCGTTACTCCCTTATACGAATCAGATGCTTAGTGAATTTGGTGAGCGGCTGAAACTTGCTCGTTTACGACGCAGGCTTACCGCAAAGCAAGTTGCTGAACGTGCCGGGATGTCGCCAATAACATTGCGTTCTCTGGAGTCAGGAAGTGCAGGGGTCACGATAGGGGCATATTTGTCTGTGATGCAGGTTTTGGGTCTGGAAACCGATTTAAATAAGCTTGCAGCTGAAGACGACTTAGGGCGTCAGCTCCAGGATTCCCGTTTGATTAAAAAAAGAGGGCTTGCTCGTTCATCCGGTAAGAATGACGAAGGGATTCAGACAGCCTCATTTCAGACGAAACGCGAGAAAGAAGGTCATCTCACCACGGATTTAACAGCGCTGGCAAAAGACTCAACGCCAACTAATCCAGGGGAAACGTCCACCTCTCTTGCTGCACTATTACAACCGATAAAAAAACCGATAAAAGGAAATTAATTATGGCATTAATCGGAGTGTATGCGGATTGGGAAGGCCTGGATGGTCCTGCGCGTATTGGTTATTTGCACAGTCGTCGCACCCGGGCGCGTGAGATATTTGAGTTTGAGTACGATAAAAAGGCGCTTGCAGATCCTGCACTTAATTTTATTCAGTTAGATCCTGAAATAATGTTGTATGAGGGAGCACAGTACCCAATTCCTCCTAAGGATAAATTTGGTGCATTTAGTGATTCCTGCCCGGATCGTTGGGGACGCATGCTAATGAAGCGGCGTTTTGAGAGGGATATCCGAGACGGATTATTTGATAAAGACTCCCACCTTTATGAGTCTGATTATTTATTAGGTGTACATGATCTTTATCGGGTTGGGGCTCTTCGATATAAACTTGAAGACACTGGAGAGTTTCTTGATAACCGCATTGATGTTGCAGCCCCACCATTTACCGAAATAGCGAGTCTGGAAAGAGCTAGCCGGGCAATTGAAGAAGATCCTGATAATAGAGAACTCATGGGGCAAAAATGGTTAAGAATGCTAATCGCTCCGGGGGGATCATTAGGAGGGGCACGTCCGAAAGCCAGTGTTGTTGATGAAGCAGGACATCTCTACATCGCTAAATTTCCCAGTGTAAAAGATGAGTATGATGTTGGTGGATGGGAAATGGTCGTTAATGCACTTGATTTGGAATTAGCTCGAGAAGTTGCGGAGTATTTTCGACTTGGTTTGACAGAAGCAGATGACATTATTGCTAATTTTAGAGGAATTGTCAGTCAGTGGCGAACCATTGCCGAGCGTCTTAGATTACCTGGTCGTGAACAAGAGTTAATGGCAGAGGCGTTCAGGGCGTCAATTTAGAATAGTTATTTCGATATATTCGATGAGGGCCGCAATAAGCAGCCCTATTAAGATAATTACTTCGTCGCCTGAATGTCGGCCAGCATTGGGGCAAGGGCAGGGTTATCCTTAGCGAAGTTTGCGTACATTGGCTGTACTTTCTCGATAAACGGAGCTTTATCAACCTGGTAGACTTTCACGCCCATTTTATCCAGTTTCGCAAATTCTTGTTTCTCTTCTTCGCTCCACAAGTCTTTCATGTAGCTCATTGATTCTTTAGATGCTTTTAATATAGCAGCCTGATTTTCCGGGCTAAGTTTATCAAACGCAGCATTGCTCATCAGAACCACATCGGGAACCATAGTGTGTTCGTCAAGGCTGAAGGATTTTGCCACTTCACCGTGACGCATGGTGGTCAGCGCCATCACACTGTTTTCCGCCATATCGACGACGCCCTGCTGTAAGGCTGTATACAGCTCGCCGTAATCCAGTGGCGTCGGGTTACCGCCCATGACTTTGATCATTTCAACTGCGCCAGGACTTGGCTGGACACGGACTTTCATGCCTTTCAGATCGTCTGGTTTCAGTACCGGTTTATTGCCGTAGAAGCTGCGGGCGCCTCCATCATAAAAAGTCAGCCCGAAATAACCTTTGCTTTTCGTTGAGTCGAGGATTTTTCTCCCGATATCGCCCTGCATCACCTGATAATAATGATCACGATCGCGGAACAAATAAGGCAGGCTAAATAATTTATAAGAATTTTCAAATGCTTCCATTTCTGCCGCATTGGTTTTTACCAGCGGAATAGCGCCAGAACGAATCAGCTCCATTGTTTCTCGTTGAGTACCCAATGTTCCATTTGGATAAATACGAATAGTAATATCACCGTTAGAGTACTCTTTGCTCTTTTTCGCAAAGAACTCCATCGCTTTATGAACAGGATGAGACTTATCCTGATTATGACTCAGTTTTAATGTCACTGCCCAGGACTGGCTTGCGGATAACATAAGAACAGCACCAATAATGCCAGCGGATACTTTTATTTTCATAGATGTTCCTTTTCTAATAAATATGGCGGCAGGTGCCGCCAGTGAATGCATATCAGTAGCCCAGTGCTCTTGGCAATGCCATACTGATTTGCGGAATATAGGTCACCATTGCCAGCACCAATACCATCACGGCATAGAATGGCAGCATAGGTTTGATAATTTTATTAATCGGTAATTTAGATACACTACAACCGACAAATAACACACTGCCTACAGGCGGAGTACAAATACCGATACACATGTTCAGTACCATGACAATACCAAAGTGAATCGGGTCCATGCCCAACTCGGTGACGACGGGTAAGAATATCGGGGTGAAAATCAGTACCGCTGGCGTCATATCCATAAATGTGCCAATGATCAACAAGATAATATTGATAATAAGCAGGATTACTATTGGATTATCAGAAATGGTATTGAGCAAATCGAGGATCAGGAAGGGTACGTCAGCGTTGGACATAGCCCATGACATGCCCATTGAAGAACCGATCAATAACAAAACAATTGCGGTGGTAATGACGGATTCCAGAAATATTTTAGGCAAATCTTTAACTGAGATTTCACGATAAAGAACCAGCGCAAGGAAAAGGGTATAAATTACCGCAATTGCCGAAGCCTCTGTCGGGGTAAAAACACCGCTTAGTACACCGCCCATAATTAACACAATCAGGAAAATACTGGGGATCGCCATCCATATAGCCACTCCAGCCTGGCGTAAAGTTGGGCGTTCTGGTTTGGGGTATCCGCGACGTACCGCGATAATACCGGCGACGACCATCAGCGCCAGGCCCAGTAAAATTCCCGGAACATACCCTGCCAGGAACAGTGCAGCAATAGACGTACCGCCGCTGACCAGTGAATAGACGATCAACGTATTGCTTGGTGGAATAAGTAAACCAGTAGGAGCAGAAGCAACGTTAACCGCAGTGCTGAATGCCGGGTCGTAGCCTTCTTTAACCTGTTGCGGATGCATGACACCGCCCATCGCCGCCGCCGAAGCAACGGCTGAACCAGAAATTGCCCCGAACAGCATATTGGCGAGAATATTACAGTGGGCAAGTGAGCCAGGCAGACGACCGCCAAGAATTCGCGCAAAGTTAATTAGCCTTCGTGCTATTCCTCCATGATTCATAATGTTGCCAGACAAGATAAAAAATGGGATTGCCAACAACGTAAAACTATCTAACCCGGAGGCTAACTTTTGGGAAACCACACTCAATGCTGAGTTGAAATCGAGTTGTGTGGAAATTGATGCCAGTGTCGATAAACCAATGGCATAAACAATAGGTACACCTAATGCCAACATAAAAAAGAAGGCACCAAATAACACAATAATCGGTAACCAGTAATCCATAATTTCTCCATTCCTACTATGGTTGGTTGTTGTTTATTATCTTTAGAGCGGTTGTTTAAATTCTGTTAAAACCATATCTATGGTGTATATAATAATAAGTACACCACTAATCGGGATACTCATATAGATATATCCCATCTGCCAGCCTAAAGCGGGTGAGGTTTGACCTGAATCGAATGTGTCCATAGTTAATAGCCCACCACCATATACCATAATGATGGTGGCGAAGATAATAACGATAGTCTGAATACACAAAAATAAATGACGCCGTGCTTTTCCTTTCAGCATCATAGGAAGCAGGTCAATCGCCAGGTGCCGGTTCTGCCCCGCGGTATAGGCACCACCAAAAAGGCCAAGACAAATAAAAAGCAAACGACTGAGCTCATCCGTAAATATACTGGGGCTTTTAAATATAAATCGTGCTACCACCTGCCATGTCACACATGCCACAATGATCGCCAAAATGGTAATATTCAATGTTGCAAGCAGAGCATTAATAGATCTAATTATATTTCGCATAGTGATTAACCTTTGCAATATCATTCATCCTGTGGCTGGTAAATTGTCCCATTAAGAAAACCAGGCCAGTTTTTTTCAAACCAAATGCCGCGGATAATGGGAAACTCACGAACAGGTGCTTTTCTGACGTGAAAGATACCATTGCAATAATGAATAAGTAGCTTATCTTTTTTATCCTCAGTACGCTCTGAACGAAAGCGCCAAGCATCACAAAAACCATTTCGTGTTTGCGGAATCGAATTTCCATCTCCGTCGAGAATAATACGAGCCCCACGGCTACCACCATCGGCATCAATATAATGCGTCAACTGTGTCAATACGGCAGCAGAGGTCAGCGTCATATGCCGCCACATAAACAGCTCGGCAACTTCGCCCACATGTTTGATAGCCAATCCATGCTGTTGGACAAATTCGTTCAATAGCAGGGCATCACGAGTGGCACGTCGGACTTTATCGGCATGGCAAATAAACCCCGCATGATCAGACATTCGTGCCTGAATTTTTTCCTTAACCAATGACAATGGCATCCCGGTCCCGTTATCGTGCGCCTGAGTAATGATCTCTCTTATGGACGCCAGGGCCGGAGCGGTCAGTTGTGCAATATCCCCATCAACAGACTGCTTCTGCGTGCAACCAATAAAACGCGCCAGGCGCACTGCAAAAACCTGTCCGGCATTCAGCGCCGCGCCGCCGGGGCGAGTGACGCCGTGCGTACCAGCAACTTCCCCCACGGCAAAACAGCCGGGGAGGGTGGTTTGCCCCCAGATATCTACCGCAATACCGCCATTCATGTGCTGATTATTCATGGCAAACTGCAATGGCTGCGTGGTGAGATCGTAGCCGTGCATCTTGTACAGCGAGATAGACAGCGGATTCATTCGTTGCAGGCGTTCGATGGGCGATTGCGCTAGGGCGCCGTTGTTTTCAAGATATGCGCGAACGTCGTCGTCCAATCGATCCAATGAGAACGGCAAATCACCAGGCACCGCTTCAGGATTGCGATTGAAATCCATAAATACCTGGCGACCTGATTGCTGTTCCTGCGCCACCGCCATGTCTAACAAGCTTGAACCAAAATCCATCACTCGTGTGGCGTGGAATGACCACTGATAGCCTTTACGGAAGATGTTTGAAGCCAGTTCCTGGGTGGTGCGATAGTAATCTGCAAGGAAGTTATACTCGTTGCCCTCAGCATCCACAGAATAGATATACGGGATCACCTGCACATAGGTGCCGGATAAATTCCACGGAAACGTGCTGCGTGGCGTGCCTATACCAAACTGGCTTTCTGTCAGATTGGTTAGCGTCAGACCTTCTTCCAGGGCCAGTCCCAGCGAGCCGAAGCATTTATGTGGATAAACACTGTCGCGATAAAGCTCGCCCGGTCCGCCCGTTGCCAGTACCACATTGGGCGTAGTCACAATGGCCAGCCCCCAGGGGTTATGAGCGCGGGAACCGGTTGCGAGAATAGCCCCCGCAACGCGATCTTCGCCATTCTCTCCGCACTGATGCAGGAGCTTAATCACCGTTGCACTGGTCAACATTGGGATGGCGAGGCGCTGCACTTCCTCCAGCAATACTTTTACCATCAGGCGAGATGTCCGCGGTCCACAGGAGGTTGCGCGTCCGGCTTCGTCATGGTCGGTTTGATAACGGAGAATTGCGCCATAGCGATCTTCCGGTAATTCCAGACCAAGATATTGCAGACCGCCGAGGGTATGCAGAGAACCGACCGCCTCGACATAAGCGGTGTCGTGATCCATTGCGCCACCGCTCGCCAGTGCCTCGGCCAGTTTGGCGAAGTTGTCACCATTGCCCGCAGTAGCGGCGGTAAACAGTGTTTGTTTATCAGAACCGGAACACGCTGACGTCCCCATGTATAACCCGGCGGTCGCGATCAGTACATTTTGCTGGCGACGTTTCAGCTCAACCGCCGCACGTAATCCTGCTGCGCCGCTACCAACGACCAGCGCATCAACTTGCCAGATCGGGTAATCAACATCCTCAACGGTGACAATTGACGTTGGTTCTGCTGACACAAACCCCTTTGGAAAAGTGACGTGCGTCAGCGAATCGAGGATGGCGTCATCAAGCTGGCTCATGCATCCTCCATCGGCGTAAACAGGCTGCTTTCCATCAGACGTGGTTGCCTGATAATCGGGCGGAAGGCCATGAACGGCAGAATGTCGCGCTCAATCTCCACACCTGGTGCGATCTCAATTAATTCAACGCCTTCTGCCGTTAACTGGAATACCGCGCGTTCGGTGATATACAGCACCTCCTGACCGCTTTGCTGTGCGTACGCGGCGCTAAAGGTAATTTTTTCCACCTGAGTAACCAGTTTGGGGATTTGACCTGACTGGGCGATATGCAGGCCATCTGGCGTTACATCGATTTTGCTGCCTTTGGCGTCAAACGTGCCGCAGAACACCACTTTTCGGGCGTTTTGTGCAATTTCGAGGAAGCCGCCGGGGCCGATCAGATTGCCGTTGAGATGCGAAACGTTGACGTTGCCGTGCTGATCCATCTCGCCCATGCCGAGGAAAGTGATATCGATACCGCCGCCGCTGTAGAATTCGAATTGATCCAGCGAAGGGATAATGGCGTCGGCGTTACGGGCGCAGCCAAAAAACGCGTCATCCAGCATCATGCCGTTATGTACGCCTTGCTCAACACTTAGCCACAAACTTTGATAAGGCACGCCTTCACGCAGCGCAACGCCAGGAATACCGCCCGGAATACCAAAGCCAAAGTTGGTTGAAGCGCCAGCCACCAGTTCGCGCGCTGCCCGACGGGCAATCAGACGACGCACCGGATGACTAACCAGTTCAATAGCGTCGTTAGAACTCAGACGGCGATGTTGACCACTAATTGTCAGGTCGTAACCACCAAGATAGGTTTGCGGTTGTTCGCGGTGTTCAACGATGCCATCGACCAGAATCCCCGGAAGCTTGACTCTACGTGGTTCAAGCGCGCCTGCTTCCAGTACATCGCGCACCTGTACGAACACTTTGCCGCCGCTGTTGTGTGCTGCCAGCGCCATTGAATAGCTATCCATATCAATCGCTTCTTCTTCGAGGCTGACGTTGCCACGCGGATCGGCATAAGTGCCGCGCAAAATGGCATAGTCCACTTTGAAAGGGCGATAGCGGAGTTTGGTTTCACCATCAATTTCAATCAGTTCTACCAGATCATCGGTGGTGCAAGCGTTTGACTTCCCGCCGCCATTACGCGGATCAACAAACGATCCCAACCCTACGTGGGTAAAAAGTCCCGGACGTCCGGCGCCGATCTCCCGCAGCAGAGCCTGAATTACGCCGCCCGGGAAGCAGTAGGCTTCAATGGCATTGTTTTTCACCAGTTCCTGCATTTTGGGCGACCAGGTAAAGTGTCCGGCAATTATGCGTTTGAGCATTTCGGCATGAGCGAAGCGATTGGTACCTTTGCTGTCGCGATCGCCAATACCCAGCGAGTGGATTAATGTCAGATCGCGCGGGTGTCCGGTTTGTAGGAAACGAGCTTCAATGGCTGCCAGAATATGGTCAGCTTCCACCATGCCGCCGCCGTTACCGCTAATGGCAATGGTTGCGCCGTCCTGAATTTGCGCCGCCAGTGCCTCGGCGGTTGTTATCTTACGCATACAATTTCCTTATTGATTGTGGAAGCTCACGCTACTTTTTTCGGCAAACGCGCGCGTCGCCTGCTGGCAATCCTGAGTGGCGGACATTAACCCTGCCAGTAACTGGTGCGAGTAATCGGCGTGTTTATTTTCCAGCGCCAGAATCAGTTGCTTAATATGCGCCAGTGCCACCGGACCATATTTTTCCAGCTGCGCTAACTGATTCGCCATCCAGCTTTCTACCTGTTCTTTTTCCACCACTTCATCAATTAAATTCGCCGCCTGGGCTTCATGTGCCGTCAGACGTTTCCCCAGCATCAGCATCTGGCGACCGACCACCGGACCGACCTGATTAAGCACGCGCTCGATGCCCATCCAGCCTGGCACCATGCCGAGGATCACTTCAGGATTAGAGAATTTCGCGTGGGGGCGAGCGATACGAATATCACAGCACAAGGCGAGTTCAATCCCACCGCCAATGGTATGACCGTTGAGATTCGCAACGGTTAATTGGGGTAAATTGCGCAGGCGATTAAAAACCTCATTACCGCGTTTAATCCATTTTCTGCCCATATCTAATGGCGAATAGGCTGACCACGATTTAATATCGCCGCCTGCACAAAAGAATTTATCGCCGGTAGCAGTTAATTCGACTAATCGTAATGTGGTGTCGTTTTCAATTTCATTTAAATAATGATCGAGAGATTCGATCATTTCTTCATTAATAGCATGACATTTATCTTCACGGTTCAATGTCAGGCGGCAGGAAGCCGCCGCTCTGCTGAACAGAACGGGTTGGTCACTCATGTTCATTCCTTAACAATAATGCGCGATGCGATCGACGCTAATATCCAGCGTGCTGTTAATATCTTTCTGCCACCAGTACGGCGAGAATATTTCCAGTTCAATAGCGCCATTAAATCCGGCGTTTTCAACCAGCCGACGGATTGACGGAATATTGATGACGCCATCTCCCGGCATTCCCCGATCATTGACCAGATCGGTGGTTGGTACTAACCAGTCGGAAACATGAAACGCGAGAATGCGTTTTCCGGCACGCAGGATTTGGCTGGCGAGCTCCGGGTCCCACCAAACGTGGTAGACATCTACCGCGACGCCGAGGCCAAATTCGCCATCGGGATCGAGTTCATCACACCAGTCCAGCGCCTGGCGTAACGTGCACAAACAGGAACGATCGGCTGCGGTCATCGGGTGCAGCGGTTCCAGCGCAATCGGCACGCCGACCTCTTTCGAATGCGGTAGTAACTGGCGAATCCCTTGTTTCACCTGTTCCCGCGCCTCATACAGATCTTTTGTACCCGTTGGCAGTCCACCAACCACCTGCATATAACAGGCGGCGTTAAGCACGGCGGCGTCGTCCAGCGCCCGGCGGTTATCATCAATCGCTAGTTTGCGTTCCGCCAGCGTCGGTGCGGTGTAGTAAGTGCTACGGCACAAACCGGAAACGCTCATGTTACTGGCGGCGAGTTGGCGGGCGATCTGCTGGAGATCTTCGCCCTGCAATTCTCTGCGCCAGGGAGCGATTGCGCCAATACCGCGCGCGGCGCAAGCGTCAATAATGGCGGGCAGCGGCGTTTTATAACCCAGCGTCGCGGTATTAATGCTGAATAAATCAGGGCGTTGTAACAGATCTCTCATGATTCAGCCTCAGAAGCGCGGCATACTTAAGCCGCCGTCGATGGCGACCGCCTGACCACAGGTGTAAATCAGTTTGCCTTCCGCCATCGCGCGGACAGTGGAGGCGATATCAGCCGGATAACCCCAACGTCCCCACGGCACCAGACCTTTGGCAATCAATTCGTCGTAATAGGCGGTTGCCGGAATGGTCATATCGGTTTTTATTAGGCCAGGGCGCACTTCATAGACGCCAATTTGTTCGTTACAAAGGCGAGCGGCAAACAGACGAGCAGCGGCAGAAACGGCGGTTTTGGCAATGGTGTATTCGCCGCGATTCATCGCCAGCATGATGGCGTTTATGGAACTGACAAAAATAATCGAACGGTGCGGCAGCTCCGCTTCCGGCTTCGGCTGTGCGAGCAGACGTTTACTGAATGCCTGAGCGAGGAAGAACGGTGCGCGGGTATTGATGGCAATGTTTTGGTCGAAACTGTCTGGTTCGAGATCGAGGAGGTCACCGCGCTTTTTCACTGAAATCCCTGCGTTGTTGAGCAGACAGTCCAGACGCCCCCACTGGTTTTGCGCCGCGTCGAGCATCTCTTCATGTAGGGAGAGATCGCCGACATCGGCAGGGAAGCAAATGACTTCCACGCCTTCTGCTATACATTCTTGTTGTGTGATATGCAGTTTTTCTACGCTGTCGGCATCAGGGCGATCGTTAATCAGCAGGTTAAACCCGCCACGAGCAAGTTCCAGCGCACAACCCTTTCCAATACCACGTGCAGCGCCAGTGATGACAGCAACAGGACGAGTGGATTTCATAGGTTAATCCTCTTTTTTTGAATATTGTTTCCTTAAGTGATGGTTAGCTTGCAACTAGTTAGCAAAAAGATCAACCATCTGGTTGGTTGATCTGCGATAATGATCACAGGACATTTGATAACTCGATGAAAGACAATGTTTTGCCTTTTTGCTGTCGCTGAGATCAAATACGGTTATGATAGCCATCACGAAGAAGACGTGGGGAAGCGGAATGTATCTTGATACCAGTCACGCGCAAAACCTGAAGGAAAAATTGTTGTTATGCGCAGTCAATGAATTTGCCGAATATGGCTACGAAGGGGCCAGAGTCGATAATATTGTGAAGGCCGCAGGGTGCAGTAAACAGACGGTTTATCACCACTTCGGGAACAAAGAAAATTTATTTATTGAAGTTCTGGAATATACCTGGAATGATATTCGGCAAAAAGAAAGATCCCTTGATGTTTCTGGCCTTCCGCCACAAAAAGCCATAGAGGAAATTATCGATTTCACCTGGGATTATTATATATCTAACCCCTGGTTTCTAAAGATCGTGCATAGCGAAAACCAAAGTAAAGGTGTGCATTATGCGAAATCACAGCGCCTCCAGGATATTAACCACGCGCACTTGCAGTTAATGGAGTCATTATTGGCTGAAGGGAAGAAACGTAATATTTTTAAGCCAGATATCGACCCGCTGCAGGTGAATATTAATATTGCTGCACTCGGGGGATATTATTTGATAAACCAGCATACACTTGGCCTGGTTTATCACATCAGTATGGTTTCACCGCAGGCGCTGGAAGCCAGACGTAAGGTCATCAAAGAAACGGTCCTTAGCTGGCTTCTGATTGACCCTTCAGCTATCGAGCGCGAATAAAACTGCCATCCGGCTGGCGGGTAAACAAGACTTGTTGATTATTCCCCGTATCAATGGTTAAGCCCGTCACCACGCCGCTGGCGTTCTGGCGGATTTTCACTATCTGCCCGTTTTGCAAATTACTTAATGGTTTACCTGCGCCTTCTACCTGTGCCATTGCGTATACATCGGTAGGAGGCAGACCGTGGTCGCGGAACAGTTGTGCCATCGTTTTACCGGCTTCAACACGATAAGAGCGCCATTGATTGTTAATACCGCTATCTGGCTGGAAAGGTTGCGCTTGCGTAGTTTGCTGCTCTTCCGGTTGACCTTCCTGTATTGGTTCTGGAGCGACCGGGGCAACTTGATCCGGATCGTTTTGCGGCGTAACTAGCTGCGCCCGAAGTTGTTCTTCTGTCGGCGGCTGAGATTGCGACTGAATATCCAGCTGCGCTTCACGCGTCACGACGGGGGAGTCGGGCGCATCCTCAGACGGAAGCAGAAAACCGACCACCAAAATAATGGCGGCAATAATAATCCCCCGACGATGCATCGGTGGTAGCGGATCCATGAAGCGAAAGTTGTCCGGCGCGTGCCAGACCTTCTCCAGGGTTGGTTTTAGTTCAAAGCGCCCGGGCATGGTTTCCTCCTGCTCCGCGTCTTGTTCCTCAATCATAGCCTATGAATAAGCTAACGCTATGATGTCCGTGGTAAACCCGCCTCTATTATATTCATACGGGATATTGCTATTGTTTCTTTTTCCCCGGGATTTGTCATCACTCTCGCGACAAAGTTTTACCCAAGGAAGTGTGGCTGATATGCTGCCCGTTACTTTATACCCTGAGGAAGGAAATACGATGACCACCCCAACTTTTGACACCATCGAAGCGCAAGCAAGCTACGGCATTGGTTTGCAGGTAGGGCAACAACTGAGTGAATCTGGTCTGGAAGGGCTGCTGCCAGAAGCGCTGGTTGCAGGTATTGCCGACGCGCTGGAAGGCAAACATCCGGCTGTTCCGGTTGATGTGGTGCACCGCGCGCTGCGTGAAATCCATGAACGTGCCGATGCTGTTCGTCGTCAGCGTTTCCAGTCGATGGCTGCTGAAGGTGTGAAATATCTTGAAGAAAACGCTAAAAAAGAAGGCGTGAACAGCACTGAATCCGGCCTGCAATTCCGCGTGATCAACCAGGGCGAAGGCGCAATTCCTGCCCGTACCGACCGCGTCCGCGTTCATTACACCGGTAAATTGATCGACGGCACTGTATTTGACAGCTCTGTTGCCCGTGGCGAACCGGCTGAATTCCCGGTGAACGGCGTGATCCCTGGCTGGATTGAAGCACTGACTCTGATGCCAGTAGGTTCTAAGTGGGAACTGACTATCCCGCAGGAACTGGCCTATGGCGAGCGCGGCGCTGGCGCGTCCATCCCTCCGTTCAGCACCCTGGTGTTTGAAGTCGAGCTGCTGGAAATCCTCTAAACAGCGTATTCTGTTCCCCTCGAGCCAGAGGGGAGCAGGCATTTAGCAATAAACCCTTCAGTTTGCCAATAGGCGATATTTTGTGTTGCAAACACTCCGTAAGCGTGTATTTTTGTGAGCTGTTTCGCGTTATCACCGTGATATGACACTCACTTTAAACATAAAATTAACATTAGATCTAAATCTTAGTATTCATCCCACGTATTGTTTCCTAATATCGATGAGTCCCGATACAGATTCGTCGTATCATAGACTGACTAAAGGCCGCAGAGCCTGAATAACACAGACAGGAAGAAAAAACATGGTAGATCAGGTAAAAGTCGTTGCCGATGATCAGGCTCCGGCTGAACAGTCGCTACGGCGCAATCTCACAAACCGGCATATTCAGCTTATTGCCATTGGCGGCGCCATTGGTACGGGGTTGTTTATGGGCTCCGGTAAAACAATCAGTCTTGCCGGGCCGTCGATCATTTTCGTTTATATGATCATCGGTTTTATGCTCTTTTTCGTGATGCGGGCAATGGGGGAATTGCTGCTTTCGAATCTGGAATACAAATCTTTTAGTGACTTCGCTTCCGATTTATTAGGGCCGTGGGCAGGATATTTCACTGGCTGGACTTATTGGTTCTGCTGGGTGGTTACCGGTATGGCGGACGTGGTTGCCATCACGGCTTATGCGCAGTTCTGGTTTCCGGGGCTATCTGACTGGGTCGCCTCGCTGGCGGTTATTGTGCTGTTGCTGACCCTGAACCTCGCCACCGTGAAAATGTTCGGTGAGATGGAGTTCTGGTTTGCGATGATCAAAATCGTCGCCATCGTGTCGTTGATTATCGTCGGCCTGGTCATGGTGATGATGCACTTCCAGTCTCCGACCGGTGTGGAAGCGTCATTTGCGCATTTGTGGAATGACGGCGGCTGGTTCCCGAAAGGCTTAAGCGGCTTCTTTGCCGGATTCCAGATAGCGGTTTTCGCTTTCGTGGGGATTGAGCTGGTAGGTACTACTGCTGCGGAAACCAAAGATCCAGAGAAATCACTGCCGCGCGCAATTAACTCTATTCCGATCCGCATCATTATGTTCTACGTCTTCGCGCTGATCGTGATTATGTCCGTGACGCCGTGGAGTTCGGTAGTCCCGGATAAAAGCCCGTTTGTTGAACTGTTCGTGTTGGTGGGGCTGCCTGCTGCTGCCAGCGTGATCAACTTTGTGGTGCTGACGTCTGCGGCTTCTTCCGCTAACAGTGGTGTCTTCTCTACTAGTCGCATGCTGTTTGGTCTGGCGCAGGAAGGTGTGGCGCCGAAAGCGTTCGCTAAACTCTCTAAACGCGCCGTACCAGCGAAAGGGCTGACCTTCTCTTGTATCTGTCTGCTCGGCGGCGTGGTGATGTTGTACGTGAATCCAAGCGTGATTGGCGCGTTCACGATGATCACGACGGTTTCCGCGATTCTGTTTATGTTTGTCTGGACGATTATCCTTTGCTCATACCTTGTGTATCGCAAACAGCGTCCGCACCTGCATGAGAAGTCAATCTACAAGATGCCGCTCGGCAAGCTGATGTGCTGGGTATGTATGGCGTTCTTTGTGTTCGTCATCGTGCTGCTGACGCTGGAAGATGACACCCGCCAGGCGCTGCTGGTTACCCCACTGTGGTTTATCGCGCTGGGGCTGGGCTGGTTGTTTATTGGTAAAAAACGCATGGCGAAGTAATGCCGCTAAGGCACCTGCGGGTGTCTTTCAGGCTGCAAAATTGCCTGATGCGCTACGCTTATCAGGCCTACAGAACCTCTGCAATATATTGAATTTGCGTGCTTTTGTAGGCCGGATAAGGCGTTTACGCCGCATCCGGCATGAACAAAGCACACTTTGTCAGCAATCTCCTTTGTCTTTATACATTCCTAAAAATACTTCCTGTCATCGACAGCTCTCAGGCGCGGGCTTACCGTGGATCTTTGCCACTCATTGCAGAGTTCACTATGGCTAAGCACAGTTGGTTATTAATCGCCGCATTACCTCTCTCCATTTCACCTTCCTGGGGCGCAGATTTTTATTACCGCCAGCAGGAGAAAAGCACGGTTTATGTTGCCGAACAGAAGGGGGAAAAAGATGAGATCCTCTCCAAATTGCCGGACGTTAATTTTTCCCGCCTCTGGCGCATTGCCAATTTAGCCAATAAACAAGAAACCCGTTTACTGTCCGATTTTAATCCCGATAAGTTCGATTGCGATGATGAGGGGGATTGCCAGCATACCTGGCTCACCGATGGACGTTCTGTCCTTTGGGCAGGCAAAGTCCTGAAAAATCCATCCGGTGAACCTAATGTCGATGCCGCCAGTTTCCAGGCATTCGGTGCTTTCGCTGCTGATAAACGCAGCGTCTATTTTGACGGTCAGCGTACCGATGATAATAGCGGTGATAAGCAGGTAGATATGTCAACTCTGGAAGAGACGGACATCTGGAATTTACTGCGTGATAAAAATAGTCTTTGGCATAAGGGGCGCTGGTTGGGAGGCACTGACGGGTTTCAAATCGTGCGGCATGATTCATCCCTGCAATTTGTTGTGCTGACAAATTCGCAGGTGATTGTTAATGGCAAGCCGCTGCCCGCCGATCGCAAAACCTTTCAGATTAAACGTTGGATGCCTGGCGAACGGTTGGTTTATCGCGATAAAAGCGGTGAGCATGACTATGAGCTGGAGGATACCAGCTATCGCTGTGCACCTTTTAATATTGGTCTGAATAACGTGTCCTGGCTCAAACATAAAGCCACTCCAGCGGGCAGTGAGTGTATTTATGAAACGCTGGCGGGAGTTGATCCGGAATATTTTTATCTATTTGTTCGGAATACCGGTTTATATAAGAACCAAATTTATAAAGTCACAACCAACGCCCTGGGCGAAGGGGAGTTGATTAATCTCAAGCCAGAGGATCTCTCCGACTCACTTGAAGCAGGTGGTAGTTGGGGATTAACTAACACGTTTATATCAACAGACGGGCAGCTTTACACTCAACAAGCGACTGGAATTGGGAAAGAGCACGCCCAACAAGGTGAATGGCTGCGTTATAACTTAGGTAAGGGAGGTTGGTCATCGGTGAAGCAACCCCCGAGCGGTCTTAAACCCTTATTTAAATAACCTCTTCACGCTAACAGCTTCAGGATGACGCTATGTTGCCAATTAAACCCTTTTGTCTCGCACTGGCTTTATTTTCAACCTCCTCACTAGCCTGCTCCGGTGTGCCTACTGCTGTGTTTTATTACCAGCCGTGGGGGCAAGGCACAAAATATATCGTTGAAGATAGCGACGGTTACGGACTCTATTTCCCGGATATTCATATACCACAGGTGAAGTTCAAACAACTGCGCCGTGTATCTGACGGCACTGATGATGAATATGATTCTCCTGATGATATCAATAATGATTTTGTGCGGGTGGATGGTGGCGCTTATATCAGAACCAACGGTGGTTGGCGTTTCGACTGGTTGACTGATGGCCGCCATATTTTATGGGCAGGGAAAATAGTTCAGAACCCGCCGGGAATACCGAAAGTCGATGCCGCAACATTCCGCGCATGGGGGCGTTTTGCTGCCGATAAAGACAGCCTCTATTTTGATGGCGAACGCACGGATGATAATCACGGCGAAAAGCAGGTCGATATGGATTCGCTGCAACAGGTGGGAGGGAGGATGAATTCAATTGATTCCGCGGATGTGCTGAAAGATCGTCGCAATCTTTACTTTCAGGGGCGCTGGTTAGGTAGTGCGCAAGGGTATTCTATTCTTGACATTAAACCCTGGACACGTCGTCCCATTATTTATTCACCTAATAGCTGCGAAAGCAAAAGTAATCCGGGACCCTGGGATACAATCTGGCGGACTAAATCGCAGGTCTTTGTGAATGGAGATGCCATCAACGCCGATCCGGATACCTTTCATATTGTGCGCTGGATAGCCGGTTCACTGCTGATTTATCGCGATAAAGACGGGGAGAAACGTTATGCGTTCGGTAAAAATTGCCGGAGTACGTTTGACCTGCAGCGGGATAAAGTAACATGGTTGACGCGTGATGCTTCCCGGCACGCTAATGATTGCCGGGTTGCGACTATTCCTGATGTTGATCCGGAATATTTTCGCCCGCTGACGGAGAATGTGGCGCAATATAAAGATTCGCTCTATCTGGTGAAATATATATCTGCAGTCGAAAAAACGCTGTCGGTCATACATTTACCAGGCCCACAACAAGAATTACAGGAAGGTGCTAATGTTGTAGGGAACAAAGTTTATTTCATTGCGAGCGATGATGTGACTATTTTTGATATCAATGGGCAATGGCAGTGGTATAAAAGCTCCGATGGCACACCATTAAATTATTTAGCACATGACGATCGCTATACGTATTTTATTAATGGAGACACGGTTGAGCATTTTGAACTGAAAGGCCAATGGACCTGGTTTAAAGACGCTAATGGTCGATTATCAGATACCTTTGCTCATGATGACCATTATATTTATTACGTAGGCGATGGGCTGGTTCGTGATGCGAAGCGGCGTAATGAGACTCGACAACTCAATGCGGCGCATCTTGATAAAAATGGCAGTCTGCTTACCGTTGAAGGCAGATACACCAGTTACAACAATGAATTACTTCCATTGAATGACTGAATCACTTAATAATCAACGATCCTGCTCATGTCAGGATCGTTGATCGAACAAATCACTCACCCGCCAGCGCGCGCGGGAACAGTACATTGTTTTCCAGACTGATGTGCTCCATCAGGTCATCAATCAGTTCATTAATGCCGTTATACATCGCTTTCCAGGTGGTGCAGGCTTCCGGCGGCGGTGTGACGTTATTGGTGGTGTGTTTAATCACTTCCAGCAGTTCACCCGCTTCATCGTGCTCGCTTTCCATCACGCTGATTGGCCCCATTGCCTGGCTGCCCATGCCTTGTTTGATCATCGGGAAGAGGATCTGCTCTTCTTTCATCATGTGGCTGGAAAGCTCTTCATGCAGCATAGTCAGATATTTTGTCAGCCCTTTTGGAACGCTCGGTTTGTCGGCGTGAACGCGCTCGACTTTAGTCGCTTGCAGGATCAGCTCCGGCAGTTGCTCGCGGTGACGATCGTGGTAGCGCACGATGATATGGTCGATGATTTCTGCCAGCGGCGCGCTACGCCAGTCTTTCTCAATCGGTTGTTCAGCAAGCTTTGCCAGCTCGGCCTCAATGACGTCAACATCCAGCTCTTTACGTGCCGCAGCACGAGCCAGCGTCTGCTTACCGCCACAGCAGTAATCCATATCATATTGACGAAACAGAGCCGAAGCGCGAGGAATAGAGAGCGCCAGTTCACCTAAAGGTTGGTCGCGATAAGCCATAGCGGATACCTCATTCTTAATAATATAAGATGTATTTTAAATGCATCTTTAAGGCAAAAGCTATAACCCTTGCGTAGCAGAGGCTTATTTAACTCACTGCCAGCATGTCAACTTTCTGAGACAGATTCAGTTAAAGGCTTTTCCGGTTTTGCTCTGACTGCAATGACCACGCCAACCACTAACAGCGCGATACCGCTCAGCGTCATCAGCGGTGGAATTTGTTGGCGTAGCAAAAAGGTGTACAGCAAACCTGCCAGCGTTTCGAAAACAATCAGCGGCCCGAGAATCACTGTCGGTAATCGCTGGCTGGCGACGTTCCAGCAAAGCGCGCCGACCCATGAGCAAAGCACGGCAATCGCAATCATCAGGCTGATAAACACCAGCGGACGGGGGCCAAAGGGTAGGGAGAAGTCCGGCGTTTGGGTATTCAGCCAGTAACAAGCGACGAGATAGCCGATGAGAGAAACCGGCAGTGTGACCAGTGCCTGGGCCGTCGCCCACATCATTGGATGTTTGTCTGGGTTTTCCCGCAGCCAGCGGGCGTTGCGCAGGGCATACCACGCCCAACAGACTACAGAGACTGACGCCAGCACGATGCCTGAGGTATAACGAGCCCAGTCAAAATCGGGGAGTCCGTGGTTTAACTCAGCAATATTCACACACGACAGGCCGATGCCAATACAAACCAGCGCCGGGGCGAGTTTCCCCCATGCGAGTTTGCCGTCGCGCTGGCTATAAAGCAGATTGGCGAAGACAGGAATAACTACCGGCAGAGTTCCGATAATCATCGTGGAAACAGGCGCGCCGGTACGTTGAATGGCACTGGCGAGACAGAAGTAATAGATGAGGTTGCCCATCATGGTGAGCATTAGTGCGGTAAGCCAGTCGCGACGCGCCAACTGACGCAGACGCACGCGTCCCAGCCAGGCAATGGGCAGCGCAATTAACCCTAACGCCAGATAACGCCCCATCGACTGCAACATCGCCGGGTATTCTGGCACGATCAACGGCCCGACAAAAATAAGCCCCCACATCAACCCTGCTAACAGGGCGTACAGCACGCCGCTAATCATTACTGGCATCCATTGGTCTGTCAGAAGAAAGTTCAGGAAGCAGACGTGATTGCTCCCGGCATCCCGTCATTATCAGAGAGGATGCGGGAGGATGCCACTTTAATTAACTAGTTATTAACATTAAAAAGATGGCTTACGCTTTCGGCTAACGTTGTCGTTGGGCAGCCAATTAATTTGCTAAGCGTTTTGCTGTCATCAAACAGACCGCCTTTCGATGCGCCAACGTCAGAATCCGCCAGCATATCCGCCAGTCCGCCAGGCAGTCCGACGCTTTTCAGTGCCGCGGCGAAATCGGCTTCACTCAGGTTTTGATAGGTAACCTGTTTGCCGCTCTGTTTGGTCAGCTCTGCCGCTAACTGTGTCAGCGTCCAGGCACTATCACCTGCCAGTTCATAAATTTTGCCTTCGTGGCCTGTTTCGCTCATTACGCGCGCCGCAGCTTCTGCATAATCTGCGCGCATGGCTGAGGCGATTTTGCCATCGCCCGCCGCACCGATAAATACGCCGTGTTCCAGTGCTGCCGGGGCGCTGGCGAGGTAGTTTTCGGTGTACCAGCCGTTGCGCAGCAGGGTGTAAACGATGCCAGAATCAGCCAGCATTTTCTCGGTTTCGATGTGCTCATCGGCGAGGCCGAGCGGTGAGGTATCTGCATGTAGCAGGCTGGTATAAGCGATAAATTTCACGCCAGCCGCTTTTGCGGCATTAATAACATTACGATGCTGCGGGGCACGTTGACCCACTTCGCTGGAAGAGATCAGCAGCAGTTTTTCCACGCCCTGTAGCGCAGATGTCAGTGCGGCTTCATTTCCGTAGTCAGCCTGACGCACGGCAATGCCTTGTGCGTTCAATGCATGGGCTTTTTCCGGATTGCGGACAATAGCCACTATTTGGCTGGCAGAAACCGATTTCATCAAGGATTCAATAACATAGTGACCAAGTTGGCCAGTTGCGCCAGTAATAGCGATCATGGGAAGTCTCCATCTGTTTGTCTTGTGTTTAAATACGCTAACACCTAAACTTACTTTTAGTAAGTACGTACAAAAAGGTAAGTATGGGATGAGTCAGGTTAGCCTGTCGCAACAACTGAAAGAGGGAAATCTCTTTGCTGAACAGTGCCCTTCGCGCGAGGTGTTGAAACACGTCACCAGCCGTTGGGGGGTATTGATTCTGGTGGCGCTACGCGAAGGTACTCATCGCTTTAGCGACCTGCGGCGCAAAATCGGCGGGGTGAGTGAAAAGATGCTTGCGCAGTCGTTACAGGCGTTAGAGCAGGATGGTTTTCTTAACCGTATCGCGTATCCGGTGGTGCCGCCGCATGTGGAATATAGCCTCACGCCGCTGGGCGAGCAGGTGAGCGAAAAGGTTGCTGCACTGGCGGACTGGATTGAGTTGAATTTGCCCGAGGTGTTGGCGGTGCGGGATGAACGTGCGGCATAACAGCCGGATGCGCTGCGCTTCTACGGCCTACGGTTCATAGCTTGTAAGGCGGATAAGATGCGTCAGTATCGCATCCGCCAGGAAGAGCCGGATGAGCTGCGCTTATCCGGTCTACGATTCATGGCTTGTAGGGCGGATAAGATGCGCCAGCATCGCATCCGCCAGGAAGAGCCGGATGAGCTGCGCTTATCCGGTCTACGGTTCATGGCTTGTAGGGCGGATAAGATGCGCCAGCATCGCATCCGCCAATAAATGCCGGATGCGGTTGATGATTTGTAGGCCGAAAATGAAGTGTTTTACTTACTCAAATCCACCTGATAAATCGCAAAGCCGATATCATCGGTCGCGACTTTATTCATCGGATACAGCCCTTTCTCTTTAATAAATGCTGCGGCTTTATCTGACGGGGAAGTTTCGAAACGGATATCCAGTTTCTTATCGCCAGCAATCGGCGCTAGACGCCAGTTGTTATCTGCCGCCGGGTGGATTTCTCCCGCACGTTTAGACTCTTCAGCAATCCACGCTGCCAGTACCGAACGGTTCTCATCCGGTGAAGCAAAGGCAATATGGCTATCACCTGTTCCGGCAAATTTGCCGCCGTAAGCGCGATAGTTATTGGTGGCAACGAGGAACATGGCGTTCGGATCAATGGGTTTACCGTTAAAGGTCAGGTTCTTAATCCGCTCTGCATTGGCATTAACCACCTGACATTCGCCGTCATAGCGGGCGGGCTGGGTAACATCAATCTGATAATTCACGCCATCAATCACATCAAAGTTATAGGTACGGAAACCATCCCAGTTGATGAGTGACTGTGGTTGAGTGCTGTTGGGGTCTATCTGATTAAACTGCCCGGCGGAGCATTCCAGCCACTCTTTCACCTCTTTACCGCTGGCTTTCACCACGATAAGCGTATTGGGATAGAGATAGAGATCGGCGGCATTACGGAAGGTCAACTGGCCTTTTTCCACTTCGACATAACTGGCAGGGTCGTTCTTACGCCCACCGACTTTAAACGGCGCGGCAGCAGAGAGCACCGGCAGTTTTGCCAGGTCCGGATCGCCCTGAATGTAATGTTCGACATACGCTTTTTGCGCGTTGTTCACCACCTGCACGGTCGGATCATCCTGCACCAGCGCCAGATAGCTATACATATTGTCGGCAGATTTACCGATCGGTTTGCTGACAAACTGGCGTGTGGCGTCGTGATCGACCTTTAGCGTTTCTACCAGTTGACTGTCTTCCGCCGCGAGAGATTTTTTATTGGTGATATCGTAAATAGGCCGTGCTTCGGCTTTGGCCTGCGTCACCTGCCATTTCCCGCTGTCATTATTGAGTTGCAGATCAACCACGCCCAGATGATCGCCCCACATGCCAGGCATTACCGCCGGAACGCCGTTCAGCGTACCTTTGGCAATATCCGCGCCTTTAATATCGGCAAAATCTTTACTCGGGAAGACGGCGTGAGCATGGCCAAACATAATGGCGTCAACGCCCGGAATTTCACTGAGATAATAAACTGAGTTTTCCGCCATCACTTTATACGGATCGGCAGACAAACCAGAATGCGCCAGGACGACAACAACATCGGCCCCTTTCTCGCGCATTTCTGGTACGTACTTGCGCACTGTTTCAGTAATATCGTTAACGGTGACTTTGCCGGATAAATTGGCTTTATCCCAGCTCATAATCTGCGGTGGCACGACGCCAATGTAGCCAATTTTCAGCGTCTGTTTTTTCCCGTCTTTATCGACCACTTCGGTGTCTTTAATTAAATACGGCGTAAACATCGGCTGTTTGGTCTTAGCGTCAATGACGTTGGCGTTTATATAAGGGAATTTCGCCCCTGCCAGCGCATTTTTCAGGTAATCCAGACCGTAGTTAAATTCATGATTGCCGAGTGTGCCGACCGTATAATCCAGCGTATTCAGCGCCTTATAAACCGGATGAACATCACCTGCTTTTAATCCTTTCGCCGACATGTAATCTGCCAGCGGACTCCCCTGAATCAAATCGCCGTTATCGACCAGCACGCTGTTTTTCACTTCATTACGCGCGCCATTAATCAGACTCGCAGTACGAACCAGTCCGAATTTTTCTGTGGCGGAGTCTTTGTAATAATCGAAATCCATCATATTGCTATGCAAATCAGAGGTTTCCATTATGCGGAGATCGACTGTTGCCGCATTCACACTGGCGGCAATCAGCGTAGCAAGGAGCGTTGCACTAAACTTAACCATCTGGGCATCCTTTTATGAATGAGTAGATGAAACGTCTTTCATACAGAGCGTTGAAGGATGCCATAAATAATAAATCAGGAAACGATGACGCCATCACAGTTGGCGGATTCTTTAACGATAGGGTATAAGTAAAACAACGAGTTAACACCACTGAAACAAAAGAGGTGGAGAATGTTAGAACAAGTATGTCAACTCGCACGGATTGCGGGCGATGCCATTATGCAGGTCTACGACGGGACGAAACCGATGGACGTCGTCAGCAAAGCGGATAACTCACCGGTGACAGCGGCGGACATTGCCGCGCATACCGTAATCATGGACGGTTTACGTACGCTGACGCCGGATATTCCGGTTCTGTCTGAAGAAGATCCTCCCGGCTGGGAAGTCCGTCAGCACTGGCAGCGTTACTGGCTGGTGGACCCGCTGGATGGCACTAAAGAGTTTATTAAACGTAACGGCGAATTCACCGTTAATATTGCGCTCATCGACCACGGAAAACCGATTTTAGGTGTGGTGTATGCGCCAGTAATGAACGTAATGTACAGTGCGGCAGAAGGCAAAGCCTGGAAAGAAGAGTGCGGCGTGCGCAAGCAGATTCAGGTACGCGATGCGCGGCCGCCGCTGGTGGTCATCAGCCGATCCCATGCGGATGCAGAGCTGAAAGAGTATCTGCAACAGCTTGGCGAACATCAGACGACGTCCATTGGCTCTTCGCTGAAATTCTGTCTGGTGGCGGAAGGGCAGGCGCAGCTCTACCCACGTTTCGGACCAACCAATATTTGGGACACTGCCGCCGGCCACGCTGTTGCTGCTGCAGCCGGAGCGCACGTACACGATTGGCAGGGTAAACCGCTGGATTATACCCCGCGTGAATCGTTCCTGAACCCAGGATTCAGAGTTTCTATTTATTGAGCAACTTATGCAGCAAGTCCATCACTTGCTGCACCTCTTCCTGGGTGAGCGCTCCGTCCTTCGCCCATTGCACTCGGCCGTCTTTATCGAGCACGGCAATGGCAGAACTCTCTTCATCCAACTGCCAGGCGCCGCGCGCGACGCCGTTGCTATCGACAATAAACTGCGACCACGGATAAAGCTTTTTATTACTTTCCAGACTGCTGCGCACAAACATGCCGGAACCCGGAATTGCGTCATCTGTGTTGACAATGGTGGTGGTCTGGTAGCGATCGTGCGGCAACTTCGCCGATTTAATCGCTTCTATCAGCGTCGCGTTTTTCTCTTTGGCTGACGTACGACCAGCTATATGTTGTAGCACTCGCACTTTTCCCGCTAACTGCGCGCTGTTCCAGGTTTTGTAGCTAAACTGATCTTTATCAAGCACCAACTCGCCACGATCGGTAATGCCAATCGGCGGTACTCGCTGGCCGGTTTCGAACTGATGTGCAGAGGCCATCATCGGCAGCAGCAGGCAGGTGAGGGCCAGAATCTTGCGTAGAGTCATGGTGTTTCCTTCTTATGATATGCAGGTGATCCGACCACTTGGGTCTGACTTTTAATCATATGTGCTATTTATCGAAAATCCCGCAAGTGTGATGCCAGTTTGCGGACAAGCGCACAAATCATATGAAAAATGAATGCTTATACTAAAGATTCTGATTAGGCGAAAAGATAATTCTGAATAATTGTAACGTTACGGTAAAAAAACTCATACAGGCTGGAAACATTACCGCAGTAGTCTATAGTCATTAGGCATTAAAATTTGCGCCTCATAATAGTTGGACCGATTGTGGTACCGCAAAGGCGTAATACTCAGCAGGAGACAACAATGAAAATTTTCCAACGGTACAACCCACTGCAAGTGGCGAAGTACGTGAAGATCCTGTTTCGTGGACGGTTATACATCAAGGATGTTGGCGCTTTTGAATTTGATAAGGGTAAAATTCTTATCCCAAAAGTGAAGGATAAACTGCATTTATCAGTGATGTCCGAGGTAAACCGTCAGGTTATGCGTCTGCAAACAGAGATGGCTTAACCAAAGTGCTATGCAGTAATAAGACGGCTCCTGATTCAGGAGCCGTTGATGTTTCTGAGGTTATGCGACGTTTTCTTCTTTATCTTTGTCTTTATCTTTTGCGTCAGTCAGTTTTGGCGAAAGGACGGTGGCTTTGCTGTCGATCCGCGTTACCAGCAGCTGGTCGATGCGGTAGTTATCGATATCCACCACTTCAAATTTGTAGCCGGCGAATTTCACCGAATCAGTGCGTTTGGGGATCTTACGCAGCATAAACATCATAAAGCCGCCAATGGTTTCGTAATTGCCTGACTGCGGGAACTCGTCAATATCCAGTACACGCATCACGTCATCAATCGGTGTTCCACCATCGATTAGCCATGAGTTCTCATCACGCGCCACAATCTGCTCTTCCAGACCCTGACCAACCAGATCGCCCATCAGTGTGGTCATCACGTCGTTGAGGGTGATTATCCCCACAACCAGCGCGTATTCATTCATGATTACTGCAAAGTCTTCGCCCGCAGTTTTAAAACTTTCCAGCGCCTCAGAAAGGGTCAGCGTGTCTGGCACGATCAGCGTGTTGCGAATTTGTACGCCACTGTTCAGCGCCAGGCTTTGATTGGCCAGCACGCGGTTAAGCAGATCTTTCGAATCCACATAGCCGATGATGTGGTCGATATCTTCAGTACAGACGAGGAATTTTGAGTGCGGATGTTCCGCCACTTTATTCTTCAGACTTTGCTCGTCTTCGTGGAGATCGAACCAGATGACGTTCTCACGCGGAGTCATAGACGACGGGACAGTACGGGATTCAAGCTCGAACACGTTTTCAATCAGTTCATGCTCTTGTTTACGTAATACCCCCGCCAGCGCCCCTGCTTCTACTACCGCGTAAATATCATCGGAAGTGATGTCATCCTTGCGCACCATCGGCAATTTAAAGATACGGAAGATCATGTTCGCCAGGCCGTTGAAGAACCACACCAGCGGGGTGCAGACGTACAGGCAGAAGCGCATCGGGTTGATGATACGCAAAGCCACAGCTTCTGGCGCAATCATACCGATGCGTTTCGGGGTTAAATCCGCAAACAGGATAAACATGCCAGTCACTAACGAGAAAGAGAGAATAAAGCTCAGTTGCTCAGAGAGCTCTGCCGACATATAGCGGGAGAACAGGCTGTTAAAAGCCGGGGAGAACGCTGCATCACCGACGATACCGCCGAGAATCGCCACTGCGTTCAGACCGATTTGTACCACGGTAAAGAACATGCCGGGATTTTCCTGCATATTCATAACGCGTTGGGCATTTATATTGCCTTCATCAGCCAGCAGTTTAAGTTTGATTTTGCGTGAGGCGGCAAGCGAGATCTCGGACATCGAGAAGAACGCACTTACGGCGATCAAGCAGAGTATGACTAAAATACTGTTTAACATATCTTATCTAACCGTTCAGGTCAGATCCTCGGAAGGGGAAGTTGATTAATTTGTGTGAAATACACATTGAAAGCCGATTCGAAGAGAGTGAACCGGCATTTTCAGAGGCTAGTATAGCGTAAGGTACTGTAAAGTCGCCAGAGGGTTAAATTTTTGTCTCATTTCACTTTGGGGCCACCTTTTAATACTACACTTCAGGCGGCAGACAAACGCCTATTCCACCAATTCCGCAATAGCCATAAGGGTTTTTATGTAGATACTGTTGGTGGTCATCTTCGGCATAATAGAACGGTGTGGCGTTAGCAATCTCGGTGGTTATCTGGCGATCGTCATCGGCGGTGAGCATTGCGGCCTGAAAACGTTCCAGACTGGCGCGGGCTGCGGCATCCTGTTCTGGTGTCAGCGGGTAAATCGCGGAACGGTACTGCGTGCCGTGATCATTACCTTGACGCATCCCTTGTGCAGGATCGTGGTTTTCCCAGAAAACCTGCAACAGTTGTTCATAGCTGATTACCGACGGATCATAAACCACCCGCACCGCTTCGGCGTGGCCGGTCTCACCGGAACACACTTCCCGATAAGTCGGGTTTGGCGTGTAACCGCCAGTGTAGCCTGCGGCAGTGCTGTAAACACCGGGAAGTTGCCAGAAAAGGCGTTCAACGCCCCAGAAACAGCCCATCGCAAAAATGGCGATCTCCATTCCGTCAGGCACATTTGTCATTGAGTGACCGTTGACCGCATGCAGCGTAGCTACGGGCATCGGGGTATTCCGTCCAGGAAGGGCATCGGTGGGGGAAACCAGATGCTTTTTATCAAATAAACTCATGGTGTCGTTCTCCCGAAAGTCGGTCATAGGGGTTTAGGTTGTAACAAGGGACGTATTTGCACACAATAACCCCCGTGAATGGGTCTAAAGTAAAACATAAGTAATATTTTGGGTTTAGTCTGCTTTTTAATCCATATTGCTGGATTATTGTTAAGCCGTTTAACGGAGTTCCAGGGGCAGGAATAAAGGATATTCAGGAGAAAATGTGCGCTATATCCGACAGTTATGCTGTGTAAGCTTACTCTGCTTTAGTGGTTCTGCCATCGCCGCGAATGTCCGTCTACAGGTGGAAGGGTTATCGGGACAGCTGGAAAAAAACGTTCGTGCACAGCTTTCTACGATTCAAAGTGATGAAGTGACGCCAGACCGGCGCTTTCGCGCACGTGTTGATGATGCCATTCGGGAAGGTCTAAAAGCACTGGGCTATTACCAGCCAACAATTGAATTTGATCTCCAGCCACCGCCAAAGAAAGGACGGCAGGTGCTGGTTGCTAAAGTTACACCGGGTGTACCCGTGTTGATTGGCGGCACCGATGTAGTCTTGCGCGGCGGTGCGCGAACCGATAAAGACTATTTGAAGTTGCTGGATACTCGCCCGGCTATAGGTACGGTGCTAAACCAGGGCGATTATGAAAATTTCAAAAAGTCCTTAACCAGTATTGCGCTGCGTAAAGGCTATTTCGATAGCGAATTTACCAAAGCTCAGTTAGGCATAGCGCTTGGCCTGCATAAAGCGTACTGGGATATTGATTACAACAGTGGCGAACGTTACCGCTTTGGGCATGTCACTTTTGAAGGTTCGCAAATTCGCGACGAGTACCTGCAAAACCTGGTACCGTTCAAAGAAGGCGATGAATACGAGTCAAAAGATCTGGCGGAACTGAACCGTCGCCTTTCCGCGACTGGCTGGTTTAATTCGGTGGTAGTGGCACCGCAATTTGATAAAGCGCGCGAAACGAAAGTATTACCATTGACGGGCGTGGTTTCGCCGCGAACAGAAAACACCATCGAAACCGGGGTCGGTTACTCTACGGACGTGGGACCGCGCGTGAAAGCGACGTGGAAAAAGCCGTGGATGAACTCATACGGTCACAGTCTGACCACCAGTACCAGTATTTCCGCGCCGGAACAGACCCTCGACTTCAGCTATAAAATGCCGCTGCTGAAGAATCCACTGGAACAATATTATTTGGTGCAGGGCGGTTTTAAGCGCACTGACCTGAACGATACCGAATCCGATTCCACTACCCTGGTCGCTTCTCGCTACTGGGATCTCTCCAGCGGCTGGCAGCGCGCCATTAACCTACGCTGGAGTCTCGACCACTTTACTCAGGGTGAAATTACTAACACCACAATGCTGTTTTATCCAGGGGTGATGATTAGCCGGACGCGATCACGCGGCGGCCTGATGCCGACCTGGGGCGACTCGCAACGCTACTCTATCGACTATTCCAACACAGCCTGGGGATCGGATGTCGATTTCTCCGTTTTCCAGGCACAGAACGTCTGGATCCGCACACTGTACGATCGCCATCGCTTTGTTACGCGCGGCACGTTGGGCTGGATTGAAACCGGTGACTTCGACAAAGTACCGCCGGATCTGCGTTTCTTCGCCGGGGGCGACCGCAGTATTCGCGGCTATAAATACAAATCTATTGCGCCGAAATATGACAATGGTGACCTGAAAGGGGCATCAAAGCTAATTACCGGATCACTGGAGTACCAGTACAACGTGACCGGAAAATGGTGGGGCGCGGTGTTTGTCGATAGCGGTGAAGCGGTGAGTGATATCCGCCGCAGCGACTTCAAAACCGGCACCGGGGTCGGCGTGCGCTGGGAATCGCCGGTCGGGCCAATCAAGCTCGATTTCGCCGTACCGGTCGCGGATAAAGACGAGCACGGGTTACAGTTTTACATCGGTCTGGGGCCAGAATTATGAGTTTATGGAAAAAAATCAGCCTCGGCGCGGTTATCGTCATCTTACTACTGCTGGGCTCGGTGGCATTTCTGGTTGGCACCACCAGCGGCCTGCATCTGGTATTTAAAGCGGCGGACCGCTGGGTGCCTGGGCTGGACATCGGCAAGGTCACTGGCGGCTGGCGCGACCTTACCCTGTCTGACGTTCGTTATGAGCAGCCAGGCGTGGCGGTAAAAGCGGGCAATCTGCACCTGGCCGTTGGGCTGGATTGTCTGTGGAACAGCAGCGTTTGTGTTAACGATCTGGCGCTGAAAGATATTCAGGTCAACATCGACAGCAAAAAAATGCCTCCTTCTGAGCAGGTTGAAGAAGAGGAAGATAGCGGGCCGCTGGATCTCTCCACGCCGTATCCCATCACCCTGACGCGCGTGGCGCTGGATAACGTCAACATCAAAATTGATGACACCACGGTGTCGGTGATGGACTTCACCTCCGGCCTGAACTGGCAGGAGAAAACCCTGACCCTGAAACCGACGTCGCTGAAAGGCCTGTTGATTGCTTTGCCAAAAGTGGCGGACGTGGCGCAGGAAGAAGTGGTCGAGCCGAAGATTGAAAATCCGCAGCCGGAGGAAAAACCGCTCGGCGAAACGCTGAAAGATCTCTTTTCTCGCCCGGTATTGCCGGAAATGACCGACGTGCATTTGCCGCTCAACCTGAACATTGAAGAGTTTAAAGGCGAGCAACTGCGCGTGACAGGCGACACGGATATCACCGTGAGCACCATGCTGCTGAAAGTGAGCAGCATCGACGGCAATACCAAACTGGACGCGCTGGATATTGACTCTAACCAGGGGATTGTCAATGCCAGCGGTACGGCACAATTGTCCAACAACTGGCCAGTAGATATCACCCTCAACAGCACTTTGAATGTGGAGCCGTTGAAAGGTGAAAAGGTGAAGCTAAAAGTGGGCGGCGCGCTGCGCGAACAGCTGGAGATAGGCGTTAACCTTTCCGGCCCGGTGGATATGGATTTGCGCGCCCAGACGCGGCTGGCGGAAGCTGGATTACCGCTCAACGTGGAAGTGAACAGCAAACAACTTTACTGGCCGTTCACTGGTGAGAAGCAATATCAGGCGGATGACCTGAAACTGAAACTCACCGGCAAAATGACCGATTACACGCTGTCTATGCGTACGGCGGTGAAAGGGCAGGAGATCCCGCCAGCGACCATTACCCTTGATGCGAAAGGGAATGAACAGCAGGTCAATCTCGATAAACTCACCGTTGCGGCGCTGGAAGGAAAAACCGAGCTGAAGGCGCTGCTCGACTGGCAGCAGGCCATTAGTTGGCGCGGCGAATTGACGTTCAACGGCATTAATACGGCGAAAGAGTTCCCGGACTGGCCATCGAAACTCAATGGTTTGATCAAAACGCGCGGTAGCCTGTACGGCGGCACCTGGCAGATGGACGTGCCGGAGTTGAAGCTGACCGGCAACGTCAAACATAACAAAGTGAACGTTGAGGGAACGCTGAAAGGCAACAGTTATATGCAGTGGATGATCCCAGGTCTGCATCTGGAACTGGGGCCAAACAGTGCCGAAGTGAAAGGCGAGCTGGGGGTAAAAGATCTCAATCTTGACGCCACCATCAATGCGCCGGGGCTGGATAACGCGCTGCCAGGACTTGGCGGTACAGCGAAAGGGCTGGTGAAAGTTCGCGGTACGGTGGAAGCGCCGCAGTTGCTGGCGGATATCACCGCGCGCGGCTTGCGCTGGCAGGAACTTTCTGTGTCGCAGGTTCGCGTGGAAGGCGACATCAAATCCACCGATCAGATTGCGGGTAAACTCGACGTGCGCGTTGAGCAAATCTCGCAGCCGGATGTGAATATCAGCCTCGTTACTCTGAATGCGAAAGGCAGCGAAAAGCAGCACGAGTTACAACTGAGGATTCAGGGCGAGCCGGTTTCCGGGCAGCTTAATCTGGCAGGTAGCTTTGATCGCAAAGAAGAACGCTGGAAGGGAACACTTAGCAATACGCGCTTCCAGACGCCGGTCGGACCGTGGTCGCTGACGCGTGATATCGCGCTGGACTATCGCAATCAGGAGCAAAAAATCAGCATTGGGCCACACTGCTGGCTTAACCCGAATGCGGAACTGTGCGTGCCGCAAACCATTGATGCCGGGGCTGAAGGGCGTGCGGTTGTGAATCTCAACCGCTTCGACCTGGCAATGCTGAAACCGTTTATGCCGGAAACTACTCAGGCAAGCGGTATCTTCACGGGTAAAGCGGACGTTGCCTGGGACACCACCAAAGAGGGGCTGCCACAGGGCAGTATCACTCTTTCGGGGCGTAACGTGCAGGTGACGCAAACCGTCAACGATGCGGCGCTACCGGTGGCGTTTCAGACGCTGAACCTATCGGCAGAGCTGCGGAATAATCGCGCTGAGCTGGGCTGGACCATCCGTCTGACCAATAACGGCCAGTTTGATGGTCAGGTGCAGGTGACCGATCCACAAGGCCGCCGGAATCTTGGTGGCAACGTCAACATCCGCAATTTTAACCTCGCAATGGTGAACCCCATCTTTACGCGTGGTGAAAAAGCAGCGGGGATGGTGAGCGCCAACCTACGTCTGGGCGGTGATGTGCAAAGCCCGCAGCTGTTTGGTCAGCTACAGGTCACAGGCGTGGATATCGACGGCAACTTTATGCCATTTGATATGCAGCCGAGCCAGCTTGCGGTCAATTTTAACGGTATGCGCTCGACGCTTGCGGGGACCGTGAGGACTCAGCAGGGTGACATCTACCTGAACGGTGATGCTGACTGGAGCCAGATTGAAAACTGGCGGGCGCGGGTAACGGCGAAAGGCAGTAAGGTACGGATCACCGTACCACCGATGGTGCGAATGGATGTGTCGCCTGACATCGTATTCGAAGCGACACCAAGCCTGTTTACCCTTGATGGTCGCGTGGATGTACCGTGGGCGCGCATTGTGGTGCACGATCTGCCGGAAAGTGCGGTGGGTGTCTCAAGCGATGTGGTGATGCTCAACGATAACCTGCAACCGGAGGAGACGAAAACCGCGTCAATTCCGATCAACAGCAACCTGATTGTCCACGTCGGCAATAACGTGCGCATTGATGCCTTTGGCCTGAAGGCGCGGCTGACGGGCGATCTCAACGTCGTACAGGACAAACAAGGTCTGGGCCTGAACGGGCAAATTAACATCCCTGAAGGGCGCTTCCATGCATATGGCCAGGATCTGATTGTGCGCAAAGGCGAGCTGCTGTTCTCTGGTCCACCGGATCAACCGTATCTCAATATCGAAGCCATTCGTAACCCGGATGCTACAGAAGATGACGTAATCGCTGGTGTTCGTGTCACCGGGCTGGCGGATGAGCCGAAAGCGGAGATCTTCTCTGACCCGGCGATGTCACAACAGGCTGCATTGTCTTACTTATTGCGTGGACAAGGGCTGGAGAGCGATCAGAGCGACAGCGCGGCGATGACTTCGATGCTGATTGGTCTGGGGGTTGCGCAAAGTGGTCAGATTGTGGGTAAAATCGGCGAGACATTTGGTGTAAGTAATTTAGCGCTCGACACCGAGGGGGTAGGTGATTCTTCCCAGGTGGTGGTCAGCGGCTATGTATTACCAGGCTTACAAGTGAAATACGGCGTGGGGATATTTGACTCTATAGCAACACTCACGTTACGTTATCGCCTGATGCCGAAGCTATATCTGGAAGCCGTGTCTGGTGTAGATCAGGCACTGGATTTGCTCTATCAGTTCGAGTTTTAGCTATGCGAATATTTGTCTACGGCAGTTTACGTCACAAACAAGGCAACAGCCACTGGATGACAAATGCCCAGTTGCTGGGCGATTTCAGTATCGATAACTACCAGTTGTATAGCCTGGGCCACTATCCAGGCGCAGTTCCGGGAAACGGAACGGTACATGGTGAAGTTTATCGTATTGACAACGCCACGCTGGCCGAACTTGATGCCTTGCGCACCAGGGGCGGTGAATACGCGCGCCAGTTGATTCAGACGCCGTACGGGAGTGCATGGATGTACGTTTATCAACGACCCGTCGATGGATTAACGCTGATTGAAAGCGGCGACTGGTTAGACAGGGATCAGTCATAATATAAACACGCCACCTTCGGGTGGCGTTGTTTTTTGCGATGTATCTCGCGATTTTTTTGTAACTTTCACATCTTTTGCTTTTCTCTCCGAGCCGCTTTCCATATCTGCAATCGCATAAAAAACTCTGCTGGCGTTCACAAATGTGCAGGGGTAAAACGGGGGCACGCTTTGAACGGTGAGTATGAGTGAGGTCGGCTAACTTCCAGCAAGTGGCTATGAACAGCAAAATGGTGGTCGAGTTTAGCTTGTTCTTACCGTTCAAGCCTTTCAACTACTGAAAATAATAATAGTGGAGTAGATAGTTTATAAATTGCGGGCATAAAAAAACCCTTACTAACCGAAGTCCGGCGTTCAGGGTTATTGCGCTATACTCGTCATACTTCAAGTTGCATGTGCTGCGACTGCGTTCATTCACCCCAGTCACTTACTTCTGTAAGCTCCAGGGGATTCACTCACTTGTCGCGTTACTCGGCCTTAGGCCTCGCCCTTTCAGGGCCAACGCAAGCGTTGTTCAAAACGCCGCTGGCGTTTTGTCCTGCAAGTTGAATTATTTAGAGTATCTAAGAACTTATTTATTCTTTGCGCGCTCGAAGGAAGCAACGATTTCAGCTTTAGCGGCTTCAGCGTTTTCCCAACCTTCAACTTTCACCCACTTGCCTTTTTCGAGGTCTTTGTAGTGCTCGAAGAAGTGAGCGATCTGAGCTTTCAGCAGCTCCGGCAGATCGTTAACGTCTTTGATGTGATCGTATTCTTTGCTCAGTTTGCTGTGCGGAACAGCAACCAGTTTCGCATCTTCACCAGCTTCGTCGGTCATTTTCAGAACGCCAACCGGACGGCAACGGATCACAGAACCCGGCTGCAGCGGGTACGGAGTCGGGACCAGAACGTCAACCGGGTCACCGTCCAGAGACAGAGTGTGGTTGATATAGCCGTAGTTGCACGGGTAGAACATCGCGGTGGACATGAAGCGGTCAACGAACAGTGCGCCGCTCTCTTTGTCGATTTCGTATTTGATCGGATCAGCGTTAGCCGGGATTTCGATAACAACGTAGATGTCTTCCGGCAGATCTTTACCCGCAGGGACGTTGAGTAAGCTCATGTCTGTTTCCTTTAGAATATGTGGCAAACAAGTGCCGAGTATTATAGCCAACTCGCGCCGAATGTCTTCGCTTGTTTTCGCCCTCATTTTCCTTTTTCGCCAGTTTTAAGACGGTTCGCAGAGCTGGAAAATCCATAACCGTAGCCGCATTTTTCATAGTGATATGAAAGCGATTACAAACTTGTGATTAACGATGTATTTACTTTTTTGAAGTGTGATGTAACGCAATCTGTTACAGAACCAATTGTCTATAGTTTTTTCGCGAACATCTTTTCACCAATAATAATCACCCCGACGAGGACAACCCTATGTGGAAACGCTTACTTGTAGTCTCTGCAGTCTCGGCAGCCATGTCGTCTATGGCGTTGGCAGCTCCGTTAACCGTAGGATTTTCGCAGGTTGGATCCGAATCCGGCTGGCGCGCAGCAGAAACTAATGTGGCGAAAAGTGAGGCCGAGAAACGCGGTATCACACTGAAAATTGCCGATGGTCAGCAAAAGCAGGAAAACCAGATTAAAGCAGTGCGTTCCTTTGTCGCGCAAGGGGTAGATGCCATCTTTATCGCCCCGGTGGTTGCAACGGGTTGGGAACCTGTTTTGAAAGAAGCAAAGGAAGCCGAAATTCCGGTCTTTTTGCTTGACCGTTCCATCGACGTGAAAGACAAATCTCTCTATATGACCACCGTCACCGCCGACAACATTCTTGAAGGCAAGTTGATCGGTGACTGGCTGGTCAAAGAGATCAATGGTAAACCGTGTAACGTGGTTGAGTTACAGGGCACCGTTGGGGCCAGCGTCGCCATTGACCGTAAGAAAGGCTTTGCCGAAGCCATTAAGAATGCGCCAAATATTAAAATCATCCGCTCGCAGTCCGGTGACTTCACCCGTAGTAAAGGTAAAGAAGTGATGGAGAGCTTTATCAAAGCGGAAAACAACGGCAAAAACATCTGCATGGTTTACGCCCATAACGACGACATGGTGATTGGCGCAATTCAGGCAATTAAAGAAGCGGGCCTGAAACCGGGCAAAGATATCCTGACAGGCTCTATCGACGGCGTGCCGGACATCTACAAAGCGATGATTGATGGCGAAGCGAACGCCAGCGTTGAACTGACGCCAAACATGGCGGGACCCGCCTTTGACGCGCTGGAGAAATATAAAAAGGACGGCACCATGCCTGAAAAACTGACGCTGACCAAGTCCACCCTTTACCTGCCTGATACCGCAAAAGAAGAGTTAGAGAAGAAGAAAAACATGGGGTATTGAGACGTATCAGGCATTAATGCCTGATACCGACTCGTAGGCCGGATAAGGCGTTTACGCCGCATCCGGCAGTTGTGCACTGGTGCCTGATGCGACGCTGGCGCGTCTTACAGGCCTGGCGGGAGCACGCTTTACTTCGGGGGAAACCATGACGACCGACCAACACCAGGAAATCCTCCGTACCGAAGGATTAAGCAAATTTTTCCCTGGCGTCAAAGCGTTAGATAACGTTGATTTCAGCCTGCGCCGTGGTGAAATTATGGCGCTACTCGGTGAAAACGGGGCGGGTAAATCAACGTTAATCAAAGCACTTACCGGCGTTTACCATGCCGATCGCGGCACCATCTGGCTGGAAGGTCAGGTTATTTCACCGAAAAACACCGCCCACGCACAGCAGCTCGGCATCGGCACTGTCTATCAGGAAGTTAACCTGCTACCCAATATGTCGGTCGCTGATAATCTATTCATAGGTCGCGAACCTAAGCGTTTCGGCCTGCTACGACGTAAAGAGATGGAAAAGCGCGCCACCGAACTGATGGCATCTTACGGTTTCTCCCTCGACGTGCGTGAACCGCTCAACCGCTTTTCAGTTGCGATGCAGCAAATCGTCGCCATTTGTCGGGCCATCGATCTCTCCGCCAAAGTGCTAATCCTCGATGAACCCACCGCCAGTCTCGACACTCAGGAAGTGGAGTTATTATTTGGCCTGATGCGCCAGTTGCGCGATCGCGGCGTCAGCCTGATCTTCGTTACTCACTTTCTCGATCAGGTCTATCAGGTCAGCGATCGGATCACCGTCTTACGCAACGGCAGTTTTGTTGGCTGTCGGGAAACCCGCGAGCTACCGCAGATCGAACTGGTGAAAATGATGCTGGGGCGTGAGCTGGATACTCATGCGCTACAGCGTGCCGGAAGAACATTGCTTAGTGACAATCCTGTTGCAGCGTTTAAAGATTACGGCAAGAAAGGAACGATCGCGCCGTTTGATCTGGAAGTACGCCCCGGCGAGATCGTCGGTCTGGCAGGCTTGCTGGGATCAGGACGTACCGAAACCGCTGAAGTGATCTTCGGCATCAAACCAGCCGATAGCGGCACGGCGCTGATCAAAGGCAAACAGCAAACCCTGCGATCGCCACATCAGGCTTCGGTACTGGGCATCGGCTTTTGCCCGGAAGACAGGAAAACCGATGGCATCATCGCCGCCGCCTCGGTGCGGGAAAATATCATCCTCGCTCTCCAGGCCCAGCGCGGCTGGCTACGGCCGATTTCCCGTAAAGAACAGCAAGAGATTGCCGAACGCTTTATCCGTCAGCTGGGCATTCGTACTCCTTCCAGCGAACAACCGATTGAATTTCTCTCCGGCGGCAATCAGCAAAAAGTGTTGCTCTCACGCTGGCTGCTGACTCGTCCGCAATTTCTGATCCTCGATGAGCCAACGCGTGGCATTGACGTTGGCGCCCATGCCGAGATCATTCGCCTGATTGAAACGCTGTGCGCTGACGGTCTGGCGCTGCTGGTGATCTCCTCCGAACTGGAAGAACTGGTGGGCTATGCCGATCGGGTGATTATCATGCGCGATCGCAAACAGGTGGCGGAGATCCCGCTGGCAGAGCTTTCCGTTCCGGCGATCATGAACGCCATTGCGGCGTAAGGAGAACAGTGTGATGCCTCAATCTCTCCCTGACACCGCGTCGTCGAAAAAGCGCTTTCGCTGGCCGACGGGGATGCCGCAGTTGGTGGCGCTATTGTTGGTGCTGGTGGTCGATAGCCTGGTGGCCCCGCATTTCTGGCAGGTGGTGCTTCAGGATGGGCGTTTGTTCGGTAGTCCTATCGACATTCTTAATCGCGCCGCCCCGGTTGCGTTACTGGCGATTGGCATGACGCTGGTGATCGCTACGGGGGGGATTGATCTCTCCGTAGGGGCGGTGATGGCCATCGCCGGAGCCACAACGGCTGCGATGACGGTCGCGGGGTTCAGCCTGCCAATTGTTTTGTTAAGCGCCCTGGGTACCGGAATTCTGGCTGGATTGTGGAACGGCATACTGGTGGCGATCCTCAAAATTCAGCCGTTTGTTGCCACCCTGATCCTGATGGTTGCCGGGCGCGGTGTGGCTCAACTGATCACCTCCGGGCAGATCGTCACGTTCAACTCGCCGGATCTCTCATGGTTCGGCAGCGGATCGCTATTGTTCCTGCCAACGCCAGTCATTATCGCTGTGCTGACGCTCCTCTTCTTCTGGCTGTTGACCCGCAAAACGGCGCTGGGGATGTTTATTGAAGCCGTTGGCATCAACATTCGGGCGGCAAAAAATGCCGGAGTCAACACACGAATCATCGTCATGCTCACCTACGTATTGAGCGGGCTGTGTGCGGCAATCGCGGGCATTATCGTGGCGGCGGATATTCGCGGTGCCGATGCCAATAACGCTGGGTTATGGCTGGAGCTGGACGCCATTCTCGCGGTGGTAATTGGCGGCGGATCGCTGATGGGCGGGCGCTTTAACCTGCTGCTTTCGGTGGTGGGGGCGCTGATTATTCAGGGGATGAATACCGGAATTTTGCTTTCGGGCTTTCCGCCAGAGATGAACCAGGTGGTGAAAGCGGTGGTGGTGCTTTGCGTGCTGATTGTCCAGTCGCAACGCTTTATCAGTCTGATTAAAGGAGTGCGTAGCCGTGATAAAACGTAACCTGCCGCTTATGATCACCATCGGCGTCTTTGTGCTGGGCTATCTCTACTGCCTGACCCAGTTTCCCGGTTTTGCTTCCACGCGCGTGATCTGCAATATCCTGACCGATAACGCCTTTCTTGGGATCATTGCCGTTGGCATGACCTTTGTGATCCTCTCCGGTGGGATCGATCTCTCTGTCGGTTCGGTGATCGCCTTTACCGGCGTGTTTCTGGCGAAAGTGATTGGCGATTTCGGTCTCTCACCGCTGCTGGCGTTTCCGCTGGTGCTGGCGATGGGTTGCGCCTTCGGCGCATTTATGGGGCTTCTGATCGACGCCCTGAAGATCCCTGCGTTCATCATTACGCTTGCCGGGATGTTCTTTTTGCGCGGCGTCAGCTATCTCGTATCGGAAGAGTCGATCCCGATAAATCATCCAATTTATGACACGCTTTCAAGCCTGGCGTGGAAAATCCCCGGCGGTGGTCGCTTAAGCGCGATGGGGCTGCTGATGCTGGCGGTGGTGGTTATCGGCATATTCCTCGCGCATCGTACCCGTTTTGGTAATCAGGTATACGCCATTGGCGGCAACTCAACGTCGGCAAACCTGATGGGGATTTCCACTCGCAGCACCACTATTCGCATTTATATGCTCTCTACCGGACTGGCAACGCTGGCAGGAATTGTCTTCTCGATTTATACCCAGGCCGGATATGCGCTGGCGGGCGTAGGTGTGGAACTGGACGCTATCGCGTCGGTGGTGATTGGCGGTACACTTTTGAGCGGTGGCGTTGGAACAGTTTTAGGGACGCTTTTTGGTGTGGCGATTCAGGGACTGATCCAGACTTACATAAACTTTGACGGCACGCTGAGCTCATGGTGGACGAAAATCGCCATCGGCATTTTGTTATTCATTTTTATTGCCTTACAGCGTGGGTTAACGGTGTTGTGGGAGAATCGTCAGAGTTCGCCAGTGACAAGAGTCAACATTGCGCAGCGATAAAAACGCCTCTCCGTGTGGAGAGGCGCAGGAGATTACGCGTCCGGGAACTCACGGATAAAGCGTTCGACATCTTCAACCATATGGTCGTTGCCGACGAAGAACGAACGACGCTGGTGCAGGGTTTCCGGGATGATATCCAGAATACGCTCTTTGCCATCGCTCGCTTTACCGCCCGCTTGTTCCGCCAGGAATGCCATCGGGTTGCACTCATACAGCAAACGCAGTTTGCCGTCCGGATGGCTGGCGGTGCTTGGGTAGAGATAAATACCGCCTTTCAGCAGATTACGGTGGAAATCCGCGACCAGCGAGCCGATATAACGTGAGGTATACGGGCGGTTGGTAGATTTATCTTCTTCCTGGCAGAATTTAATGTACTTCTTCACCCCGTTCGGAAACTTAATGTAGTTCCCTTCGTTGATAGAGTAGGTTTTTCCTTTCTCCGGGAAGCGCATCCGTTCCTGGCACAGGCAGAAAACGCCGAGCGAAGGATCGTAAGTAAAGGCGTGAACACCGCATCCGGTGGTGTAAACCAGCATGGTAGAGGAGCCGTATACCACGTAACCTGCAGCAACCTGTTTGTTACCAGGCTGGAGGAAATCTTCTTCCGTTACCGGCGTGCCGACCGGTGTAACGCGGCGGTAAATGGAGAAAATGGTACCGACAGAGACGTTAACATCGATGTTGGACGAGCCATCCAGCGGATCCATCAGCACAACGTATTTTGCGTGTTCACAACCTTCAAAGACGACAATCTCATCTTCTTCTTCGGATGCAATGCCCGCAACAATATCGCGTGCTTTCAGTGCGGCTTTCAGTTTTTCATTAGCGAACAAGTCGAGTTTTTGTTGAACCTCGCCCTGCACATTCTCAGCACCGCTGGCACCCAGGATATCAACCAGTCCAGCTTTGTTGATATCGCGATGAATAATCTTGGCGCCCAGTTTTATTGCCGATAGCAAAGCAGTGAGCTCACCGGTAGCATGAGAAAACTCGTGCTGCTTTTCGACAATAAATTCACCTAACGTTTTCATAAAACTTTCCCTGCAATGTTTATGGAGTAAAGCGACCGCAATAATCTTAACAAATAATCTCAATGTTGCGCTCAGGTGAATCGCGCCAGCAAATTATGGATTATCCTGAAATGCGTTTCTCTGTTGCCCGACATATGCGTAAAATGAACGGTAGATTAAAAAAGGATAGTGACGTATGCGCATTCATATATTAGGAATTTGTGGCACGTTTATGGGCGGTCTGGCGATTCTGGCGCGCCAGTTGGGCCATGAAGTAACGGGTTCGGACGCCAATGTGTATCCGCCGATGAGCACCTTACTTGAGAAGCAAGGCATTGAACTGATTCAGGGTTATGATGCCAGCCAGCTCGATCCTCAGCCGGATCTGGTGATTATTGGCAACGCCATGACCCGTGGAAATCCGTGTGTGGAAGCGGTACTGGAAAAAAACATTCCATATATGTCAGGTCCGCAGTGGTTGCACGATTTTGTGCTGCGTGACCGCTGGGTGCTGGCCGTTGCCGGTACACACGGTAAAACCACCACCGCGGGAATGGCGACCTGGATTCTGGAACAGTGCGGCTATAAACCAGGTTTTGTGATCGGTGGAGTACCGGGGAACTTTGACGTTTCTGCACGCCTGGGCGAAAGCGACTTCTTTGTTATCGAAGCAGACGAGTATGACTGCGCCTTCTTCGACAAACGCTCTAAGTTTGTTCATTACTGCCCGCGAACGCTGATCCTCAACAACCTTGAGTTCGACCACGCCGATATCTTCGACGACCTGAAAGCGATTCAGAAACAATTCCACCATCTGGTGCGTATTGTTCCTGGTCAGGGGCGTATTATCTGGCCGGAAAACGACATCAACCTGAAACAAACCCTGGCGATGGGCTGCTGGAGTGAACAGGAGCTGGTGGGCGAGCAAGGTCACTGGCAGGCGAAAAAGCTGACCACTGACGCTTCCGAATGGGAAGTCTTGCTGGATGGCGAAAAAGTGGGCGAAGTGAAATGGTCGCTGGTGGGCGAACATAATATGCACAATGGTTTGATGGCGATTGCTGCGGCCCGTCATGTTGGCATCGCACCGGCTGATGCTGCTAACGCGCTGGGATTGTTTATCAATGCCCGTCGCCGCCTGGAACTGCGTGGCGAAGCTAATGGCGTGACGGTGTATGACGATTTTGCCCATCACCCAACGGCAATTCTGGCAACGCTGGCGGCGCTGCGCGGCAAAGTTGGCGGTACGGCGCGTATTATTGCCGTGCTTGAGCCGCGTTCCAACACCATGAAGATGGGCGTCTGCAAAGATGATTTGGCACCGTCATTAGGTCGTGCCGATGAAGTCTTCCTGCTGCAACCGTCACATATTCCGTGGCAGGTAGCTGAAGTGGCAGAAGCATGTATTCAGCCTGCGCACTGGAGTGGAGATGTTGATGCGCTGGCAGAAATGGTGGTGAAAACCGCTCAGCCTGGCGACCATATTCTGGTGATGAGCAACGGCGGTTTTGGTGGGATCCATCAGAAACTGCTGGATGGTCTGGCGAAGAAAGCGGAAGCTGCGCAGTAATCCTGAGACGTTTTATCAGGCCTACAGGGGCAACGTGCTTTTGTAGGCCGGATAAGGCGTTGACGCCGCACCCGGCATTTGAGCATAGCGCCTGATGCGACGCTTGACGCGTCTTATCAGGCCTACAGATCTGGCGGTGCACTGCATCCGGCAAACCATACTCACATCAACAACGAAAATTACCCTTCGTTCTCTGCCAGCTCGCGCAGATACTGGAAAATCTGGCGTGCGGATTTCGGCAGCTTATTCCCTTCTTTCTCTTTCTTCGCGTTGCGGATCAGAGCACGCAGTTGCTGACGATCGGCATCTGGCCACAGATTCAATACTTCAGCGATAGCATCATCCCCTTGATCGATCAGACGATCGCGCAGGTTTTCCAGTTTATGGAACAACACCACCTGCTGGTTGTGGCGGTTTTTCAGCTTATCCAGCGCCTGACGGATAGGCTCTACATCGCGTTGGCGCAGCATCTTACCAATGAGCTGCAACTGGCGGCGGCGACCTTCCATCTTAATACGCTGGGCTAACTCAATAGCCGCACGCAGATCCGCATCTAACGGGATCTTATCCAGCGCGTTTTTCCCCAGATCAACAATTTCTGCGCCCAGGCGTTTTAGCTCCTCGGCGTCACGTTTAATTTCACTTTTACTGACCCAGATAATTTCATCGTCTTCGTCTTCGATGTCATCACCGGGAACGTCGTCGAGCCAGTCTTCGGGCTGCTTAGTCATGTCAGGCTCCTTAAAAAAAAGAGGCTAATGTTACCAGTTAAGATGCGCACTGAAAAACGGTTCTCTGTTAGACTTCAGAGAAACTCTCTACATTATGGCACTTGCAATGAAAGTAATCTCTCAAGTTGAAGCGCAGCGCAAGATTCTGGAAGAAGCAGTTTCGACTGCGCTGGAGTTGGCCTCAGGCAAATCGGACGGTGCGGAAGTTGCCGTCAGCAAGACCACCGGCATTAGCGTTAGTACGCGCTATGGTGAAGTGGAGAATGTCGAATTCAATAGTGATGGCGCGCTGGGGATAACCGTTTATCACCAGAACCGCAAAGGTAGCGCATCATCCACCGATTTAAGCCCGCAGGCCATTGCACGCACCGTACAGGCGGCGCTGGATATTGCGCGTTACACTTCGCCAGATCCGTATGCAGGCGTGGCAGATAAAGAACTGCTGGCTTTCGACGCGCCGGATCTTGACTTGTTCCACCCCGCAGAAGTCTCTCCAGACGAAGCCATTGAACTGGCGGCCCGTGCTGAACAGGCGGCATTACAGGCGGATAAACGCATTACCAACACCGAAGGCGGCAGTTTTAACAGCCATTACGGCGTCAAAGTTTTCGGTAATAGCCACGGTATGTTGCAAGGCTACTGCTCAACGCGTCATTCGCTCTCCAGTTGCGTGATTGCCGAAGAAAATGGCGATATGGAGCGTGATTATGCCTACACCATTGGCCGCGCGATGAGCGATCTACAAACGCCAGAGTGGGTCGGGGCCGACTGCGCTCGCCGTACCTTATCGCGTCTGTCACCGCGTAAACTCTCCACCATGAAAGCGCCGGTAATTTTTGCCAATGAAGTGGCAACCGGGCTTTTTGGGCATCTGGTTGGGGCGATAGCGGGTGGATCGGTTTACCGTAAATCCACCTTCCTGCTGGATTCGCTGGGTAAACAAATTCTGCCGGACTGGCTGACCATTGAAGAGCATCCGCATCTGCTGAAAGGGCTGGCATCTACGCCATTCGACAGCGAAGGTGTTCGTACCGAACGTCGCGACATTATTAAAGATGGCATCCTGACTCAGTGGCTGCTGACCAGCTACTCGGCGCGCAAATTGGGGCTGAAAAGCACCGGACACGCGGGCGGTATTCACAACTGGCGCATTGCCGGACAAGGTCTAAGCTTCGAGCAGATGCTCAAAGAGATGGGCACTGGGCTGGTGGTGACGGAATTGATGGGCCAGGGCGTGAGTGCAATTACCGGTGATTATTCCCGTGGTGCGGCGGGCTTCTGGGTAGAAAACGGCGAAATTCAGTATCCGGTTAGCGAAATCACCATCGCAGGTAATTTAAAAGATATGTGGCGCAATATTGTCACCGTCGGTAACGATATTGAAACACGCAGTAATATACAGTGTGGTTCTGTGCTGTTGCCGGAGATGAAAATCGCCGGACAGTAAAAAAACTGGCGCGACCTGCCGCGCTATAAACTAAAAAATTACACAAAATCATTCGCACTGCATCGAGACGGAAAGTGAATGAGGGCCGGGGAGCGTACTCGTAGTACGTGACTCGGGCGAATGAGCGTAGCCGTCGATGAGGCAGTGTGAAGGATGAAGTGTAAATAAAAAAGGAAGTGAGCAATGCGTAAAAGCCTGTTAGCTATTCTTGCAGTCTCCTCGTTGGTATTCAGTTCGGTGTCGTTTGCCGCTGAGCTGGAAGACAATATGGAAACCCTCAACGACAATTTAAAAGTGGTCGAAAAAGCGGATAACGCGGCGCAAGTCAAAGACGCGTTAACCAAAATGCGTGCCGCGGCGCTGGATGCGCAAAAAGCAACGCCGCCGAAGCTGGAAGGAAAATCGCCAGACAGCCCGGAAATGAAAGACTTCCGCCACGGTTTCGACATTCTGGTTGGCCAGATTGACGACGCGCTGAAGCTGGCTAATGAAGGTAAAGTAAAAGAAGCGCAGGCCGCCGCAGAGCAACTGAAAACGACCCGCAATTCATATCACAAGAAGTATCGTTAATTCCTCATTGGGCGGTGAAACGTCGCCGCCCAATGCTCTCCTCTCCCTTCGTAAAATCACCGCTAAATCTCTCTTCACTACGGCATATTTCTGCGTGTCGCCGCCATTTTTGCGAGGCGTTTTCCAGAAATGAATGTAATGCATATGTAATGCTATAATGCATTACACTTTTCATAATTACCGGAGGCATAATGGCCACACTTAACGTCCGCCTGGATGACAAATTGAAAAATGAGGCTTATGCGGTGCTGGAAAAATTAAATATCACGCCTACTGAAGCCGTACGGCTGCTGTTTCAGTACGTTGCGGAAAATGGGCGAATGCCGGTAAAAACGCTCACTGTCAGTGATAGTGAAGAAGCCTTGTTACGCACTGTCAGGGAACGACTGGCCAACCCACAAGAGGCCATTAAGGTCCGACCGGATGAACTATGAGCTGGCCTTTGATCCGCGAGCGCTGAAAGAGTGGCAAAAACTGGGCGTGACAGTCCGGGAACAATTTTAAAAAAGAGCTTGAGGATGTGCTGAAAAGGCCGCGCAATCCATCGGCTAAACTGCGGGATTTACTGGACAGCTACAAAATTAAGCTTCGCACTCTGGGATATCGCCTGGTTTATCAGGTTAACGATAAAGAGTTGCTCGTGTTGGTGATAGCTATTGGTAAGAGAAAGAACTCAGCCGTTTATGAAGGTGCGGATAAACGGCTGGAAGAGTGATTAACGTAAATGGTGTACCACCTGGTTGCTGCTGCCGCGCCAGATCAAGGAAGGGTCTTTTAAATCCTGCATAAACTTGCCATCAACCAGCACGTTAATCAAATCAACAACCTGCATTTGTGCAGCGTTGAGTTCGTCGAGTTTATACCCTGTCCACACCCAAATGTCTTTACCCGGGCATTCGGCACGGATGCGCTGTACCAGTTTCAGAATATCCGGCACGTTTTGCGGATGCAGCGGATCGCCGCCGGAGAGGGAAATGCCCTGGCGTTTGATGCGAGTGTCGTTCAGATCGTTGATGATCTGGTCTTCCATTTCTTTGGTAAATGGCTGACCGGAATTTACCCGCCAGGTGCTTTTGTTATAGCAACCGGGGCATTCATGAACACACCCGGAGACAAACAGGGTGCAACGAGTGCCGGGGCCGTTGACGATGTCGACAGGATAGTATTGATGGAAGTTCATATTTCGCCTGGCTTATCAGTCTGCGTGTAGGCCGGATAAGGTTTACGCCGCATCCGGCAATTAACGCCTGATGCGACGCTGTCGCGTCTTATCAGGCCTACAGCCGTTGCTACAGTCTGGAATTTGTAGGCCGGATAAGGCGTTTACGCCACATCCGGCAATCAATGCCTGATGCGACGCTGTCGCGTCTTATCAGGCCTACAGCTGTTGCTACAGTCTGGAATTTGTAGGTCGGATAAGGCGGTTTACGTCACATCCTGCAATCAACGCCGGATGCGACGCTTTCACATCACATCCGGCATTTGCTTAACGCAGCGTGGAGATCAACCGATCTGCCCATTTCCCAAATGTTTAACGCGGCGCTTAACTTCTTCCTGCTTGCCGGCGTTAAACGGACGCGCATCCGGACTACCTAAATATCCGCACACGCGGCGAGTTACCGACACACGGGAGGTGTCATGGTTACCACATTTCGGACAAGTGAAGCCTTTGCTGGTGCACTCAAACTCGCCGGTAAAGCCACATTCGTAGCATTCATCGATCGGTGTGTTGGTGCCGTAATACGGCACATGCTGATAGCTGTAATCCCAGACATCTTCCAGCGCCTTCAGGTTGTGCTGAATGTTTGGATACTCGCCGTAGCAAATGAAGCCACCGTTCGCCAGCGGCGGGTAAGGCGCTTCAAAGTCGATCTTGTCGTACGGGTTCACCTTCTTCTCCACATCAAGGTGGAAACTGTTGGTGTAGTAACCTTTATCGGTCACGCCCGGCACCACGCCAAACTCGGCGGTATCGAGACGGCAGAAGCGGTCGCACAGGTTCTCACTCGGCGTACTGTAGAGACTGAAACCGTAGCCGGTTTCTTCTTTCCACTGATCCACCGCCTGACGCAGACGTTCAACAATCGCGATGCCTTTCGCGCGCAGCTGCTCGTTGTCGTAAACATGCTCGCCGCCGAACAGCGCGTTAATGGTTTCGTGGATGCCGATGTAACCCAGCGAAATAGATGCACGACCGTTTTTGAAGATTTCAGACACGTCGTCGTCTGCATTCAGACGCACGCCACAAGCACCTTCCATATAGAGGATCGGGGCTACGCGCGCTTTCACGCCTTCCAGACGAGCGATACGGGTCATCAGCGCCTTACGTGCCAGCACCAGACGTTCATCCAGCAGCTTCCAGAAGGTGGCTTCATCGCCTTTTGCTTCCAGAGCAATACGCGGCAGGTTCAGGCTGATCACGCCGAGGTTGTTACGACCATCGTGGATCTGCTCACCGTTTTCGTCTTCCCACACGCCGAGGAAGCTGCGGCAGCCCATCGGGGTTTTAAACGAACCGGTGACTTTCACTACCTGATCGTAGTTCAGGATATCCGGATACATGCGCTTGCTCGCGCACTCCAGCGCCAGTTGTTTGATGTCGTAGTTCGGATCGCCCACTTTATGGTTCAGACCATCGCGAATTGCGAACACCAGTTTCGGGAACACGGCGGTTTTACGGTTTTTACCCAGGCCCGCGATACGGTTACGCAGGATAGATTCCTGAATCAGGCGCGATTCCCAGCTGGTACCCAGACCAAAGCCAAAGGTCACAAACGGCGTCTGACCGTTGGCGGTGTGCAGGGTATTTACTTCATATTCCAGCGACTGGAATGCGTCGTAGCACTCTTTGATGGTACGAGAGTTAGCGTAACCTTCGACGTCAGGAATGCTCCACTCTTCCGCAGTTTTACGGTGCTTGTTGTAGCTGGCGGTGACAAATGGCGCCAGAACTTCGTCGATACGGTTAATGGTGGTGCCACCATAAATATGGCTGGCGACCTGAGCAATAATTTGCGCAGTTACTGCGGTAGCTGTAGAGATCGACTTCGGCGGTTCAATCTCTGCATTCCCCATCTTAAAGCCTTGCGTCAGCATGCCTTTCAGGTCGATCAACATGCAGTTGAACATTGGGAAGAACGGCGAGTAATCGAGATCGTGGTAGTGGATATCACCACGTTCATGCGCCTGCACCACGTCACGCGGCAGCAGGTGCTGACGTGCATAGTGTTTAGCAACAATCCCGGCCAGCAGGTCACGCTGGGTCGGAATGACTTTACTGTCTTTATTCGCGTTTTCATTGAGCAGCGAGGAATTAGTCTGCTCGACCAGACCACGGATCTCCTGGTTCAGACGACCGCGTTTTTCACGTTCAATGTCGCGATCGTGACGGTACTCAATATATGCACGGGCCAGTTGTTTGTACGGGCCAGACATCAGTTGGTTTTCAACAGCGGTCTGGATTTCGTTGATATCTACCTGGTTACGCCCCTGCATTTGCTCGCTGACGATAGCGGCAACAGTGGCACAATAATCTGCATCATCGACTTCCGCTGCTTTAGCTGCACGCAGAATAGCTTCTTTGATGCGCTCTGATTTAAACGGCACTTTGCAGCCGTCTCGTTTCATCACATGCGGTGTCATGATCGCTCCATATTTTTAAGAACAGGTTATCCACAGAAAGTTGGGAAGTGCGCCCCGGTTTATTCAGCTCTTGTTACGGGGATTTACTGCAATCCCAATTCGCTTTATCCACAATTGTGTCGGCTTCGTTGATGTGTATCTTGTTGCAAGTTTAGACGATGGATACAACATATTGGGTTTAGATGCATTTTAAAGTCTATATATAGTGCTTTGCATTAAGGATGTTTGCGTTTTTTTTGATTTAGCTCAAAGTAAAAAGCAGAGAGTACGGATGGCGGGCGCTAGAGCGATGTGTAAATTTTTTGATGATTTTCTGGTTATAAAATCAACAAAAACAATATACTACCCGGTAAGTCCCCGGAAATACTCGCTTTAGCATGGTCTGGAGAGGGATTATCTCTGAAACCACCAGACAGCCTCAAAAGACCGTAATGTCGTGGCACAGAGTTGTGGTGAGGTTTCTTCAAAGCTATACATCAGAAGCTGCCAGTAGTGTTCTGAACACTCTTTGGATAAATCTGGTAGAAGGTAACTCTCAGGAAAGGGCTGCTGGGATGACGATTTGTTGAGGTTCGCTGCGTCCGGTTACCTGTTCGATCAACTGGCTGGCAGCCTGACGTCCGGCTTCGGCGTAGCCTGGATCAACGGTGACGATCTCCGGATGGAGAAACTTCATTAACGGCGTATTACCGACGCTCGCCAGTTGCAGTGTGTCGATGTGTTGCTCTTGCAGGTACTTACATGCCCCGAGCGCCAGCGTGTCGGTTGCGCACAGCAACGCAGTGGTTTCTGGCGTAATCACTTTTGCCACGTTCTCGTAACCTTGCTTCATGGCCAGGCCGGGCAGGGCGGCGACGGGATGTAGTTTATGTGCTTTGCAAAATGCCAGATAAGCCTCATGACGCCGCTTACCAGTGGTAATGTCGCTGTGTGGTACGCCAAGATAACTGATATTGCGATGCCCCCGATCGTAGAGGCATTGCATCAGAATCTTAATCGCCCCTTCGTCGTCATAACAGACCGAAGCAAAACCTTTTGCGTCATGCGCCAGCAGTACCAGAGATGATTGCCAGTGAGCTAACATTTCTTCCGTTATGCCGGTAAAACCGAACAGCACCACTCCGTCAATATTGCGACGTTTCAGAACGCCTAAATGTTCAGTAACCAGCTGTGGCGAAAACTGGCTTTCCATCATGATCGGATCGTAACCCTGTTCATAGAATGCCGGCAGCATCGTCTGAACGGCGAGATTTTCTGATAACGAATCCAGACGGGTGACGATAATAGCAACCACTTTATCGCTTTGCCCACGCATAGCACGCGCGGATCGGGAAGGGGAAAATCTATGCTGATTCATCACTGCTTCCACGCGCTCGCGCGTGTGCTGACTCACGCCACTTTCGTTATTCAGCACTCGGGAAACCGTGGATTTCCCCACGCCGCTTAAACGAGCAATGTCTTTGATGGTCAGCCGATTTTGCATCCTGTTGTCCCGTAATTTGCGTTTAATTATTTGAGCCTAACTTTACCCACGCATTCAGCAATGGGTAAAGTCTGGTTTATCGTTGGTTTAGTTGCTTGCAGATATTATATCGGCATAAATGCTACGAATATTATTGGATTCTCCTTATTATTTGCGGCGCTTTTTTCACTTACCGGAGGTTATATGGAACCTGATCCCACGCCTCTCCCTCGACGGAGATTAAAACTTTTCCGGTAAGCCCGTCTTTTCACGGCATTACCGGATGTGTAAGGCCGTGACGTTTTAACGTCCCAGCTCATGTTTATTACCTTCAGGTAAGGCTTTGCGACGCCTGAAGATATTTTCTGCACCATGCTTACAGGGTGCGGAGGGACTTCCTATGTTTAAAGAAATTTTTACCCGGCTCATTCGCCATTTACCTTCTCGTCTGGTCCATCGCGATCCGTTGCCTGGTGCGCAACAGACAGCGAATATTCCGATCCCGCCTTCCTTAAGCGCGCATTGCCTGAAAATGGCGGTGATGCCAGAAAAGGAATTATGGAAAACCTTCGGCACGCATCCAGAAGGGTTAAATCAGGCGGAAGTGGAATTAGCCCGCGAACAACACGGTGAAAATAAACTACCCGCGCAACAACCGTCGCCGTGGTGGGTACATTTGTGGGTCTGTTATCGCAACCCCTTTAATATTTTGCTCACGATCCTCGGCGGCATTTCTTACGCCACGGAAGATTTATTTGCCGCGGGCGTTATTGCGTTAATGGTAGCTATTTCTACGTTGCTGAACTTTATTCAGGAAGCGCGCTCCACCAAAGCAGCAGATGCCCTGAAAGCGATGGTCAGTAATACTGCGACGGTGCTGCGCGTAATTAACGATAAAGGCGAAAATGGCTGGCTGGAGATCCCGATCGATCAGCTGGTGCCTGGCGATATTATTAAACTGGCGGCGGGAGATATGATCCCGGCAGATTTACGTATTTTGCAGGCGCGGGATCTGTTCGTCGCCCAGGCATCGTTAACCGGTGAGTCTCTGCCCTTGGAAAAAGCTGCAACCACTCGCCAGCCAGAGCACAGCAATCCGCTGGAGTGCGATACCCTGTGTTTTATGGGCACCACCGTGGTGAGCGGTACGGCACAAGCAATGGTGATTGCCACAGGTGCCAACACCTGGTTTGGTCAACTGGCGGGGCGTGTCAGCGAGCAGGAAAGCGAGCCGAATGCTTTTCAGCAAGGGATCAGTCGCGTCAGTATGCTGCTGATTCGCTTTATGCTGGTGATGGCGCCTGTGGTGCTGTTGATCAACGGGTACACCAAAGGCGACTGGTGGGAAGCGGCACTTTTCGCGCTTTCAGTGGCGGTGGGCTTAACGCCGGAAATGTTGCCGATGATTGTCACCTCGACGCTGGCGCGTGGAGCAGTAAAACTGTCGAAACAGAAAGTGATCGTCAAACATCTGGATGCGATTCAGAACTTTGGTGCAATGGATATTCTGTGCACTGATAAAACAGGCACCCTGACGCAAGATAAAATTGTGCTGGAGAATCATACCGATATCTCCGGTAAAACCAGTGAGCGCGTGCTGCATAGCGCGTGGTTGAACAGTCATTACCAGACCGGACTTAAAAACCTGCTTGATACGGCGGTGCTGGAAGGTATAGATGAAAAGTCAGCGCGCTCGCTGGCCAGTCGTTGGCAGAAAGTGGATGAAATTCCTTTTGATTTCGAGCGTCGCCGGATGTCGGTGGTAGTGGCAGAAAATGCCGAACACCATCAACTGGTGTGCAAAGGCGCATTGCAGGAAATCCTCAATGTGTGTTCGCAGGTGCGTCACAATGGCGCGATTGTTCCGCTCGATGACACCATGCTGCGTAAGATTAAGCGGGTTACAAATACGCTTAATCGTCAGGGGTTGCGTGTGGTGGCGGTGGCGACGAAATATCTGCCCGCGCGTGAAGGGGATTATCAGCGGATTGATGAATCCGACCTGATCCTCGAAGGATATATTGCTTTCCTTGATCCGCCAAAAGAGACAACCGCTCCGGCACTGAAGGCATTAAAAGCGAGTGGAATTACCGTCAAAATCCTTACTGGCGACAGTGAGTTAGTGGCGGCGAAAGTGTGCCATGAAGTGGGACTAGATGCGGGAGAGGTGGTAATTGGTAGTGATATTGAAACGCTAAATGACGATGAACTGTCAAGCCTGGCGCAACGTACCACACTGTTTGCCCGCCTGACGCCGATGCATAAAGAACGCATCGTGACCTTGCTAAAGCGCGAAGGGCATGTGGTTGGCTTTATGGGCGATGGTATTAATGATGCGCCCGCCTTACGCGCTGCGGATATCGGCATTTCTGTGGACGGTGCGGTAGATATTGCCCGTGAAGCGGCTGATATCATTCTGCTGGAAAAAAGCCTGATGGTACTGGAAGAGGGGGTTATTGAGGGACGCCGAACTTTTGCCAACATGCTGAAATACATCAAAATGACGGCCAGTTCTAACTTCGGTAATGTGTTCAGCGTGCTGGTGGCGAGTGCATTCTTGCCCTTCCTGCCGATGTTGCCGTTACACTTGCTTATTCAAAACCTGCTGTACGATGTGTCACAGGTGGCGATCCCGTTTGATAATGTCGACGACGAGCAAATTCAAAAGCCGCAGCGTTGGAATCCGGCGGATTTGGGGCGCTTTATGATCTTCTTCGGACCGATCAGCTCGATCTTCGATATTCTGACGTTTTGCCTGATGTGGTGGGTATTTCATGCCAATACGCCGGAAACGCAAACGCTGTTTCAGTCGGGCTGGTTTGTGGTGGGATTACTGTCGCAAACGCTGGTTGTGCATATGATCCGCACCCGCCGTGTGCCGTTTATTCAGAGTTGTGCGTCGTGGCCATTAATGGCGATGACCGCGATCGTGATAGTCGTGGGGATCGCGTTGCCGTTTTCACCGCTGGCGGGTTATCTGCAACTGCAGGCACTGCCGTTAAGTTACTTCCCGTGGCTGATTGCGATTCTGGCAGGGTATATGGTGTTAACGCAGTTGGTTAAAGGGATTTATAGTCGTCGTTACGGCTGGCAGTAAAGAATTAACTGGGCATGGTGGCCCGGATTCAGATTGCAGACAAAGTGAGCTTTGTTCATGCCGGATGCGGCGTAAACGCCTTATCCGGCCTACAAATTCAATAAATTGCAGGAATCACGTAGGCCTGATAAGCGTAGCGCATCAGGCGATTTTGCTTTTGTCATCAGACTTAATCCGGGCATGATAGCCCGGATTTCCATCAAGATTAGCGACGAACAGCGATCGCTTCGATCTCAATCTTCACGTCTTTCGGCAGACGTGCAACTTCAACGCAAGAACGTGCCGGGAAGGTGGCATTGTGCTCGGTAAAGAACGCTTCGTAAGTGGCGTTTACGGTTGCGAAATCGTTCAAATCTTTCACAAACACGGTGGTTTTAACGATATCGCCCACTTTCAGACCTGCCGCTTCCACGATCGCTTTTACGTTATCCAGCGACTGACGCGCCTGTGCAGCGACGTCTGCCGGTACTTCGCCAGTTTTCGGGTTTACCGGGATCTGACCGGAAGTGATGATCATACTGCCCAGATCAACGCCCTGAACATACGGACCGATAGCTGCGGGTGCATTTTCCGTCGCGATAGTTTTGCTCATGATTTCTCCTTTATTACAGCGGTAAAAAGTCTGGCTCATTATAGGGAGCCTGACATTTATTACCAACCGCAATTAATTGGCCAGCACCACATTATGCGAAAACTCTTTTTCACAATATTTGCATTTGAGCGCAATATCATTGGCGCGTTTTCTCACGGCAAAGCTGGAAGAAACCGGTTCTGCATGGCTGATACAGTTGCTGTTCGGGCAGACCAGCACATTATCAATACGTTCCGGCAGACTGGGGCGTGATTTGCCGACCACTTCATAGTTGTCGATACGGTTTACCGTGGCTTGCGGTGCATACAGTGCCAGTTGGTCTACTTGATCTTCACTTAAAAAGGTATTTTCGATTTTGATCAGATCCTTGCGGCCCATCTCGCCGGAAGGTAGGTTCAGACCGATGGTGATGCGCTGATCGGTTTCGGTTAACTTGAACAAGCTCAACAGCTTAAATCCGATCTGGGCGGGGATATGGTCAATTACCGTGCCGCGTTTAATAGCTTCAACCTGCAATTTATTATCGTGTGTCATCTCTATTTCCCCTTACAGTACCAGATCGCGATTCAGAACCAGTGCCAGTAACGCCTGGCGAGCGAAAATCCCATTGCCTGCTTGCTGGAAGTACCAGGCGTGCGGCGTTTTATCGACATCCGTCGCAATTTCATCAATACGCGGCAGCGGATGCAGCACTTTCATATTGGCTTTGGCGTTGTGGAGATCGCTGGCGCGCAGGACAAACTGTGCTTTTACGTTGGCGTATTCGGACGGGTCCAGACGCTCTTTTTGCACGCGAGTCATATACAGAATGTCCACTTCCGCCATCACTTCTTCAATGGAACTATGCAGACTCCAGGCGATACCTTTTTCATCGAGCATATCCAGAATGTATTGCGGCATTGCCAGCGCGTCCGGCGCGATGAAGTAAAAACGGTTGCCGTCGAACTTCGCCAGCGCCTGGGTCAGGGAGTGAACGGTGCGACCATATTTCAGGTCGCCGACCATTGCGACGCGAAGATTGTCGAGACGTCCCTGGGTTTCCTGAATGGTGAACAGATCCAGCAAGGTTTGCGTCGGATGTTGGTTGGAGCCATCACCGGCATTCAGTACCGGTACATTGCCGGAAAATTCGGTTGCCAGGCGTGCCGCACCTTCCTGTGGATGGCGCATCACAATCGCATCGACGTAAGTGCTGATAACCGAGATGGTATCAGCCAGCGTTTCCCCTTTTTTTCCCAGTGAGGTGTTTGCGCTGTCAGAGAATCCCACCACACTAGCGCCCAGGCGGTGCATCGAGGTTTCGAAAGAGAGGCGGGTGCGGGTTGATGCTTCGAAGAAGCAACTGGCAATCACTTTATGTTTCAACAGTTCTGGTTGCGGGTTCGCTTTCAGTTTCGCCGCTGTCGCCAGCACCAGATTAAGGTCATCGCGACTAAGGTCGTTTATGGAAATGATATGTTTTTGATATAGCGGATTAGCCATCTTTTATCTCCTGACGCCTGGGCAAAAAAAAGCCCCTCGATTGAGGGGCTGGGAATAGGTGAACAACGGGAAGAAAAACGGCAGGCCAGCGTCTTTTTTCAGACGCGGTAAGACAAAATGTCGAACACACTGAACCATACATCCTCCCGGCAAATTGTCCGGCATTATACTCAGCCAGAAAGTGGGATCAAGCAATCAATGCAAAAAATTGCCCAGGTAAACGATTGTGGTGAATTTATATGCTTTAAAATTGAGTTTTTAACAAAATTTGTTTTTGTGGTAGGCGGGCATAAAAACATGCTCTGGCGCAATCGGACAGCAAAAAATGCTGGTATGGCAGTAAGGAATTACGTATAACGAGAGAAATGAAACATTGTTTTAATTGAGGAATGAAAAAGATGATCATCGGAAATATTCATAATCTCCAGCCGTGGTTGCCAGAAGAGTTACGCCAGGCCATTGAACATATCAAAATGCACGTTACGGCAGAAACGCCAAAAGGTAAGCATGATATCGAAGGCAATCGTCTGTTTTATCTTATCTCTGAAGATATGACTGAGCCGTATGAAGCGCGTCGCGCGGAGTATCATGCCCGCTATCTCGACATCCAGATTGTGTTAAAAGGGCATGAAGGAATGACTTTTAGCACACAGCCTGCGGGTACGCCGGATACTGACTGGTTAGCTGATAAAGACATCGCCTTTTTGCCTGAAGGTATTGAAGAGAAAACAGTTATCCTTAATGAAGGCGATTTTGTTGTGTTTTATCCGGGTGAAGTGCACAAACCGCTGTGCGCAGTGGGTGAGCCTGCTCAGGTTCGCAAAGCGGTTGTTAAGATGCTGATGGCTTAAGCGAGTACCTGCCGGTGGCGACGTGAAGCCGCCTCCGGTACTGAAATTATTTGGCAAGCGTCGCGACCATTACCGCTTTGATAGTATGCATACGGTTTTCCGCCTGATCAAAAACAATGCTGGCGGGAGATTCGAAAACCTCGTCTGTTACTTCCATCCCACCATGTAGGCCAAATTCTTCAGCCATCTTTTTGCCAAGCGTTGTTTGGTCATCATGAAACGCGGGCAGACAGTGGAGGAATTTGACCTCCGGGTTACCAGTTAACTGCATCATCTTGCTATTCACCTGATAATCACGCAGCAATGCAATCCGTTCAGCCCATTTCTCTTTTGCTTCACCCATTGATACCCACACATCGGTATAGATAAAGTCAGCACCTTTAACGCCAGTCGCGACATCTTCTGTCAGGGTAATATTCCCGCCATTTTGTTGTGCCAGGGCGCGGCATTCCGTAACCAGCGAAGATTCTGGCCAGCATGCCTGTGGCGCCACCAGACGCAAATCCAGACCGGTCAGCGCGGCCGCTTCCAGCATCGAGTTCCCCATGTTATTGCGGGCATCTCCGGCGTAGACCAGCTTCATCTCATTAAACGCTTTACCCGGTAAATGTTCTTGCATGGTCAGCAGATCTGCCAGCAGTTGCGTGGGGTGGAACTCATTGGTCAGCCCATTCCATACCGGGACGCCAGCGTATTCCGCCAGTGTTTCGACAATCTCCTGACCATAGCCGCGATACTGAATACCGTCATACATGCGGCCAAGCACGCGGGCGGTATCTTTAATTGACTCTTTATGGCCAATCTGGCTGCCGCTCGGGCCGAGATAAGTAACGCGAGCGCCCTGGTCATATGCGGCAACTTCGAAAGAGCATCGGGTACGGGTTGAGTCTTTTTCGAAGATGAGCGCGATGTTTTTACCGGTGAGTCTGGCTTCTTCTTTACCGCTTTTTTTATCTGCTTTTAGTTTAGCGGCTAGCTGGAGCAAGGTGTTGAGTTCAGCTGGCGTGAAATCAAGTAATTTCAGGAAATGCTTATGATAAAACCCGGACATAGATCCCTCCTGTGGCTTACGCCATAATGAATTAAAATTCAATTTATATGTATGAATATTCATTTGCAAGCCTAAAGCATAAAACTTTGTCACAAAGGTGGAGGCAATGTCAGTGGTGTGTGACAATAAGAGTATCAGCAGGACATTAAGAGGAATAAGTCATGGCAAACCCGGAACAACTCGAAGAACAGCGTGAAGAAACACGTTTGATTATTGAAGAATTACTGGAAGATGGCAGCGATCCGGACGCGCTGTACACCATCGAACATCACCTTTCCGCAGACGATCTGGAAACCCTGGAAAAAGCAGCGGTTGAAGCGTTTAAACTCGGTTACGAAGTGACCGATCCGGAAGAGCTGGAAGTGGAAGATGGCGATATCGTAATTTGCTGTGACATCGTCAGCGAATGCGCGTTGAATGCCGATCTGATCGATGCCCAGGTTGAGCAATTGATGAACCTGGCAGAGAAATTCGACGTTGAATACGACGGTTGGGGGACTTATTTTGAAGATCCTAACGGCGAAGATGGCGACGATGAAGATTATGTCGACGAAGACGATGACGGTGTTCGCCATTAATTAATTGATTAAAATGCCCGATAGCACACACTAGCGGGCATTTTTTTAGAGTTCGCGCAACATCCGCACTTCACAATCAACATGGCCCGTGCAGCCAAGTGCATAGTCGATATGTTGAAAACCTAAATGTTCATACAAACCAATCGCTTCTTTCAAAAAAGCGGTCGTTTCCAGATAGCAGCGTTTGAAGCCCATTTCTCGTGCCTGCTCCATCGCCATTAAGGCCAGTTTTTTCGCCAGCCCTTTGCCGCGAATGGCGGGAAGAAAATACATTTTCTGCAGTTCGCAAATGTCCGATTCACTACCTGCTAATGGCGCAATCCCGCCGCCGCCCACCACTTCGCCATTGTGCTCAACTACCCAATAGGCATGACCGGGCTGACTATACACTTGATACAATTCGTCGAGATTGGGATCGGCGACGGTATAGCCTTTATCAGCGGTAAGACCGTACTCTGCGGACACCTGGCGGATGACGCTGGCGATGGCGGGATTATCGGCGGCGGTAAGTTTGCGCAAACGGAGCGCGGGCGAAACGACAACATTCATAGCATAGCTCAATTTCAAATGTATGATTTATAGCTCCCTTTAATACCACCCTCGCTTATGTGGTGCAAGAAGAAGATAAATCAGAAAATATTAAGCATATATCGCTTAGATAAAGCGTATTCTAGGTGGTCCAGTATCAATTGACTGGAATTATTATCTATATGAATGGAATTTATTTTAGGGATATAGTTCATGAATGGTGTAAACGTCGGGAAAGATAATCCTCGTCACGCATTTGTTTTTACAGGCAAGGGTAGTGAGTATTTTCTTATTTGTCTTGTGAATTTTTTACTGACAATTATTACTCTGGGGATATATGGGCCGTGGGCATTGATAAAATGCCGTCGTTATATTTATCAACATGTGACACTCAAGGGGCAACCATTTAGTTATAAGGGAACAGGTGGTGCCATTTTTGTTAGCATGTTACTTATTGTGGCGGTTTATCTTCTCAGTATTTCTTGTTTTGCAGGCCAACACTTTGCGCTCGGTTTATTCCTGTTTGCTCTCTTGATCTGCGGTATTCCTTGCATGGCAGTGAAGAGTCTGCAGTATCAGGCGAACATGACCTCGCTGAATGACATTCGCTTTGGCTTTAACTGCTCAATGCTTCGTGCATGGTGGGTTATGTTAGGTCTGCCTGTTCTGTTGGCGTTAGCTTTTTGGCTCGCACTGCACCTTATTGCGCAAGTGACGACATCGATAGGTGGGTTAATCTTTAACTTAGTGGTCTTAAGTTTGCTTTCCGTCATCGGACTGGGTGTTATCAATGGTATTACCTATAGCAAGTGGATGCCATTACTGGGTAATAACGCGACTTTTGGTGTCCATCAATTTTCCATTAAGGTCAACGTAAAAGAATGCATTAAAGGCTGTATGCTCGCAATATTAACCATGGTTCCTTTCATCATTGTGATTGGTATTATGATTGCGCCAGTATTTCAGCAGTTAATGATGATGACCATGTTGGGTAGGTCTGATGCGGGCAGGGAGCTAGTATTGCAATATTACCCGCAGATTACGGCTTCTTATTTCCTGTATTTTGTCGCGATTCTTGTTTTTGCCAGTTATCTCTATGTCACGTTACGCAATCTGTTTTTGAATAATCTGACACTGGCAAATGGCACTATTCGTTTTCATTCATCTGTTACCGCGATCGGTATGCTTTTGCGCATGTTGGCGGTATTAATGGGGTCCTCAATTACCTGTGGTCTGGCTTATCCCTGGCTGAAAATGTGGATGGTTAGCTGGGTTGCTAACAATACCCATGTCCAGGGCGACCTTGATTCGCTGGAGTTAACCAATGATGACAAACCGCAGGATAGCGGTCCGTTAATGTGGATATCTCGCGGTATTATGCCGTATGTTCCGTTTATCTAAATAAAAAGGCCGGAGCATGCTCCGGCCTTCGTTTTCTTCACAGTGTTGATTACAGCGCGGCGATAACTGCCTGCTGTTCAATCAGCTTCGCTTTCGCTTCCGCATAACCTTCCAGCTTTTCACGCTCTTTCGCGATGACCGCTTCCGGTGCGCGCGCTACAAAGCCTTCGTTCGCCAGCTTGTTCTCGATGCGGCTGATTTCACCTTCAATCTTTGCCACTTCTTTTGCCAGACGCGCCAGCTCATCTTCTTTGTTAATGAGGCCAGCCATCGGGATCAGCAGCTCTGCACCGTCGACGATCTTGGTAACGGAAACCGGACCTTTGTCATCGGCAGGCAGCACGGTGATGCTTTCCAGACGCGCCAGCGTTTGCAGGAAGCCACGGTTTTCATTTACGCGACGTTCTGCATCCGCGCTGCAACCACGCAGCAGCAGCTCCAGCGGTTTGCCCGGCGCGATGTTCATTTCTGCACGGATGTTACGTACCGCAACGATCGCCTGCTTCAGCCACTCAGTGTCGGCCAGCGCCGCTTCATCCACCTGAGACGCATCGTACTGCGGGAACGGTTGCAGCATGATGGTGTCGGCAGTGATGCCGCAAAGTACTTTCACACGCTGCCAGATGGTTTCGGTGATGAACGGAATGATCGGATGCGCGAGGCGCAGCAGACCTTCCAGCACGGTCACCAGCGTATGGCGAGTACCGCGCAGTTCGGCTTCGGTGCCACCGTTCATTACCGGCTTAGTCAGCTCCAGATACCAGTCACAGAACTGGTTCCAGGTGAACTCATACAGAATGCCTGCGGCAATATCGAAGCGGAAGCTGTCCAGCGCTTCGCGGTACGCTTTGATGGTCTGGTTGAACTCAGCCAGAATCCAGCGGTCCGCCAGTGACAGTGTCATTTCGCCGCCGTTGAAGCCGCAATCCTGACCTTCCGTGTTCATCAGCACAAAGCGGCTGGCGTTCCACAGCTTGTTACAGAAGTTACGGTAGCCTTCCAGACGCTTCATATCCCAGTTGATGTCACGACCGGTAGAAGCCAGCGCCGCCAGGGTGAAGCGCAGCGCGTCAGTACCGTGCGGCTCAATGCCGTTCGGGAACTGCTTCTCGGTGCGCTTACGGATTTTATCCGCCAGCTGTGGCTGCATCATATTGCCGGTACGTTTTTCCAGCAGTTCTGGCAGCGAAATACCGTCAACCATATCCAGCGGGTCGATAACGTTACCCTTGGATTTGGACATCTTCTGGCCTTCGTCATCACGAATCAGACCGGTCATGTAAACGGTGTGGAACGGCACCTGCGGTTTGCCATTTTCATCTTTGATGAAGTGCATGGTCATCATGATCATGCGGGCAATCCAGAAGAAGATGATGTCGAAACCAGACACCATTACGCTGGTTGGGTGGAACTGACGCAGGGCGTCGGTGTTTTCCGGCCAGCCAAGCGTGGAGAAGGTCCACAGTGCAGAAGAGAACCAGGTGTCGAGAACGTCTTCGTCCTGACGCAGGGCAACATCAGCACCAAGGTTATTTTCTTTACGCACTTCGTCTTCGTTGCGGCCAACATAAACGTTACCCGCTTCGTCGTACCATGCCGGGATACGATGACCCCACCACAGCTGACGAGAGATACACCAGTCCTGAATATCGCGCATCCAGGAGAAGTACATGTTTTCGTACTGCTTCGGTACGAACTGAATGTCGCCGTTCTCAACCGCTTCAACCGCCGGTTTCGCCAGTACATCGGCACGCACGTACCACTGATCGGTCAGCATCGGTTCGATAACTACGCCGCCACGGTCGCCGTAAGGAACGGTCAGGTCGTGCGGTTTAATTTCTTCCAGCAGGCCAAGCGCGTCAACCGCAGCAACGATGGCTTTACGCGCAGCAAAACGCTCCAGTTTCTGGAACTCTGCCGGGATCTCGCTGGAATAAACATCAGATTCGTTACCTTTGGTATCGAACACTTGAGCGCTTTCACGGATATCACCGTCAAAGGTCAGGATGTTGATCATCGGCAGGGCGTGACGTTTACCGACTTCATAGTCGTTAAAGTCGTGCGCCGGAGTGATCTTCACGCAGCCGGTGCCTTTTTCCATATCGGCGTGTTCGTCGCCCACGATCGGAATACGACGGTTAACCAGCGGCAGAATGACATATTTGCCAATCAGATCTTTGTAACGCGGGTCTTCCGGGTTAACGGCCACGCCGGTGTCGCCCAGCAAGGTTTCCGGACGGGTAGTCGCAACCACCAGATAATCTTTACCGTCTGCGGTTTTCGCGCCATCAGCCAGCAGATAGCGGATGTGCCACATCGAACCTTTCGATTCGCGGTTTTCTACTTCCAGGTCAGAGATAGCGGTACGCAGTTTCGGGTCCCAGTTTACCAGGCGTTTGCCACGGTAAATCAGGTCTTCTTTATACAGACGGACGAAAACTTCTTTCACCGCATTGGACAGGCCTTCGTCCATGGTGAAGCGTTCACGCTCCCAGTCGACGGAGTTGCCGAGACGGCGCATCTGACGGGTAATGGTGCCGCCGGATTCCGCTTTCCATTCCCAGATTTTGTCGATGAAAGCTTCGCGGCCGTAATCGTGACGGGTTTTACCTTCTTCTGCGGCAATCTTGCGCTCAACGACCATCTGGGTAGCGATCCCGGCGTGGTCAGTACCGACCTGCCACAGGGTGTTTTTGCCCTGCATGCGCTGATAGCGGATCATGGTATCCATGATGGTTTGCTGGAAGGCGTGACCCATATGCAAACTGCCGGTGACGTTCGGCGGCGGGATCATGATGCAGAAACTTTCCTGGCTTTCATCGCCATTAGGCTTAAAGTAGCCCTGCTTTTCCCAGTGCTCGTAAAGCGGCTGTTCGATATCTTGTGGGTTATATGTCTTTTCCATTATTTCCAGGTTGCCGTATTCAGGTTGAAACCAGCCACGCGGTAGGCTTTATAGCGTTCGCGCGCCAGTTGTTTCAGAGAATCTTCATAAGGAACGAAGTCTACCACTTCTGTGAAAGCGGTGGCAAAATCTGCAAAGCTTGTTCGCAGACTAATCAATATATCGCGCGGGCTGCTGCTGCGTTTTTGCGGCCAGGCGATCTCCACCGGCGCACCGCCGCGCGGTCCTTCTCCCGCTAAATTATGCGGAACAAAGCTTTCTGCCGGACGCGCCCACAGGGCTTCATCCAGCCGGTAAGCCTGCTTTTCATCTTCACAGGCGATGAGCACGCGCTTACCACTGCGCCAACGTTCTGCGGCAATTTCACACACCAGCTGCTCAACGGCGCTTAAGCCATCGACGGTGGTGTCATTGTCCAGAAGGTAGAACGTTGCGTTTTTCATATATGGGGCTTCTTGTGGTGGATTTAAATATGCATCTGGTAATACACAGCATTGCCTGATGCGACGCTGCCACGTCTTATCAGGCCTACAAGTTCAGTGCTGTGTGTCGGTCGGATAAGGCGTTCACGCCGCATCCGACAATAACAGCGTTGCCTGATGCGACGCTGCCGCGTCTTATCAGGCCTGCGAGTTCAGTGCTGTGTGTCGGTCGGATAAGGCGTTCACACCGCATCCGACAATAACAACTTTGCCTGATGCAATTACTCTTCGCCGTTAAACCCGGCGCGATTCAACAGGAACTGTGCCAGCAACGCCACCGGACGACCGGTTGCGCCTTTTGCTTTACCAGAACGCCAGGCTGTTCCTGCAATATCCAGGTGCGCCCAGTTGTACTTGCGGGTAAAGCGCGACAGGAAGCAACCTGCGGTAATCGCCCCGCCAGGACGACCGCCAATGTTCGCCATATCGGCAAAATTGGACTCCAGTTGTTCCTGGTACTCGTCACCCAGCGGTAAACGCCATGCGCGGTCACCGGATTGTTCAGATGCAGCAATCAGCTCATGGGCCAGCGGGTTATGGTTCGCCATCAGACCGGTAATGTGATGACCCAGCGCGATAACGCAAGCACCGGTCAGCGTCGCCACGTCAATCACCGCTTCCGGCTCAAAACGCTCAACGTAAGTTAACACGTCGCACAGTACCAGGCGGCCTTCGGCGTCGGTATTCAGCACTTCTACGGTTTGACCGGACATGGTGGTTAACACATCGCCCGGACGATAGGCACGCCCGCCAGGCATGTTTTCGCAGCCTGCCAGCACGCCGATAACGTTAATCGGCAGTTGCAGTTCCGCGACCATCCTCATCACGCCATAAACCGCCGCCGCACCGCACATATCGTACTTCATCTCATCCATGCCTTCTGAAGGCTTGATGGAGATGCCGCCGGAGTCGAAGGTTAAACCTTTACCGACCAGCACGATAGGGCGTGCATCTTCCGACGCGTTGCCTTTGTACTCAATCACCGACATCAGCGATTCGTTTTGCGAACCCTGACCGACTGCCAGATAGGAATGCATCCCCAGCTCTTTCATCTGCTGTTCGCCGATAACGCGGGTAATAACATTCTTGCTGTAGCTGTCAGCCAGCTGGCGCGCCTGAGAGGCGAGGTAAGCGGCGTTACAGATATTCGGCGGCATATTGCCGAGATCTTTTGCTGCTTTAATCCCGGCGGCAATCGCCAGACCGTGCTGGATCGCGCGCTCCCCGCTGGTCAGTTCACGGCGGGTCGGCACGTTGAACACCATTTTACGCAGCGGACGACGCGGTTCGCTCTTGTTCGTTTTCAGCTGATCGAAACTGTAGAGTGTCTCTTTTGCCGTCTCGACAGCCTGGCGCACTTTCCAGTAGTTGTTACGGCCTTTAACGTGCAGTTCAGTCAGGAAGCAGACCGCTTCCATCGAGCCAGTATCATTCAGCGTATTAATGGTTTTCTGAATCACCTGCTTGTACTGGCGCTCATCCAGCTCACGTTCTTTACCGCAACCAATAAGGAGAATGCGCTCAGAAAGCACGTTCGGCACATGGTGCAGCAACAGCGTCTGCCCCGGTTTTCCTTCCAGTTCGCCTCGGCGCAGCAGGGCGCTGATGTACCCATCGCTGATTTTATCGAGCTGTTCTGCAATCGGAGAAAGGCGACGTGGTTCGAAGACGCCCACGACGATGCAGGCACTCCGCTGTTTCTCCGGGCTACCGCTTTTTACACTAAACTCCATGCACTACGCTCCTGAATCTTAAAGACAACGGCGGTGGCTACAGATAGAATTGCAAGCTTTCGTAACTCATGTCCGCTGTTGCGATGACTTCGTGTTAATCTTAACGTTATTACGGCATTGGCACGTCAGAACAAAATCTGAGAGGTGAATCCGTTGAGTATAATTATCTTAGCGACGATTTCGACGACTCAAGAGAATAAATGACGTTTAAGCCATGAAACAAGCTAAAATCCTGCAAAAGACGAGTTTTTACGGGCGTATTTAAAGTGATAATCATAAGATATCTGGTGCGGGAGACGCTCAAAAGCCAGCTGGCGATACTCTTCATCTTGCTTTTGATCTTCTTCTGTCAAAAGTTAGTGAGGATCCTCGGCGCAGCAGTTGACGGCGATATTCCGGCGAATCTGGTGCTCTCCCTTCTCGGGTTGGGCGTGCCGGAAATGGCGCAGCTTATCCTGCCATTAAGCCTGTTCCTCGGGCTGCTGATGACGCTGGGCAAACTGTATACCGAAAGTGAAATTACGGTAATGCATGCCTGCGGCCTGAGCAAAGCGGTGCTGGTGAAAGCGGCGATGGTTCTCGCGGTGTTCACGGCGATTGTCGCGGCGGTTAACGTTATGTGGGCGGGGCCGTGGTCATCGCGCCATCAGGATGAAGTGCTGGCAGAAGCGAAAGCTAACCCAGGCATGGCGGCGCTGGCGCAAGGGCAATTCCAGCAAGCGACTAATGGCAGCTCAGTGCTGTTCATCGAAAGCGTTGACGGCAGCGATTTCAAAGATGTGTTCCTCGCGCAAATTCGACCAAAAGGTAACGCGCGTCCTTCCGTGGTGGTGGCCGATTCCGGACATTTAACGCAACTTCGCGACGGATCCCAGGTCGTCAGCCTCAACCAGGGAACGCGCTTCGAAGGCACTGCACTGTTACGTGATTTCCGCATTACGGACTTCCAGGATTATCAGGCGATCATTGGTCACCAGGCGGTGGCGCTCGACCCGAACGATACCGACCAGATGGACATGCGCACATTGTGGAACACCGACACCGATCGTGCCCGCGCAGAACTGAACTGGCGTATCACGCTGGTATTCACCGTGTTTATGATGGCGCTCATGGTTGTGCCTCTGAGCGTGGTTAACCCGCGTCAGGGACGTGTCCTGTCGATGCTGCCAGCCATGCTGCTATATCTGCTTTTCTTCCTGATCCAGACCTCCCTTAAATCTAACGGCGGTAAAGGTAAGCTGGACCCGACGCTGTGGATGTGGACCGTTAACCTGATTTATCTGGCTTTGGCGATTGTTCTCAACCTTTGGGACACAGTACCGGTCCGCCGACTGCGCGCCAGTTTTTCGCGTAAAGGAGCGGTGTGATGCAACCTTTTGGTGTTCTTGACCGCTATATCGGTAAAACCATTTTCACCACCATCATGATGACGCTGTTCATGCTGGTGTCGCTCTCCGGCATTATCAAGTTTGTCGATCAGCTGAAAAAAGCCGGGCAGGGGAGTTACGACGCGGTAGGCGCGGGAATGTATACCCTGTTGAGCGTGCCGAAAGATGTGCAAATCTTCTTCCCGATGGCGGCCCTGCTGGGCGCGTTGCTCGGGCTAGGGATGCTGGCGCAGCGCAGCGAACTGGTGGTGATGCAGGCTTCTGGTTTTACCCGCATGCAAGTCGCGTTGTCAGTAATGAAAACCGCCATTCCACTGGTTTTGCTGACGATGGCGATTGGCGAATGGGTCGCGCCGCAGGGCGAACAGATGGCGCGTAATTACCGCGCGCAGGCGATGTACGGTGGTTCGTTGCTTTCTACTCAGCAAGGTTTATGGGCTAAAGATGGTGACAACTTTGTCTATATTGAGCGAGTAAAAGGTGATGAAGAGTTAGGTGGTATCAGTATTTATGCCTTTAACGAGAATCGTCGTCTGCAATCCGTTCGCTATGCCGCTTCCGCGAAGTTTGACCCTGAACATAAAGTCTGGCGTCTGTCGCAGGTTGATGAATCTGACCTGACCAATCCAAAACAGATAACCGGTTCGCAGACGGTGAGCGGCACCTGGAAAACCAACCTCACGCCGGACAAACTGGGCGTGGTAGCGCTGGATCCGGATGCGCTCTCCATCAGTGGTTTGCACAACTACGTGAAGTATCTGAAGTCGAGCGGTCAGGACGCCGGGCGCTACCAGCTTAATATGTGGAGCAAAATCTTCCAGCCGCTATCCGTGGCGGTAATGATGCTGATGGCGCTGTCATTTATCTTCGGTCCACTGCGCAGCGTGCCGATGGGCGTTCGTGTGGTCACCGGTATTAGCTTCGGTTTTGTGTTCTACGTACTGGACCAGATCTTCGGCCCGCTGACGTTGGTTTACGGCATCCCGCCGATTATCGGCGCACTGTTGCCAAGCGCCAGCTTCTTCTTAATCAGTCTGTGGCTGTTAATGAGAAAATCGTAACTTGATGAATGAATAAAGGGAGCTAAAGCTCCCTTTATTATTGTTAGCAAAGTGGCGTAGGCCTGATACGCGTAGTGCATCAGGCAAAGGCAAGCTGGTGTGAGAGAACACAAACAGCGCCTGACTTACCTTTTTCTCCCCCCAAGCAAACTCCCCAGCACACCGCGTACAATCTGATTCGTCACCTGGCGGGCGGCGCTTTTCGCCATTGTTTGCACCACGCCATCTTTCTTCCCGCCGCGTGGTCCGGTAGTGCCAAACAAAATATCCTTCAACCCACCCAGAATACCATCATCTTCACTTATCTCTTTCCCTTTGGCCGGAGGGGTATTTTGCTGCTCGGTACTTGCCTGTACGCCTTTTTGCAACATCTCATAGGCGGATTCCCGGTCCACGTCATCTTCATACTTGCCATACACCGGGGAGTGATTAATCAAGCCATTACGCTCATCTTCTGTCACCGGCCCCATCCGTGAACAAGGCGCGATCACCATCGCACGCTCTACCACAGAAGGGCTTCCTTTCGCATCCAGAAAAGAGATCAACGCTTCGCCGGTTCCTAGTTCCTGAATCGCCTTTTCCGTATCAAATGCAGGATTAGGTCGCATGGTTTGCGCTGCTGTCTTCACCGCTTTCTGGTCTTTCGGTGTAAAGGCGCGCAGAGCGTGCTGAACGCGATTTCCCAACTGCCCAAGCACGTTGTCTGGAATATCAGAAGGGTTTTGCGAAACAAACCAGACGCCCACGCCTTTTGAACGGATAAGCCTTATTACCTGTTCAATCTTATCCAGCAGCACCTGCGGCGCATCGTTAAACAACAGATGCGCTTCGTCGAAGAAAAACACCAGTTTCGGTTTATCCAGATCGCCTGCTTCCGGCAGTTGTTCATACAACTCTGAAAGCATCCACAACAGGCTGGCGGCGTACAGTTTTGGCATCTGGTAGAGTTTTTCGGCGCTAAGGATATTGATAACACCCTTACCGTTGGCATCGGTACGCATCCAGTCTTTGATATCCAGCATCGGCTCGCCAAAGAAATGCGTCGCCCCTTGCTGTTCCAGCGTCAGTAATCCGCGCTGGATGGCGCCAACCGATGCGCTACTGATATTACCGTACTGATTCTGGAATGATTTGGCGTTATCACCGATGTATTGGGTAATCGCCCGCAAATCTTTAAAGTCGAGAAGCAACAATCCCTGATCGTCAGCAATACGGAAAATGATATTCAGGACGCCAGATTGCACATCGTTGAGATTCAACAAACGCGCCAGCAACAACGGCCCGAGATCCGATACCGTTGCCCGCACTGGATGACCTTTCTCACCAAAAATATCCCATACCACCACTGGATTAGCATGTGGTTGCCAGTCGTTGACGCCGATATTTTTCAACCGAGCGAGCAGTTTTTCCGAGGTGGTACCTTCTGCCGCAACCCCGGTCAAATCACCTTTTACATCGGCCATAAACACCGGTACGCCGATTTCTGACAGAGATTCCGCCAGTTTTTGCAGCGTGACAGTTTTACCTGTCCCCGTTGCGCCAGTAATCAGTCCGTGACGGTTAGCCATAGCGGGTAGTAAAAACAGTTCTGTGTCCGGCGTGCGGGCAATTAAACGTGGTTCGCTCATGAGATTTCCTCCAGTTCCCTGTCTGGAGTATAGGCACGGTTAAAAAGTTTTCACCACTAAATTCAGCCGATTGCGAGATATCTTAAAGGCCTGGCAGAAGCGACCCAACAAAGTCTCCGCAATTCATAATTGTAGGCACCGCACCTTGCCAGAAGTTGGTCTGATTATCGCGAATACAGGCGCCGCAGTGACCACTGCTGCGTGGCGCTACCCTGGGCAACCACGCGGCGAATCACCTTATGTTCGGCAAGTAGCGGATATTGCGAAAATCCCTATTCGTTATTGATTATCGACATGCTTTTGTCGTCCTCTGGTGTTGCCCGGGAAGTGTAGAGCATGGTAGGACGGGGCCTGGAGTGTGACAAAGGTTACATATCGCTGAGTGTAATGCTGAAAATTTCAGCACTTAGCAAAGTGGGAGCAAGCTGGCGCTTGCATGGCGGCGCGTGGCAGGTATAATCCACAACGTTTTCCGCATACCTCTTCAGTGCCGAAGTGGCGAAATCGGTAGACGCAGTTGATTCAAAATCAACCGTAGAAATACGTGCCGGTTCGAGTCCGGCCTTCGGCACCATTAGTTTGCAATAGCTTGTTTTTCAACGAGTTATGGTGAAAACCCTGTCTATTGCTACTAATATTTTCCCGTAATCTATTACCCTGAACTGCCGCTATGGTTGATGATTGTAATGGGAGATCTTAACTGTAACGGCCTGTAGTTGTACAGCTCGAACAGGTATTAAGAACTCGAAGCTGATGACGATACCACGTCTATAAATCCTTCCAAAGCAGACTAACTAAGCATTCAAGCCCGATGTGCTGTCTTCCTGTATCTGAATTTTAGATCTGAATGGCGGCGTAAACAGGTCTATGGTGGTGCGTACCTGTATACGATATGCAGGCTCTACCAGCGTCTCAGCCACGCTCCCGCAAGGGTACACGGTTATCCTGATAAGTTAGCCAGTCTGTACATAAGCCGTTTGAGGCTGTCGCTTTGCTCCGCTGGTCGCTAGTACCACCAACGGGGCTTTATGGCTTCTTTTGTTTAAGTTCTTAGTGAGAATGGATTGATTAGGCATAATTTATTAACTGGAAGCTCTCTAAGTTTCCGTTGAGCATCCGCCATCATTTCTCCGTTTACATTAGTATCTCTCCTTGAGATCTCTTGATTCAATTCGGCAAAAACATGCATCACTGTTGCTCCTGCTTTCTTATGGTTTAGAGATAGGAGATCTGATGATATTAATGCTAGTTCAGGGAGGCTGTCGTGGTTCCGATAACCATCTCCCTGTATATAATCAATATGTAGTGGCATAGTGAATTTG